>JBDLQQ010000001.1:0-10643 GCA_039800465.1 Verrucomicrobiota bacterium
GGCTACGTCCCATCCAGCCTGTGCTGTCCCAGCCTGGCTTCCCTGATCACAGGGCGCTTCCCTCATGAACACGGCGTGGTCTGCAACGATCCTCCGCGACCCCCGACGCTCAGCGGGGAGGCGTTCCATCGGAGTCCCGCTTTCCGGGAAGGCCGTGAGCGCCTGTCCTCGTTCCTGGATGCGATGCCCACACTGCCCCGCATCCTCCAAACGAAGGGCTACCTGAGCTTCCAGAGCGGCAAATGGTGGCAGAACAGCTACTCACGAGGCGGCTTCACCCACGGCATGACCCGCGGCGATCGCCATGGGGATGACGGGCTCCAGATTGGGCGGGTCACCCTCAAGCCAATCGAGGACTTCGTCGCAATGGCGGAACAGGAGCAACGCCCTTGGTTCGTCTGGTACGCCCCCATGATGCCCCACGACCCGCACACCCCGCCGGAACGTCTTCTGGCGCGATACCGGGATCTCGGGGAACCCCTGCCCGTCGCCCGATACCACGCGATGGTGGAGTGGTTTGACGAGACGTGCGGCCAACTCATGGATCTCCTCGAGCGTCGCGGCATCGCGGACCGGACGATCGTGGCCTATGTCACCGATAACGGCTGGATCACCGATCCCGAGACGGGGCGCTTCGCCCCGAGATCGAAGCAGAGCCCCTACGACGGAGGGCTGAGGACACCGGTGCTCCTCAGTTGGCCCGGTCACATCAAGGCCCGTCGGGAGAGCGAACATGCGGTTTCGAGCCTGGACCTCCTGCCGACGCTGGCACGCCTCACCGGAGCTCCTGTTCCCGAGGGACTGCCAGGCATCGATCTCCTGGATCGAGGCGCTGTACGGAAACGACGATCCGTGTTCGGCGAGTGCTTCACCCACGACGCGGTGGACCTCGACCGTCCAGACCTGGGCCTGAGATGGCGCTGGATCGTGCAGGACGGATGGAAACTGATCGTCCCGGCACCGTGGAACGAGGCGGCAGGACGACCGGAGTTGTATCGGATCCGAACGGATCCGCTGGAGCGTCAGGACCGAGCCGGCCGGAACACTGCCCGGGTCCAGCGACTGCGCCAGGAACTCGACGCCTGGTGGAATCCAAACGGGCCCTGATACCGATCCAGTGCCAGGACCACACCACGAGGACTCCCCGGATTGACCTCCATCCGCGGCTGCAGGCAGCGTCCTCGCAGTGATCCCGTCTCCCCTCCGTCTTCTGCTGCGGATCCTGGGCCCGCTCCTGAGCCTCGGGATCTCCATCACGGCAGCGGAACCGCCTCCAGCGAGGCTGAACATCGTCTGGATCCTCGTGGACGACATGTCGCCGGACCTGCGGTGCTACGGGAACCCGGTCATCGAGACGCCTCATCTCGACCGGTTGGCGGCCGGGGGTGTCCGTTTCACTGCGGCGTTCACCACAGGCCCCATCTGCTCGATCAGTCGCTCGGCACTCATCACAGGTTGCTACCAGACCCACATCGGATGTCAGAACCACCGGAGCGGCAGCGCCCGACATCCCATCCGACTCCCAGGGGATGTCACCACGGTCCCCAGGCTCCTCAGGGACTCCGGGTACCACGTCACCAACCTGTCATTGGACGACTTCCTGAAGCAGGACGGAGCGGTCGGGGTGGCCAAGACTGACTACAACTTCGTGTGGGACCCCGCGTCCACCTATGAGACCCGTCATTGGGCCGGTCGACGCCCGGGACAGCCTTTCTTCGCTCAGGTTCAACTCCTCGGTGGCAAGAGGCGAGGTGAAGCCCCCGGTCGGGATTGGCCCACGAGGGTGAAGGCCACCCTGGGCAGCGTCACGCCCACCAACGCCTTCCGGTTGCCGCCCGGGATCCCCGAGGATCCGATCCTCAGGGAAGACTGGGCCCAGTACCTAGACGCCGTCCGGTACGTCGACTGGGAGGTCGGGAAAATCATCACCCGGCTGCGCGAGGCCGGGGAGCTTGATCGGACGGTGCTGATCTTCTGGAGCGACCATGGGATCAGCCACGTCCGGCATAAACAGTTCCTCTACGACGGAGGGATCCAGGTTCCTCTCATCATCAACGGCCCCGGATTCGCCCCGGGGCAGGTCAGGAAGGATCTGGTCGAACACATCGACATCGCCCCGACAACCCTGCGGCTGGCGGGTCTGAACCCGCCGAGCTGGATGCAGGCGAAGGCGCTTCAGGACAACCCCAGCCCACGATCCTTCGTCTTCTCGGCCCGGGATCGCGCGGACGAGACGGTCGACCGGATCCGGGCGGTCCGGAGTGACCGGTTCAAGTACATCCGGAACTACTATCCGACCCGGCCCTATCGGCAGCCGAACCGCTACATGGATGACAAGGCCATCGTCCAGACCCTGCGTCGACTCCACGCCGCTGGCGCCCTGAAACCGGAGGAGGGGCTGGTGATGGCGGATTCCAGGCCCCGCGAGGAGTTCTACGATCTTGCCTCCGATCCCTTCGAACTCCGAAACGTCGCCACCGATCTGCGGTACGAGAAGGAACTGTCACGGCATAGACAGGCCCTCGCCGACTGGATCGGGAGGAACGGGGATCGTGGACGGGAACCGGAACCGGAACCGGTCTACCTGGGCTACGTGCGGGATGATCGACCCGAGGCGGGGGGCGGCCAGCGTCGGGGGCGGTTTGAGGAGAATGTCGAGTTGATGCTGCGGTGGAACCGGGAACATCCGATGGACGCCTGGGAACCCCCTCCCGCGACCCCGCCCCACTGACGCGAGCCTCCACACATCACGACACCGAATCACGATAGAGGGACGGGTCCTCGGGGACAGGGGGACGCGGGGACAGGGGGACGGGTCCTCTGTCAGTCCCCCGTCATTCCAACCGGATAAAGGGACAGGCGCTCGGGGGAATCACGACAGAGGGACAGGCCCTGTATCGATTCTCCCTCCGGGATCCTTCCGGGATCGTTGTTATCCCTAAAACTGGCGACTGGCACCCCGGAGCCGAGGACCTACACCATACGGAACGGAAACAATGCTCGCCCTCATCGTCGTCATCGCAGGCGCCTATCTCATTGGTTCGATTCCGACCGGATACCTGGTCGCCCTGTTTCGAGGCGTCGACCTCCGTGCCCACGGCTCCGGCAACATCGGGGCGACGAATGCCTTCCGCGTGCTCGGAAAAGGCCCAGGGGCATTCGTCCTGCTCGCGGACGCCCTGAAGGGGTCGGCCGCCGTTCTCTGGATGCCGGGCCTGGCCGTCCGGATCGTCGGCAGCACCGCCTCAGAATCGCTGCCCCTGATTGCCGGCGTGGCCGCAATTCTCGGACACAACTACACCTGTTGGCTTCGATTCAAAGGAGGCAAGGGTATCGCGACCACAGCGGGAGTCATGGCCACCCTTGTGCCACTCGGACTTACGATCACCTTCTCGACCTGGTTGATCGTCTTCCTGGCAACCCGATACGTCTCGGTGGCCAGCATCGTCGCCGCCATCGTGCTGCCCATCGCCACCATGCTCACCTCCCGGAACCATGCCCTCTGGGCCGTGGCTTTCATCTTTGGGGGTCTGGCCATCTGGCGCCATCGGGGCAATCTGCAACGACTCCGGGCCGGGACCGAATCCAGGATCGAGTTCGGCCGCAAACCTTCACCCCCGAAATCATGAACGTCACCGTACTCGGAGCCGGATCCTGGGGCACCGCCCTCGCGCTGCTCCTCGTGCAGAACCGACACCGTGTTGTCCTGTGGGGAAACAACTCCGAACGCCTCGCTGAAGCCGCTCGGCTGCGGGAGAATCGTCGGTATCTCCCCGGGGTCCCACTCCCCGAGGCACTCCGACTGGAATCGGATCTGACCCGGGCCATGGATCAGGCAGAGGTCGTCGTGGTCTCCGTCCCCTCCAAGGCATTTCGCGAGATCACGGGGCGGATGCCCGGATTCGACGGGATCATGGTCAGCACCACCAAGGGGATCGAACACACCACGGGCAAAACCATGTGCCAGATCCTCGCCGAGACCGCACCCCGTGCCCGGGTCGCTGCGCTCTCGGGACCGACCCTCGCCGCCGAGGTGGCCCGCGGAGTCCCCACCGCCGTCGTCGCCGCCAGCCCCTCAGCCGACATCGCGGAACAGATCCAAGCCCTCTTCCACCGCCCCACCTTCCGGGTCTACACGTCGACCGACGTCATCGGGGTCGAGTTGGGCGGGGCCCTCAAGAACGTCGTGGCAATCGCCGCAGGCATCTGTGACGGGCTCGGACTCGGGGATAATGCCAAGGCCGCCCTGATCACCCGGGGCCTGGCGGAGATGAGCCGACTGGGCGTCGCTTGCGGTGCCAAGGCCGAGACCTTCTCGGGACTGAGCGGACTCGGCGATCTGACGGTCACCTGCACCAGTCGCCTCAGCCGGAACCGCGGCTTCGGCGAGCGGATCGGCCGCGGTGAACGCGTGGCGGACCTGCTGGCGGCTTCAGCCACGGTCATCGAAGGCTTTCCCACCAGCCGATCCGCCCATGAGCTGGCTATCCGGCTCGGCGTCAGCGCCCCCATCACCGCCGAAGTCGACGCCACGCTCCATGAGGGCAAGTCCCCACGACAAGCCGTCGTCGATGTCCTGAATCGGGAGACCCGATCCGAGAGCTGAACTCCCCCGAGCCACCACTCATATTTCCCCCATGCCCACCCCTTCCGCCACCGTCCGCGTTCCGGGAACCACCGCCAACCTTGGACCCGGATTCGACACTCTCGGGCTCGCGCTCAAACTCTACAACCGCATCACCGTCCGCAGGATCGAACGTCGCGGGATCGTGATCACATCGCCCATCGAGGAGGCTTCCCGGGGCCCGGCGACCGCGATGCTCCAGGAAGCCGCCACGGCCTTCTTCCGCGCCGCGAAGAAACCGTCGTTCGGCTTCGAGATCGCGATCGAAGGAGAAGTCCCATTGGCACGGGGACTGGGTTCGAGCGTCACCGCCCGCCTGGGTTGCGCGGCAGCCCTCAACCAGATGGTCAGCGAACCCTTGGATCGCGAGGCGTTGTTTCAACTGGTCAGCCGACTCGAGGGACACCCCGACAACGCCGCGCCGGCGACCTTTGGTGGGTTCACAGCGTCGACGATGGTGGGCACGACAGCCCGGGCGATCCGCTTCCCCGTTCCGACCGCCGCGCGGTTCGTGACCCTGATCCCAAACTTCGAGGTGAGCACGCCCATGGCCCGCAAGCTGGTCCCACAACAGTTCTCCAAGGCAGACACCGTCCATTGCCTCACCCGCGTCGCGCTGATCACCGCCGCGTTCGCCAGCGGGAACCTGGAGGCGTTGCGCGGCTGCTTCGACGATCGGATCCACCAGCCCTATCGCGAACAGCTGATCCCGCAGCTGAGCCGCGTAATCCGCGCCGGCGAGAAGGCCGGCGCCATCGGCGGATGGCTCAGTGGCAGCGGCAGCACCATCATCTGCCTGACTCTCCAGAAGCCCGAGGCCGTGGCCCGTGCCATGCACCGGGTGCTTCCGGATTCGTCGATGCACATCCTGCAGGCCGACAGCGCCGGTTTGAAGTCCATGTGACCTCCGTTGGAGGACCGCACCTTGACGATCTGAATCACCCTGTCGTTCCATCCGTCGATCCCCAATTCCATGAAATCCCATCGCTCTCTCCGTTCCATCCTTGGCTCCACGGTGGCCCTTGTTGTCCTCGGCACCCTGCCCACCTGGGCAGCTGAAGGGCCTTGGAAGGTCCTGTTCGACGGCACGTCCACCGAGGCATTCCGCCAGTTCAAGCAGGACGGGTTCCCGAAGAAGGGATGGGAAGTGGTCGACGGCACGCTCCATGTGAAGGCGGGTGGCGGTGCTGGGGATCTAGTGACCAAGGAACAGTTCGGGGACTTCGAACTCGAGTTCGAGTGGAAGGTCGCCCCGGGCGCCAACAGTGGGGTGATGTATCGGGTGTCGGAAGACCTCAAGGAGCCGTGGCAGACCGGACCGGAGTACCAGGTCCTCGACGACTCCCGTCACGGCGACGGTCGGAATCCCAAGACCAGCGCCTCGGCCCTCTACGCCCTGGTGGCAGCGAATTCCGAGAAATCCCTGAGGCCGGTGGGCGAATGGAACAAGGCCCGACTCATCGTCCGCGGCTGGGCCGTGGAACATTGGCTGAACGGCAAGAAGGTCGTCTCAATCGATCTGGCCTCGCCCGCAGCCCGGGAGCTCATCGCCCAGTCCAAGTTCAAGGACTACCCGAAGTTCGCCCGCGAATCGGTCGGCCATCTCTGCTTCCAGGACCATGGCGATGACGTCTGGTACCGGAACATCCGGGTGCGCCGACTGGACTCGAAGTGATTCCGACCATGCGCCCCCTTCTCGCTCTCCTCGCCGCGCTGATCCCGCTCTGTGCGCTCCACGGAGCCGAGCCGAACACGCTCACACCCGATCAGCGGAAGGACGGTTGGACGCTGTTGTTCGACGGACGCGACACCGAAGGGTGGCGCGGCTTCGGGAAGAAGGAGTTCCCGGCGGCGGGATGGGATGTCGAGGACGGCTGGCTTCACCACAAGCCCAAGGGAGGCGGCGGCGACATCATTACCACCCGCACGTTCCAGAATTTCGAACTGACCTTCGACTGGCGCATCGCCCCGGGCGGGAATAGTGGCGTGAAGTACTTCGTCGACGAGTCCCGGGGCGCGCCCATCGGACACGAGTACCAGGTGATCGACGATGCCGCCCACCCGGACGCCTCGGTGGGTCCGAAGCGCCAGACCTCCGCGTTGTATGACGCTCTGCCGCCCCAGAAGGCACCGGTCCGGAAGGCTGGGGAGATCAACACCTCACGCATCGTGGTCCGTGACCACCACGTCGAGCACTGGCTCAACGGGGTGAAGGTCCTCGACTACGAGTTGGGTTCGCCAGCGCTGGCGGACGCCAAAGCCGCCAGCAAGTTCAAGGGGGAAGCCCGATGGGGCACCGGGTTCCCGACCCCGATCCTGCTGCAGGATCATTCCGACGAGGTCTGGTTCCGGAATATCCGGATCCGGGAACTCAAACCCTGAAGCGCGGGGTCAGCCCTCGTCGGTGGGAGGTGCCTTGGACATCCACCTCATGTGGCCGATGAGGTAGAGGAAGGTGATCCACTCCCAGAGCGGGGTGGAATGGATTCCATCGCCAGGCCAGTGCCGAAGGGATCGGTCGTTGCGACACAACGACTCCCACTCGGCCAGCTTCCAGAACGCAAACGCGACCAGGGTCGCAAAGAGGAAGGCCGGCCAGAGCCTCACCAGACGGGTACCCATCAGGAAGCGACCGACGGTGTCGAGGGTCAGTCCCACCCCGAGCACTGGGATGGCGAGGATCGCCAGGCGCGTGTGGACGCGGGTCGCCTTTTCCCCGAGGAACTCCTGGGTGCGACTGTCCGGGATCCAAACCGACACGAGTAGCATCACCAACGCCACCACCAAAGGACCGCTGCCCACCTGCCCGAGGAGGGCTCGTCGATGGCGAAACCCGTCGTGGCGCCGGGAGAGCCAGGAACCCATCAGGAGGATCAACGAGGTCATGCCCACCTGATAGACCCGCCACCCCTGGGGATTGCGATCGGGGTCCGGCGATCCCAGGTAGGAAATGGTGCTGGTGAGGATCGAGTATCGGTTCTCTGCCGGATACAGCCACCAGGCGAGACCGAGGCAGGCCACGGCGATGGCGGCCAACGTCACGCGCAGCGCCCGGCCACCCGACATCAAGCCATCCCCCGACAACGACCCAGTCATCGGTGAATTCAACCATCAATCCAAGGCGAGGTCATCATCCACCCACAGGACCTGACCCCACGTTCCACCATGTTTTCGGGATCGGCAGGGCTTTCACACAAGCCAGCGTCCTCACGATCAGGTCCAAGCGTTAGATTCGGGGCCAGGTCATCTATCGCTAAGTTTGGGAGGACTAAGGGTCAGGTCATCTATCGCTAGATTTTGGGATGGGCCGGCTCTGGCTTAGGGGACTCAGCGCGTGGTGGAGTGGTTGGTATGCGACTACCACGATGGAAAGCCGGACCCGAGGAGCAAGCAGGCCATTACCACTGCGTCTCAAGGGTGGTGGACAAAAACCGTGTCTTCGAGGAATGCGAGAGAGAGAAGTTCCGCTCCTTCCTTCACGAATACTCCCTGTTCTGCGGGGTCGAGGTGCTCACCTGGTGCATCCTCTCCAACCATTTCCACCTCCTGATCAAGGTGCCCCAGAAGCCGAGTGTCCCCCCACCGGTGGAGGAATTGATCAAGCGGTTGGAACACCTCACCAGCAGTGCCCTGACCGCAGTCGCAGCTCGTCAGATGCTCGAGCGGTTCCGTGCGGCAGGTCAGGAGGATGCCGTGGAGAGACTTCGCCAGATGTTGTGGGCCCAGATGTTGGACCTGAGCCACTTCATGAAGCTTCTCAAGCAGCGCTTCAGCCAGTGGTTCAACCGGGTCCACGATCGCGAGGGGACCCTCTGGGAAGGGCGGTTTCGAAGCACTCTGGTCGAGGGGAACAGCCCGGCCTTGGCCACGGTGGCGGCGTACATCGACCTCAACCCGGTCCGGGCGGGACTGGTGGACGATCCCAAGGACTACCGATGGTGTGGGTATGCCGAGGCTGCGGCTTCCGATACCTCAGCCCGGAAGGGTCTCGCCGCGGCCTTGGGCGTCGGGGTGGATGGGGTGCTGGAGGAGTACCGGAAACTGCTCTTCCGACAGGGAGAGGAACGGGAGGGGACCGATGAGCAGGGACGTCCGCTGCGACGGGGATTCGACCGGGACACACTGCTGAAGGTGTTGTCGGAGGGTGGGACGCTGCAGCGTTCGGAGTATCTGAAGCTGCGGGTCCGGTATTGGGTAGATGGAGCGGTGCTGGGAAGCCGGGAGTACGTGAACTCGGTATTCGAGCGGCATCGCGAACGGTTTGGTCCTCGTCGGACAACAGGCGCACGACCAGTCCGAGGATTGTCGGGACTGGCTCTGAGTTGCCTGCGTGACCTTCGTGTTCGAGTGGCCGGGTGACCGGCAACCCTCAGAGGGAGAACATTCTGCAACTGGAGAAACCGCGCCGCGGATCGCCAAGTCATTGGCGATCTGGCGAAAATTGGGCGGCCCGGCCTTTACCGAATGACTTTGGTGGGCGGGTTCGCACCCAGATTCAGTGACGGTGGAGAGCCTCTGGAACTCAGGGTCAGTCTGGGAACCGTGTCTGAATTGGGAAATCGGTGGAAACCTATGAAATTACATAGCGGGCCTGGAGTTAACCCCTGACAGATGACCTGACCCTTTATGCCCTCTGATACATGACCTGACCCTTTATGCCTGACCCTTTATGCCTGACCCTTTATGCCCTGACCCGCCGGAGGGGATGGTTTCACTACCCTTTTTGTTAAGCGCAGCCAGCCATGGTAAAACCTAAGGGATGGTTTCAAGAGGTTTGAAACCCGCTGTCTCCCGCGTTGGTGGGGACGCCCTGCA
The DNA here is from genome assembly GCA_039800465.1 of Verrucomicrobiota bacterium. GTDB lineage: Bacteria > Verrucomicrobiota > Verrucomicrobiia > Limisphaerales > UBA9464 > UBA9464. The sequence goes on from JBDLQQ010000001.1 coordinate 9,440, forward strand.
GGTGGGGTTCACCCGCTTTTGCGGCACATTCCATGGCTCCAAAGGGAGTTCAAAGGACCTGACCCCAGTCCCTTGACCCAGTCCCTCACGCCGCCTCAGCCGTGGGTTCGCCCTCGAAGGATGGGAATCCGTTGAGTCGGCATGACTACCGCGGTAATTCTTGATTCTGCTACCCAGGTAGTTTTACCAAGGTAGTCACATGCACGAACCACCACTCCGGCTGGGGGATCTCCAGCTCCGAATTCTTGAAGTGCTTTGGGAACAACCAGACTCCGGGGTTGGGGTCGTCCACGAAGCACTGAAACCCGAGAGGAACCTCGCCTATACCACCATCGCCACGATGCTGCGGAAGATGGAGGCCCGAGGATTGGTCACCCACCGGGAGGAGGGGCGGAGCTTCCTGTACCGTGCGGCGGTTCAGGCCGATGACGTGAACCGCAGTGCCGCGGAACACTTCGTCGGGAGGTTGTTCGAGGGAAGCCTTGCGGATGCGGTCAGCCATCTCCTTACGACACGGCAAGTCAGTCGCTCGGAACTCGACCAGTTGGAGGAACTCATCCAACAGGCCAAAAGGAGGGCCCAATGATCCCCGCACTCTTCGGTTGGGAATCCCTGCTGGGCCGGCTCGCCGTCGAAGCGGCTGTGCTGGTGGCGGTGGCCACTTGGGCCGGCCACTGGACAAAAGTAGTCCAGTGGCGACGACTTATCTGGCAGTCGGTCTTCCTGGGCGTGGCGGTGGTGTGGGGTGTCGAGGTGTTGGGTGGCCGCGATTGGCTGCCCAAGGTGATGCACCATCACCCTGAACCGATGCGTTCGCGGGTGGTGACGACATCGATGACTGACGCCGATCCCGACCGGGATGCGACTGAAGCCATCGGAGCCACTCGGGCTCCGAGATCGGAACCGCCATCGTCCGCGAGGACACCGAAATGGCCGGGCGTCGTCTGGCTCGCAGGCATGGCGGCTTTTCTCTCACGGGCGCTGGGAGCACGTGTCTGGCTGGCCTGGCAGGTCCACGGGGGGCGAGTTGCCCGGGACGGCAGGGTCAACCCCGTGTCGGTGGAGGCGGTAGAACGGATTCGCAATGGCATCGGGCTGGGACCGGTCGAACTCCTGATTCTGCCTGGGCTTCGAGGCCCGGTCGCTTTTGGTATCTGCCGTCCAACGATCGCTGTGCCTGGGGATTTCGAGGAACGTTTCCCTG
>JBDLQQ010000002.1:0-3182 GCA_039800465.1 Verrucomicrobiota bacterium
GGTGAGGCTCGAGGGAACGGTGCGCTTCGAGGCGGGCTGCGTGATCAAGTTCCTCCCGGGATGTTCGGCAGGTTTGGAATTGGCAAAGGACGCGAACGTCTCCTGGCTGGCCACACCGGAAGCCCCCATCGTGTTCACCGCTTCGGACGATGATTCGGTAGGTGAACCTGTTCCCGGCTCCAAAGGGACCCCTTCCTCTGCTCCCTATGCTGAGGTCGCCTTGGCCGTGGTGGGCCCGGGGGCGGTAGCGGCTCCGTCCCGCTGGAACGATCTTCGGATCTCCCACGCCCGTGTGGCCCTGCGCTGGACCGGAACGAGCGCGGCCCTGTGGCACTTCCAGATCCAACGCTGCGAGATCGGCATCGAAGCCACGAACAGTACGTTGGTGCTGCGCAACGGACTCCTCCATCGGGTCGAAACCCCCTTCCACCGATTGAAGTCCAGCCGGATCGACGGCCAGCAGCTCACCGTTGCCCGCGCCAACATCCTCAATCGGGAACCCGTGGGATCCACGTTGGAGTTGCTTCGCTGCATCCTCGGCGAGGTGGCCGGCTCGCTGTACCTGCCCCCGGGGAGCCGCCGGATCCGCCCGGGGTTCGCCCACGCTCTGCTCGACCCGGAACTGGCCGCGGCGCTCCCGGCGATGACCGTGCTCCCGCCCGAACCCCTCCCCCTCATGGTGACCCAGTCCCTGTACCTGAAGCCTCGGGCCATCCGCGATCAGGCCCTGGTGGAGGCGGGCGGGCTGAACCCGATCAAACTGGGTTTCCACCACTGGCCCATCGACTACTGGGCCGAAGGCACCACGGTCAGCAACGCCGTGATCACGCTGGCTGCGGGCACCGTGCTGCGCGAGGCCCCGGGGCGCGGATTGCGATGGATGGGGTCGGGAAGACTGCAACGGGAAACGGAATCTCCGATCACCCCCACTCAGGTGGGGCCGAACGCATCTCTCCCCGCCGCGAAGTCACGCCCCATCCCGGGGCGCGGCGACAGCGACAAGGACGGTCGCAGCGATCTGGATGAAGTCCTCGACGGCACCGACCCCGAAGACCCGCTTAGCGTGGGGCCCCGCGTGCTGGCTCGCCTCGGATTCGACACCGACCGCTTCGAGACGGACAGCGGAGTCCTCCCCCTTCCAGGATCGTCCGCCTCGCGCGAGCCTTCCTTCGATCGCAGCGCCGCTGGATTCCACCTGGCCGGGCAGGTGCTCCGCTACCCGCTGGCCTCAGTCCGCGACGGCGTCAGTCGCCCCCTGCTGCAGCCGCTCCACGGCTCCCTATCCCTCGACTACTCGCCCGACTGGTTCCATGGCGGGACCAACGACGCCCCAGCGGAGGCTTGTGTGCTGATGGATGCACCGGGTCTCCGGGTGGTGATCGAGGCAGGCGGTTTCCAACTCGGTCTCACCCGAGTTTCCGAGACCTATCAGCAAACCCTTTGGTCGCCACTGCCTCGGTCGAGCATCCAGTCGCACCCCTTCCAAGGGCGGACCAACTGGACCCTGCACCTCTCCTTCAGCCGGGACACCTTCGATCGGCTCCCCAAAGAGTCCCACTCCTTTCCGCCCCGCACCGGCGACGACCTGGGCACCTTCAGCCTGGGCAATTCAAGGGATGGCCGATCACCGGCGCTGGGACGCCTCGATCGGGTGATCCTGCGGAATCATCTGGTGCCCGGAACCCCAGGCCACCCCGGCGACCCGGCGGGCTTGTCGCGGACCGATCGACGGCCGCTCGAGGCCGACGTGGCCGAGTCGATTCGCGCGGAATCCACTCCGGAAGGGGTCCGGTTGACCTTCCGGCGAGACTGGGAAGGCGATGGCGAACAGGGAGCGTTCTACCCGATCGCGCGCCGAACCCTCGGGACAACCGACGGTCCGTGGGAGGTCATCGATCGCGACGCGCGCACCTCCCTGTTCACCGACTCGACCGCTCGCCCCGGTCATACCTACGGCTACCGAGTCGTCCGCAATGGCCGCCCGCCGCTCGAAGTCTGCGTGGCCCACGATGCCCTGCCTCCGGTCGACCGCGGGCGGGCATTGCTGTTGGTGGATGAGACGCTCGCCGCTCGACTCACGGCCACTCTGCAGCGCTACCGCGCCGACCTGGTCGCCGACGGCTGGGAGGTGGTCGAGCATCGTGTCCCGCGCCATGTGGACGCCGATCCGCAGGACTTTGACTGCCGTCGCTACGACGTGGAAGCCCTGCCGCGGAATCGAGCCAACCTCCTGACCATCAAGTCGCTCATCCGCCGCGAGTACGAAACCCATCCGGGACGGCCCCACGTCGCGGTCCTCATCGGTCATCCCACCATCCCCCAGAGCGGTTGGGCCGCCGAGGATGGCCACGTCGGTTGCCAGGATCCGGCCGGAATCCACCTCGGAGCTTGGCCCGCCGACCTGTTCTACGGCGACCTCACCGGCGCCTGGACGGACACCGGGGCGTTCAAGACTGGTTGCCCCGATTGCCCCCGAAGCCAATGCACTTACTGCATTCTCGGGAATGTGCCCGGCGACGGACGCTGGGATCAGAACGAGCTGCCCCGCGAGCCCGATGGGTCTCCCGGCCGGATCGAGGTTCCGCTCGGCCGCATCGACTTCGCCCGACTCTCCCACTTCGACAGCCGGTTCGCCGGACTCAAGGGATCGCCCCGAAACGCTCTCGAGGTGGAGGTCGCCCTGCTGGAGCGCTATTTCGACAAGGCCTGGCGCTACCGCCGGGGAATGCTCCCCTTCCAAGAAACAGCCATCGGCTACGCCAACGTCCTCGCGCCGCTGGTCGATCGGAACCTCGCGCACATCGCGCCCCGCTTGATGGGGCCGCAGCCATTGAGTCCGGCCGCCTGGAATTCCGACCTCTTTCAGGAGGGCCCGCCCGTCCGATGGGGATTCCAGACCGACTACTCGCACTTCGGGGTCCTGGGCATGACCGGTGCGGCCAAGGCCGGCCACAGCCACTTCGCCAAGAATGTCGCCTGGAAACGGCCGGGAGACGTCCCGCGAGTGGCCTTCCTCTTCGCCTTCGGCTCCTACCTGGGCCAATGGTACAGCGGCTACGGAGAGGATTTCCTGCGGACCTGCCTGGCCGCCGAGGACTCGGTGCTGCTGGCCGGCACCGCCTACGCCTTCGCACCGTGGATCACCGACCGGATCCACGCCGGCGCACCGGTCCATGCGCTGC
>JBDLQQ010000003.1:0-7032 GCA_039800465.1 Verrucomicrobiota bacterium
CTGCTGAACCGTCGTGTCGCCCCAGTAGCTCACCGGGCGGAACCCATAGTTGATACCGTCAAACTTCTTCATGGCTTCGGTGTCGACCGCCACGCACCCAGAGGGTTCTTGGAAGGACGAAGGCCGCCGCTCGGATGACGAGACGACGGCCTTGGTTCAGGAGTGGTTATTGTTGATTCGGACTTTCGCCCGCACATCGGAGACCGTCGCCGGTCTCCAAAGCACCGCGCCCACAACTCAGGGCCGGTTGCTGTCCTGCGGATTTCTCCCCGCAGGCCCTCAGGATGCGTCTCGTTCGGACAGGCTCAGAAAACCATGACAAAGGATCCGCGGCAACCGCCTCGTGTGTCATAGCCCGATCGCGATCGGCGGCCAGGCTCACCCACCGCATGCCGATCTGAGTGATCGGACCTCTCGGCTCCCCCCGATCCCTCCCGCGCTCCGTGTTTCCGTGTCTCCGTGTCTCCGCATGAGCCCTAGCGCCCGCCCCGGGATTTTCGTTCGACCCAGGACTTCATCCGGGGTTCCAGGAGATCCAATGGCAGGGCCCCGCGGCCCAGAAGCTCGTCGTGGAATTCCCGGAGCACGAATCCCGATCCCAGCGTCGTCTCGGCATGACGGCGCAGTTCCCGGATCCGCAGTTCCCCCACCTTGTACGCGAGGGCCTGTCCAGGCCACACAATGTACCGGTCCACCTCCACCTCGACGTCGTGCGGCGTCTTGCCGGAGTTCGAGAGGAAGAAGTCGATCGCCTGCTGCCGGCTCCATCCCCGGCTGTGGATCCCGGTGTCGACCACCAGCCGGACCGCACGCCACATCTCGTAGGCCAACTGTCCGAATCGGGAATAGACATCCCGGTAGAGTCCCAGATCCGGCCCCAGACTCTCCGCGTAGAGGGCCCATCCCTCGATGAAGGCACCGGTGTCGGCATGCTTCTGGAACTCCGGCATGTCGGCGATCTCCTGCGCGAGCGCCATCTGGAGATGGTGTCCAGGAACCGCCTCGTGGAGCGTCAGCGCCTCCATCTCCCATTTGGGCCGCATGTCCAAGGCATAGGTGTTCGCGAAGAACACCCCCGGACGGCCCAGCGTCAGGGCCCCGGGTTGGTAGTACGCCGTGGTCTGGGCCCGCTCCTGATACGTGGGGATCGCCTTGACCCCATAGGGCAACCTCGGGAGCCGACCAAACAGGCGCGGCAGCTCGCGATCCACCCGACGACAGATCTCCTGATACCCTGCCAGGAGCTTCGGGCCGGTGTCGTAGTAGAACCGGGGATCGGTCCTGAGGAACGTGAGGAACTCGGCGAACGATCCCGTGAATCCCGACTCGCGGATCACCTTGTCCATCTCCCCACGGATCCGCCGGACCTCCGACAGACCGAGCTCATGGATCTGGTCGGGTGTCAGCCCCGTGGTGGTATGGAACCGGGCCCGGAACGCATACCAGGCCTCGCCATCCGGGAGACGGGTGGAGGCCCAATGGGTGCGCGCGCCGGGAAGGTAGTCGTCGACCACGAACCGGTGCAGCCGGCGGAAGGCGGGATAGGCGGTGTTCGTCAACGCCGACAGGGCGGCCGCCTGCACGGCGGCACGGTCCCCCGGGGAGACCGTGGGGGATTCGGACACCAGCGGACGGAAGAGCGGGCTCTGACGGGGATCGTCGGGAATGTTGTCGAGGATCTGCCGGGGCACGTCCCGCAGCGGGTAGGCCGGCTGGGTGATGCCCCGACGCAGGCCCTCCCGAAGCAGGGTCACGACCGCATCGACGCGCGGCCCCATCCGCTGGAGCCGCTCGACGATCCGGTCCAGGTCCTCGCGTGTGGCCGTGGGCATCTGGGACAGGGTCTGGGCAAGTCCCTGCTGCGGACCCATGAGTTGGGAGATCGGCAGCAGCTCGTCGGGGAACCGTTCCCCCTCCACCGACAACCGGAGCGTCCGGGCGAACAGGTCGAAGTACAGCTGCTCCCCCTCCGGAAGCTGGTTCCGATCGATCGTCCCGAGGACCCGCTGGGCGACCCGGAGTTCCTGACGCCGTCGTGACAGGGCCTCAAAGGAGAGGTCGGTCCACTGCCCCTGCCCCTCGGTGGATCCGACATAGGTCCCGAACTCGGGATCCCCCACCACCTGCTGACGCCACCAGAGATCGACGAGCCGACGGAAACGGTCGCGCTCACTGCCGGCATCCTTTCGGGACCGGATCGCCTCATACGCCGCATCGAAGGCCTCGGGCGACCTCGGTGGGACCTCTGCCGCCTTGGGCTCCGCGGCGAGGACGAGCGACAGGATCCAGAGCAGGACGACAGGAATCCTCATGCGACACCTCCATCGCACAGTGCCCATCCTGGGGCGACCTCGGCGTCGGCGGGCGTCGGTGGACGACCGTGGGCCCGGTGGAGCTCCGCCAGGACCCCGACCATCGCGGCGTTGTCGGTGCAGAGGGACGGGGAGGAGACGCGGAGGCGGAGGCGATGCCGTTCGCAGCGGGACGCCAGGTCGCGACGGAGTCCCGAGTTCAGCGTCACCCCGCCGCTCGCGGTGACGCAGGAGACCCCCAGCGTGCGTGCGGCCCGGACGGTCTTGGTGACGAGGACTTCCACCACGGCGGCCTGGATGCTGGCGCAGAGGTCCCGAAGGCGTGCCGGGTCGTCGGGGAGGGAGGGATTCTTCTGCAGGAAGTAGCGGATCGATGTCTTGAGTCCGCTGAAGCTGAAGTCGTGGTTCGGATCCGAAACGAGGGGTCTTGGGAAGTCGAAGGCCGCGGGGTCGCCCTCGGCGGCCAGCCGATCAATCTGGGGGCCTCCAGGGTAGGCCAGGCCCAGCAGCTTGGCGGCCTTGTCGAAGCACTCACCGGCGGCGTCGTCGAGCGTCCCGCCGAGGACCCGATGCCGGAGTGGTTCCGTGACATGGACCAGGAGCGTGTGTCCCCCGCTGACGATGAGGGACAGGTTGGGCTCGAAGAGGTCGAATCGCGCGCCGAGCGGCTGTCCCTCGATCCACGGGGAATACAGGTGGGCCTCGTGGTGATGGATCCCGAAGAGTGGGCGATCCAGCGAGAGGGCCAGACCTTGCGCCGCGGTGAACCCGGCGCGGAGCGCTGCGGGAAGACCCGGTCCCCGGGTGGCGGCCACGGCCTGGAGATCGGATGGGCGGATGCCGGCCTCGTCCATCGCCCTGCGGGCAACCGGGATCAGATTGCGGAGATGCTCCCGCGTGGCGAGTTCGGGGACGACGCCCCCGTATTCGGCGTGCAGCCGGATCTGGGAGGCCACGACATTCGACAGCACCCGGCCTTCGTGGACGACGGCGGCGCTGGTCTCATCGCAGGAGGTCTCGAGGGCCAGGATCACGGCGTGGTGGGATTCCAGGACGACAGGAGAGCGAGGCGGCAGGCCACCCTTCCGGTGTTCCAGGACCCGGGTCTGGGTCAGCCGCGTGGAGCCACGGAGGCGGTGTCGGCCGGAGGCCTCACGACGCCGCCGGTGCGGATCAGTTCCTTGGCCTTCTCGAGCTGGGCGTCGCTGCCCTTCTCGAACAGTTCCCGGAGCCGCTGCTGGCGTTCTGGCGGGAAGGCCTTGAGGGCCTGGTCGATGTTGTCCTTCCCGCCCGGGATCCGGGTCAGCTGGATCGCGATCTCCTGGTCCTCGTCCAGCGGCACCACGACATCGGGCTGGATCCCCTTCCCGTGGATGACCTTCTGGCTCGGGGTGTAGTACTTGGCGGTGGTGAGACGCAGGGCCGAGCCGCCGGGCATCTCGAGCACGCTCTGGACCGATCCCTTCCCGAAGGTCTTCTCGCCGACGATGGTGGCCCGCTTGAGGTCCTGGAGGGCGCCGGAGACGATCTCCGACGCGCTGGCGCTGCCGCCGTTGACGAGGATCACGAGGGGCAGGTCCTTCGCGAGCCACTTCTTCCCGCCACCGGCCTTGCGCTCGACGTTCTGTTCCGGATGACGCCCCTTGGTGGAGACGATCGGCTCCCCGCGCTTGAGGAACTTCTCGCTGACGGCGACGGCCTCCTCGAGCAGTCCGCCGGGATTGCCACGGAGGTCGAGGACGAGCGACTGCATGCCGGCCTTCTCCATCTTCCGGAGGGCCTCCTCGAGTTCCGCACCGGTCTTCTCGCCAAACTGGGTGAGCCGGACGTAGCCGACCTTGTCGGCATCCACCGGGAACTCGCGTCGATTGTGGATGTCCTTGGCGGTGTAGACCTGGATCTTCTGGCGCTTGAGGCTCAGATCGAGGGGTTTCTCGGCGCCTTCGCGATCGAGGGTCACCCGCACCTCGGTGCCTGCCTTGCCCCGGAGCAGCTTGACGACATCCCCGACGGCGAGGCCTTCGGTCGACCGGCCGTCGATCTTCCGGATCCGGTCACCCGGCAGGATGCCTGCCTCGAACGCGGGGGTGTCCTCCATCGGGGCCACGACGACGAGATCGTCCCCACGTTGGGCGACCTGCATGCCGACGCCGCTGAATTCCCCCTCGGTGTCCTCCTTCAGCTCGTTGAGGGCAGCGGGTTCCATGAACTCGCTGTGCGGGTCGAGGCTGCCCAGCATCCCCTTGAGGGCCCCGTGGACGAGGTCCTCATAGGTCATGTTCTCGCCGTCGACGTAATCGCGGCGGACGCGTTCGAGCACCCGGGAGAACAGCTCCAGCTCCGTGTAGGCGTCGTTCCCCTTGTCCTTCTCGGCGTTGGCCTGGAAGACCTGGGATCCGACGAAGACATAGCCCGCCAGGGCGGCGATGCAGAGGGAGTAGAGGAAGCGGAGTTTCATGGGGGCCGACGGCCGGCTTTGACACTACGGTCCGGAAAACCCGGCTGCAACCGGTGGGACGGGCAATCCGCGACGCCGAGAGGTGGTGATCCGCTGGTGGGGCTATCGGCCGGGACCGACGGAAGCCGTGGTCGCCGCGGGAGCGGTCCAGTTCCAGGCGGTCAGGCCCTTGAGATCCCGGATGTAGAGCCCCTCCGCCGTCACGGCGAGATGGGCCCAGGCCTCCTCCTCGCTCACCTTCCGGCGATCCACGACCTCGAATCGTTCCGGGTTCGCGGCCAGGAGGAGGAGATCCCCCTTCTGGTCCAGGGCCAGCAGGCGTTTGCGATTGGCGACGAGGCTCCAGTACTTGCCGAACGATTCGGACGTGGTCCAGGCCTCCTTGCCGGTCTCGAGGTTGATGCACAGGGCCCGCTGGTTCCGGAGATGCAGGTAGGCAAAGCCATCCACGACGACGGGGGACGTCATGTAGCCCTGGGCCTTGAACTCCCAGGCTGGGGTGACGCTGAAGGTCTCGCCGGTCCGTTTCACATCCCAGGCGAGGGTGCGCCCGCCGTAGGCCGAGGCGAACAGGCGGTCCCCGAGGACGGTCGGGGTGAGGATGTTCATGCCCCGGAAGGCCTCGACCGGCTGACGCCAGAGGACGGATCCGGTCGCGGGATCCAATCCCACGAGCTCCGCCCGTGTCTGGACCACCAGCTGGTTCCGTCCAGCGAGGTCGGCCAGGACCGGCGACGAGAAGGCGCTGCCCATCATCCCGTCCTTCGACTCGAGACTGCGCCACCGGATCTCACCGGTCTTCTTGTCCAACCGGACCACACCGCCCCCGGCCTGGACGTAGACAGCATCCCCTGAGATCAGGGGTGAGGAGACAAACCCGAAGTCGGGCAGTGCCGACTTGAGTTCCGCGACGAAATCCTTCCGCCACCGGACGGTGCCATCCGCCACATCCAGGGCGACGAGGACATCCCGCATCCCGGCGACGAGGAGCACCTCGCCATCACAGGCGGGGGTGGCCCGGATCCAATCGCCATTGGCCTTGGCGAAGAACGGGACGCTCATGGCGCCCTCCCACTCGCGACGCCACAGCTCCTTGCCGGTCTGCCGGTCCCACGCCCGGACGCGTTCGGACTTCTTGTCGACCGTCTCGGTCGAGAACACCCGGTTCGACACCACGATGGCTCCCGAGTAGCCGGGGTCGAGCTCCACCTTCCAGCGGACGTTGAGGGCTGGGGCTTGGAGGCTGGACGGCCACTCGCGTCCGGTCACCTGTCCATCCCGATGGGGTCCCCGCCATTGCGGCCAGTCGGTCTCGGCCCGGAGCAGACAGGACGCGGCGAGGAGGAGCGGGGGGATCAGATAACGAATCATGATCGAAGGGATCACCGAAACCCGGGATGGCAACTCGCCCGATTGCGCGGGACGCGGTTTGTCGCAACCATTGCCACGTGTCGGTAATCAGATCGTCGGACTCGAATCCGCGGCCCCCATTTCGTCCCACCCACCCGGCCGTGGCCGCGCTGGGATGGTTTGGAATGACGTTCCTTGCCGCCGCGATCGGATCCCAAGCCGGTCCAGGGTCGTGGTATGCCGGGCTGAACAAGCCCACCTGGAACCCACCGAACTGGGTCTTTGGCCCGGTCTGGACCTATCTCTATCTCACCATGGCCCTGGCGGCCTGGAGGGTCTGGCGCCGGGGGGGATGGACGAACCGGCGGACGCCGCTCCTGATGTACCTGCTGCAGCTGATCCTGAACGCATTCTGGAGTCCGATCTTCTTTGGACTGCAGCAGCCGGGGTTCGCCTTCGCGGAGATCCTCCTGCTCTGGGCCGCCATTGCGGGAACCCTGGTGCTGTTCCTCCGGGTGGACCGGATCGCCGGGATTCTGCTGGTGCCCTATCTGGCCTGGGTGTCCTTCGCGACTTTCCTGAACTTCACCCTCTGGCGGTTAAATCCCTGAACCCAGGGCGCGCCTCAGGCGGCAGAGCTGGGTGAGCAGCGGGCCCATGTCCTTGAGCGGAATCATGTTGGGACCATCGCTGAGGGCCTTGTCGGGATCCGGGTGGGTCTCGATGAACAGTCCGTTGGCGCCCGCGACCACGGCGCAGCGGGCGAGGACGGGGGCGAACTCCCGCTGACCGCCGGATTTCCCCCCCGCCGCCCCGGGCAACTGCACGGAGTGGGTCGCATCGAAGATCACGGGAAAACCGAGGCGACGGAGGATGGGTAGACTGCGCATGTCCGCCACGAGGTTGTGGTAC
>JBDLQQ010000004.1:0-4684 GCA_039800465.1 Verrucomicrobiota bacterium
GGTTGGGGTGGATCCGGAATTCCGGGTGTAGAACCACTGGTAGGCCAGTGGCGGCGACCCCACGGCCTCCACACTGAGGGTCACCGTCGATCCGGGTTCGGGGTTGGCGCCCTTGGGATTGGAGACGATTTTCGGTCCCGGTAGGACCACCAGATTGGCCGAGGCGCTGTTGACCTGACCATAGCCGTTGCGGACCACGACGCGGTAGCTGCCCTCATCGACCTTCCGCAGGGCTGCAATGCGAAGTTCTGATCCGGTCTGCCCAGGCAGGTTCGTGCCAGCATGCTGCCATTGGTAGACGAGTGGTGTCTTTCCCAGGACATCCACTGAGAACACGGCGGACTCCCCTTCGATCCGCTCGATCGAATCGGGTTGTCGCAGGAATTCAGGGAGGGTGTAGAGCCGCAGGTTCAGCTTGAGCGGGCCGGCGGCACCATCCCGTCCATCAATAGCGATGCTGTAGTCGACCGCTGGAAGGGCATCGAAACCCACCCGGCTTGTCTTGAGACCCGGGGCGTTGTCGTTCGATGCGATGACATCAAACTGCTGGTCGAAGGATTTACCGAAATAGACCCCCAACAAGGTATCAAAGTCACTACCGGCGGTGTCGATCACCACGTAGCCCCCCTGTGGAGAAGCCACCGTATCGGGAGTCCACTGCCACCAGAGGGAGGCGCCTCCGGCCACGCCGGCATGCAGCGGTTCACCGGTTTCCCGGGTGGCACCAACCGAGTTGGACGATAGGGAGGCCTGGTCGCTGGAAATCCGGGATCGGTTCTTGAAGAGGTCGTTGGCCTCGGCGGCCCGCAATCCCGGCACGAGTGCGCAGCCCAGGCCAAGGGACATGAGTGGGCACAACAGACGAAGCGACTGACGCAGCAGGCCCACGAGCTCATCAACGGTACATGTCATCGGCATGGAATTCTCAACTCCTTCTGATCGGTCTCGGTGGATCCGCTCCGACGGACCCGTCCTCCAAGGCAATCACCCTCCAACCTAGCAAAAAGAAGACCGATTCCCAGCGATGGCTTCCCGGGCTTCAGCCTGCGGGATCGCCCAGCTGATCTAGAAACCGCATCTCCCGGATTTCGACCCACCTGCAGCAGGATGACAGAGGGGGCGACGAGGGCGGATCCCCAGGGGGACCACGGAGGCTCCGGCGGTTGACTCGGCCGGCATTGCTGATGGCTGCGTCGTGCTGACGCAGCCGCGTCGAGTTCACTCGACGGATGACTAGTGTCCTGAGGCAGGGGCCGCCGCATGGGCAGATATCACCGCATCTCCAGACAATCCAGCGACCGATTGACGGGACAGGTCAACAAGGCCAGCAGGGAAGATTCCGATCACGAGGATGGCAGCAACACAGGTTAGCGCGGCCAGCGCCGTCGGCACTCCGGCATCGACCCTGGACACCGCACTGTCCTGCCGTGGCCAGAACATCGAACGGATGACACCGAAATAGTAGTACATCGAGATCACCACACCGACGCAGGCGAGGATGAGGGCCGCCAGAAACCAAGGATCACCGCCAGCACGGGTAGCCACTGCCTTGAAGAGCCAGAACTTGCCGAAAAAGCCGGCGAAGGGTGGCACCCCGGCAAGGCTCGCAAACCCGAGGGTCAATCCACCGGCAAGAAACGGGGACCGGGATCCGAGGCCACCGAAGGCTGTGATGTCATCGGAATCCGCCGCCGACACGACTGCGGTCACTCCAGCAAAGACCAGAAGGGTCGTGAACACATACGCCCCAATGAAGAACGCGATTGCCGTGGCCCCGGTTCCATTCATGGCTGCCACACCCAGAAGCAGGAACCCGGCGTTGGTGATGGAGCTGTATCCCAGGAGTCGTTTTACCGACCGCTGGGCGAGGCCACACAGGCTTCCGTAGAGGATGGTGATCACCGCCAGCGCCACGAGGAGATGTCCCCATCGGGACACAAGCTCAGGAACCACCGAATAGGCCAATCTCAGGATCAGGACGAATCCCGCCGCCTTGGATCCTGTCGCCAGAAACGCCGTCACCGGCGCCGGGGCTCCCTGGTACACGTCCGGAGTCCACATCTGGAATGGCACCGCGGAGATCTTGAAGCCGAGTCCAACCAGGGTCATCAGGAGCCCGATCAGGAAGACCGGAGAAACCGCCAAGGCACCCTGTTTGGCGGCGATCTCGTAGAAGTTCGTCGTATTGGCCGAACCAAAGATGAGGGCGATGCCAAACACCATGAACGCCGCGGCCAGGGCGCCGAAGATCAGGTATTTGACGCCGGCCTCGACCGAGCCGAGGCGGGTCCTCTGGAAACTCACGAGGATGAAGAACGTCACGGTCACGAGCTCCAGCGCGACGAACATCAGGATGAAATCATTGGCGGATGCGGTCAGGAGCATCCCAACCAAGGCAAACAGGGTGAGGGCCACGAATTCGCCGTAACCGACCAGCCGGTCTGCGAATTGTACCGAGATCAGAAGAACCAGGATTCCGACCACGAGGAACAGGGACTTGAAGTAGTTGGCCAAGGGATCGACCAGGAACATTCCCCCGAAGGCAGTGCCATCCACAGGTCCCAGCGCCCCCGCGTGAAGGGTCAGGATGAGGAGGAGACCGGTCGCCGCCACATATGCCAACGTCTTCCGCGCCGTGGCAGGAACCCACAGGTCGGCAAGAAGGATCCCGACCCCGAGGAGGGCGACGAGGAATTCAATCAGAAGCAGGGAGGAGTTCATCGCGGTCAGTGGGCGGGGGCGGGCGTCTGGACAGCAGACGTGACGGGGTGTGCCGGGACGGCATTGGTGGAACCCGCCGTGGCCAGCGCGACCACTCGTTCGGCACTCGGACGGATCCGATCCACCAAAACCCCGGGAACCACGCCGAAGTACACGAGGGCCAGCAGCAGGATGAGGTAGGGAACCCGGGCGATGCCCTCGGCATCTGATTTGCCCTCGAGGACCTTGCCCACCTCTCCATGCGCCACCTTGCGGATCGCCCGGAGCATGTAGACGCCGCCGATGACCAGGCCACCCCATGCCGCCACGACAACGTGCCATGGCATCACCGACCAAACTCCGAACAGCACGGTGATCTCACCCGCGAAGTTCGCGAAACCCGGCACACCACATCCCGCCATCAGGGCCGCAATCAGAGCCGCGCCAATGAACGGCATCTGCCGGAAGGTCCCTCCCAACATCGACATCTCCAAGGTCCCGGCCCGGCGGTAGATGTATCCGCTCAGCGCAAACTCGAGGGCCGCCAGGAAGGCATGGGCCACCATCACCAGCACCGCCCCGGTGATCCCAATCACCGTCGTGCTCGCGAGGGCGAGGAATACAAACCCCATGTGGGCCAGGCTCGAATTGCCGAGGAGCAGGTTCAGATCCTTCTGACGCATCGCCACCCAACCGCAGTACAACAGATTGCCCAGACAGAGCACCGCAAGAACACCCGTCCAGTTCTGAACCCCCAGGGGAAGGAGCGGGAAGGCGGCGCGGAGCAGGACAAAGAGGCCGACCTTCTTGAGGATGCCCGCATGCATCATGGCCGTGGCGGTCGGAGCCACCCCATAGCCCAGAGGCGCCCAGCTGTGGAATGGGAACAATCCGACCAAGGTTCCAAATCCAAGGAGGAGCAGCCCGAAGATCAGGGTCTGAAGCCCCCCCGAAAGCGGGTGTTCCTTGAGCCACGCCCCGAGCACCACGACGTCGAGAGTGTTGGCGCCGGAGAGGGCATAGAGACAGACCAGACCCACCAGTGCCACGAGGGCTCCCAGGGAGAGATACAAGGTGATCTGGAAGGTCGCGAAGTTCTTCTGATCCCCCCGCCCCCAGATGCCGATCATCAGGAAGGTCGGAAGGAGGGCGAACTCGTTGAAGAAATAGACAAAGAAGAGGTCGAGCGACGCGAATGCGCCCAACGCCCCTCCGATCATCGCGAGCAGGAGGATGTAGAAGAGCTTGGGAAACTTCTCGATCTCATCCGAGACCCAGACCGCTGCAAATCCTACCAAGGCTGTGGCCAGCAGCAGGCCGACATTCAACCCATCCACCCCCACGTGGAACGCCAGACCCAGATCGGAATTCCACTCGAGACGCTGGACCATCTGGTAGCCAGCCCCTCCAGGCTGGAATCCGAAGAACACGAACAGGGAGGCCAACGCGGCGAGCCCGCTGGAGATCTGTGCCCAGAGCCGCCAGGCAAAGGCTTGCTTCGAGGGGGTCAGCAGAATCGCCAGGATCCCAATGAAAGGGAGGAGGATGAGGAGCGTTACGGGGGACATGGCGGTTACTTCAGGGCAAGGACGACCAGCACGGCGACTCCGATCACAAACAGGAAGGCATAGGTCTGGATGTTGCCGGTCTGGACCAGCCTCAGGGCGCGTCCAACGAGATCCACGGCGCCGGCTCCACCCCGGACCACCAATCCCTGAAGCAGCCAGCGGTCGATGAGACCGAACAGGGCCGCGACGGCATCATGGATCGGGACCACGACGCGATCGTAGATGGCATCAAAGAAGAGCCGCGACCGGAGGGCCGTCGCCACCCAGCCCAACTGCTTCGTCAGGGGATCCTCGGAGGCCCTCCAGTAGAGGGACACAGCGACAAACCCGCCGAAGACAATCAGGCCCAGGCCGAGAATGGCCCCGAGAGGCGAGTGGTTGAAAGGATCGAACAGGATATCCGTGATCGTTTCAGG
>JBDLQQ010000005.1:0-6052 GCA_039800465.1 Verrucomicrobiota bacterium
CAGCGGGCCGACGGGGGACGGGTCATCCTGGTCTACCTCGTCCAGAGCAAGCCGATCCTGACCGAGATCCGGTACACGGGGAACAAGCGCTTCAGCGTGTCGCGGCTCCGTCGCAAGACGACCTCCAAGGTGGGGCAGCCCCTGGACGAGCGGAAGCTGTTCGCCGACGCCCAGGAGATCCGGAAGGCCTATGAGAAGGCCGGCATGCAGAACACCACCGTGACGCCGATGCCGAGCATCAACGAGCAGCTGGGCCGAGGCACGGTGACGTTCGAGATCAAGGAGGCTCCGAAGGTGCGGATCGAGTCCGTGGACTTCGAGGGCAACAAGGCGTTCGCGTCCAAGAAGCTCCGCAAGGTCATCAAGACCCGCCGTCGGAACTGGCTGGGGTGGATCACCGGTGCCGGCAAGTTCAAGGAGGATCAGTTCGAGGAGGACAAGGAGAAGCTCCGAGCCTTCTATGCGGAGAACGGCTACGTCGACTTCGAGATCCAGCAGATCGAGTTCGAGTATCCGAAGACGAACCGGATGGAGATCGAGTTCACCGTCGCCGAGGGCACCCAGTTCCGCGTTGGCTCGGTCACCTTCGAGGGGAACAAGAAGTTCACCCAGGCCGAGATCGTGTCGAACATGCGCGACTCCACCGGTGTGATGACCCGGCCCCGGCTGGCACCGGGGGCTATCTTCCGTCCGGGCGATCTCGAGAAGGATCTCGAGGGCTATGAGAACTTCTACGGGGCCCAGGGGCACATCGACGCCAAGGTGACCGCCCAGAAGATCCCCAACGTCGAAACCCAAACGATCGATCTCAAGTACATGATCCAGGAGGGGGACCGGTCATTCATCAAGAAGATCGAGATCCGAGGCAACACCAAGACGAAGGACAAGGTCATCCGCCGGGAGCTGGCGGTCTCGCCGGGAGAGACCTTCGACATGGTCCGGGTGAAGATCAGCAAGAGCCGCCTCGAGCAGATGAACTACTTCGAGAAGGTGGACGCCAAGGATGCGTTCACCGATGCGCCGGGGGAGCGCAATCTCGTCGTGACGGTCGAGGAGAAGAACACCGGCAATGTCGCCTTCGGCGCCGGCTACAGCTCGGTCGACCAGCTGGTGGGCTATGTCGAGGTGACGCAGGGCAACTTCGACCTCTTCAACCCCCCGACCTTCACGGGCGGCGGACAGAAGGCCCGTGCGCGGGCCCAGGTGGGTACTGCCCGGCAGGACTACATCCTCGGGTTCACGGAGCCCTGGTTCCTCGGGCGTCGGCTCCGCCTCGACACCGAGCTCTACTACCGGAACCTCGCCTATCTCTCCGACTACTACACCCAGACGGTCATCGGTGGCAGCGTGGGCCTGACCAAGGCCCTGCCTTACAACTTCTCGATCAACACCACGTACACGCTCCAGGACGTCAACATCATCCTGAACAACGGGTACATGAACGCCTTGGCCTCCGCCGGTCAGCAGACCCAGTACGCGACGAATGGTGGCCAGGTCTCGATCGTTGGGACGAACTCAATCCCCGGTCAGACACCCATCTTCCTCCAGCAGGCTGGTGAAACCCTCGTCTCCAGCCTGAATTGGACGCTGTCCCATGACACCCGGAACAACGTGATGCTGCCCACCCGTGGGCATTTGGTTCAGTTTGAGCCGATGCTGGCGGGTGGGCCACTCGGTGGGCAGGCGAGCTTCTACCAGTTGGAGATCAAGGCGGCCCAGTACTGGTCCCCAGCCAACTTCTTCTCCCCCGCGAGCGACATCTACGAGACCTTCAAGAACCATATCCTCGAGCTCGTCGGCAACATCGGTGTCGTCAACGCCTACGGTTCCGGGGATCGCGGGCTGCGGGGCGTGACCCCGATCTTCAACCGGTACTACCTCGGCGGCATGTACTCCCTGCGTGGGTTCCGGTTCCGCGAGGTTGGTCCCAAGCAGGACTTCACCGCGGAGCCCTACGGTGGTGGCACATTCTGGTACGGATCGTCCGAATACAGCGTCCCGGTCATCCCGCGTGTCCGGTTCGCGGCGTTCTTCGACGTCGGCATGGTCTACCCCGACGCCTACAGCTTCCAGCCTTCACAATATTTGAATGGAACCACAACGGGGCTCTATAACTCCAACTGGGGTGTCGGTCTCCGCCTGAACCTGCCCATCGGCCCGCTCCGGCTGGACTACGGCATCCCGATCGTTTCCGACCAGTACAACCGCAGCAGTGGCCAGTTCCAGTTCGGCGTTGGCTACACCCGTGATTTCTAATAATCCTCAGTGCTTATCGTGAACACATCCTCCATGAAACCCCTGATCACCTCGCTCCTGCTCCTGGCCGGCCTTGCGCTCGGCTCCCCGGTGCAGGCACAGACCAAGATCGCCGTGGTCGACCTCAAGAAGGTCTTTGATGGCTACTGGCGGACCAAGCAGGCCGATGGCCAGCTGAAGGAGCGTGCGGCCGATTTCGAGAAGGCCAGGAATGGCCTGATCGAGGACTACAAGAAGGCGAACGAGGACCTGAAGAAGGCGAGCGAGGGGCTCAACGATCCCGCCGTCTCCGAGGAGGAACGCGATCGTCGAAAGAAGGAACTCGAGAAGAAGCTGCAGGAAATCCGGGAACAGGAAAACGGGATCCGGACATTCGAGCAGAACATGCGTCAGGCCCTCGGCGAGCAGCAGGGCCGCATGCGGGAGAGCGTCCTCAAGGACATCCGTGGCATCGTCGATGACAAGGCCAAGGCAGGTGGCTATGCGCTCGTGTTCGACCTGGCTGCCACCACGATCAACCAGACCCCGGTGATCATGTACAATACGCTTGCCGGCACCGATGCCGACATCACCGAGGGCGTCCTCAAGCAGCTCAATGCCAATGCGCCGCCGGAGAATTCCGCCGCCAAGCCCGCCGACGCGGAGGCCAAGAAGCCGGACGCGAAGTAGGGCCGGTTTCGAGGTTCTCCAAGAACAAGGGGGCGCGGGTTGGACCCGCGCCCCCTTCTGGTTTTCAGTCCCGTCCTCCCGGAGCCCAGAGGCCCGGGAGTGCCCTCCGATGCCGTGGTGCCGGCCTGTCGACCGTGGTCCCGCCTAGCGGATCTCCACGCCGTTCCGGGCACCTCCGGACATCAGGAATGCGACCAGATCCAGGATCTCCTCCTGGCTGAGGGTGTTGAGCAGTCCCTCGGGCATGGGGGATGTCTTCGACGGTTCGATCGACTGGATGTCGGATCGCCTGACGTTTGCGAACGCATTCGGATCGGTCATGTCGGTGGCGATCATGAGGCTGTCGTCACTGAGATTGGCCACCCGTCCCACGACGGTCTCTCCGTCCTTTCGGGTGATGAGGATCGACTGGTACTGGTCGCTGATCTCCTTGTTTGGATCGATCATCGACTCGAGCAGGTCCCGACTGCTGAACCGTCCCGAGACTCCGGTGAGGTCGGGGCCGACGGCCCCACCTTCACCCGCAAAGCGGTGGCAGTTGTAGCAGCCCACCGCCCCGAAGAGGGTCCGTCCGCGCTCGAGATCCCGGTTCCGGAGTCCTGAGCGCATGGCGGGCGTGAGGTCCTCGAGGGTCCAATCACGGACCTGTTTCCGGTTGGCGAGGAGGTTGTCCAGAGCCGAACGGCGCGGCGGTTTTGCTTCGAGGATCTCCTTCAATCCCGTCTTCTCCGTCTCGGTCAACTGTGCCACGGCATCGTTCTTCATGTCCCGGAGGAATCCGCCCAGGCTGGCGCCCCCCCTGAAATTCGCCGCCTTGAGGAACCACCCGAAGTAGGCCTGACGCAGCTCGGTGGTCCACCCAGTCCTGAGCACCCGCAGGGCCTTCACATAGGACATCTGCTCCTCCTGGCTCGGCGCAGCCGCGAGGGCGGCCATGATCTTCGACGCCGCCTGCGGCGTCTCGAGGAAGATCAGCATCTCCGCGAGCTGCAGGTTGAGGGAGGGAGAGGAGGCTGGGAAGCGTCCCTCGAGGACCGCCCCCAGTCGTGCTGCGGTGTCGGTGTCCGGGCGGCCCAGCCGGATGAACGCGAGGGCATAGGTCCTGAGGACGCCCAGCTTCTGCTCCTCGGTCAGTCGCTTCCACTCGAGCCGCTCCAGGGATTTAAGGACAGCGGGAAGCAGGGTTGGATCGACCGGTTCCGCCCCGGGTTTCCGATGTGGCAGGTCCGTGGCGCTGGCGCGGATGAGGGCGATGAGGGCATTGATGGATCCTGTTGGATGGGTCTCAGCAAGAGCCTTCGACCTCCAGCTCCCGACGGGCTGCCATTCAATGGCGACGCGCGCGGCGG
Source organism: Verrucomicrobiota bacterium (assembly GCA_039800465.1). GTDB lineage: Bacteria > Verrucomicrobiota > Verrucomicrobiia > Limisphaerales > UBA9464 > UBA9464. The sequence continues at coordinate 4,275 of JBDLQQ010000005.1, forward strand.
TCCCCAGGTGGCGGTCCGGGCTCCTCAGGTGCTTCCAAGCCGTGGAGACGGCCCGGGGATCCTCGACACCATGGAAGGCCTCCAGTGATCTCCTGAGATCCCGGGCACCGCGGTTTGGCAACCTTCGGACGGACTTCCGGGTGGATTCCCGACCGGTGTAGGTGACCCGGTACAGACCCGACTGGGTCTTGCGTCCGCCGATGGTGAAGTACATCGCCCCGTCGACCGGGTTGATGATCACCTCGGTGAGGGGCAGGGGTTGTCCCGTGATGAATTCCTCCGAGGTGGCGGTGTAGCCCGCACCATCCGCCTTGAGGTGCACGGCGTAGAGCTTTCCGTAGCTCCAGTCGGCGGCGAAAAGGGCGTTCTGGTAGCGCGCCGGAAAGCGGGCGCCGTATCCGAAGACCACGCCCGTCGGCGACCCCGGTCCGATGTCCACGGCAGGAGGGAGGGTGTCCGGGTAGTAGCTGGGCCATTTCGAGGCCCCAGACCTCCATCCGAAGTCGGCCCCGCTTGCGACAAAGCAGATCCGCGTCGGGCGGTACCAGGGGGTGTTCATGTCCCATTCCATGTCCGCATCGTAGGTGAACAGATCCCCATCGGCGTGGACCGCTGCATCGTACTGGTTGCGGAACCCCACCGTCTGGAGGGTCCACTCCCGTCCCTCCGGATCCGTCTGGGCCACCCAGCCGCCAGGTCCGAGCACACCCTTCATGAAACCATTCCCGTCCCAGAGCCGAGGGAGGAGGAGATCCTCTCCCCAATGACGCGGAACCTTCGATCCAGCCAGTTCGGTGATCCGCGTCTGGTTGCCCACGACGATGTAGAGGCCCTTTCCATCCGGGGTGGGCACGATGGCGTGGGGACCATGTTCGCCCCCTCCCTCGAGTTTTCGCAGCAGCCGGACATCGTCGAAGCGGTCATCCCCATCCGTGTCCCGCACGCGGTAGAGTCCGCGCCCCCCGTACGCCTCGTTGGCGACCATGACGTACAAGCTGTCGAAGGCGTAGAGCAGGCCCTGGGCCTGGCCGATGGGCAGGTCGATCTTCTCGATGGCGGGTCCGGACGTGGACCCGATGGCAGGCGGTTGGATCCGATAGAGGGAGCCGTACTGGTCGGACACGATCAGGCGTCCTTTGGGGTCGGCGCACAGGGCGACCCACGAGCCCTGCTGGTCCTTGGGCACGGTGTGAAGGAGTTCCACCTGGAATCCCGCGGCCACCTTGAGGGACGCGACCGGGGTCGCGGATTCCCGGAAGTCTGCGGCATGAGTCGACATGCCGAACATCAGGCCAAGCGTGCCCAGTAGGCCGGGGATGGATCGGAGTAGTTGTGAAGCAGGAGTGTCCTTGGTTGGGGGGTGCATGATCCGAGGCTGTTCCGCTGCGGGGGGCAATTCAAGTCCCGGTGTGCGAGCTTCGTGGCGCTGTGGGGATGACCCCAGGACATCGGGGTCCAAAGCATCTGGATTCCGCCTGAATTGGTTTGGGTGTGCCTTGGTGTAGTGGGAATTCTTAGGAGGCTAGGGAGATCTGAGGTTCGGAACTGGCGGATCTGCCACTAGGGATCCGGTGGGAGGCTTTGGTAAGGGTCTGAGCGCCGCTTTTTGGTGGTATCGATGGCTTTCGTCTTTTCATGTCCCGGTCTTCCGGCTGGCCGGCGAATTGGGGCTCAGGTCACAGATCACTTCGGAGAGTGCCTCCAGGTACGATGGGGCGGATCCGTGCCTGCAAATCGGCTTGGGGGCCGACGAGCGATCCGAGGAGGTGGTTCATGAG
>JBDLQQ010000006.1:0-7304 GCA_039800465.1 Verrucomicrobiota bacterium
GTAGCTGTTGCCCCCATAGCGCCCTCCCTCGCGGCGTGAAAAGTAGAGATCTCGATGTCCCGCAGGCATGGATTCCCCCTGCAAGATGGGAACAAGGCTGACGGCATCCAAACCTGAGGGGATCTGGACTCCTGCCAACTCCAGGAATGTCGGGAAGATGTCGAAGGTCAGTCCCGCATGATCGCTCTGCGAGGACGGGGGAACCACTCCGGTCCAACGGACTAGAAACGGCACCCTGAGACCACCGTCATAGTGACTCTGTTTACCATCCTTCCACGGGTCGTTGCTCTGTCCATGCGGTAGGGATCCTCCGTTGTCGGAGGTGAAGACCACCACGGTATTACCCCCGAGCCCCAAGGCCTCCAACCGATCCAGGACGCGACCGATGCCATGGTCGAGATGCTCGACAAGGGCCACATTCCGGGCGCGGACATCGCTGAGGGAGGGATCCCGCTTCCGGACGCGGGCCAACCAGGCCTCTGGGGGTTCGATCGGGAAGTGGGGCGCCGTGTAGGCAAGCATCAGGAAGAACGGTTGCCGCCTGCGGGATGCACGTTCCTCCAGATACTTGACGGCCCAATCGGTGAAGAGGTCGGTGGCATGCCCCTTGGCTGTGACCGGCTGGGCATTGCGGCGAAGATAGTTGTGCCCCTCGCGCTCGTGGGTTGTGTAGCTGTCCATCATGTCGCCAAGGAACCCATGGAAGAACTGGAATCCCCGCTCGTTCGGCGTGTTGGGAGATTTCAGACCGAGGTGCCATTTACCCACCAATGCCGTATTGTACCCGGATCGCCGCAGCAGATCCGGCAGCGTGGCAGCGTGGGGATCGAACCATCCCCACGAGTCCTCAGGACAGGTCCGGATGACCCCCGGCACCCCGACACGGTCGGGATACTTGCCAGTCAACAGGGCGGCTCTCGAGGGGGAGCATACGGTGGCGTTCGCCCGCATGCGGGTGAACCGCATCCCCTCCGACGCCAGCTGGTCGAGATTCGGGGTCTGCACATCCGACTTGTGGTAGGCAGACACATCGCCCACTCCATGATCATCCGTGAGGATGACAAGCAGGTTGGGACGGGCTGCACCCCGCGCTGGCAGAAGCGGTAGCCCGCAGCACAACACCACGCCGAGCCACAGGGCAGTGCTCCTGCGGACCGCAAGCCGCATGAGACTCAGGATCGGAAATCCCGTGGAAAACCTATCGGTCACCAGACACCCAAGGTTTCCAGTTGTCGGGTCGCCGCCTCGGCCCATCCCCGATTTGCCGCCGGGCTGGCTGGGCTGGGATGCAGGACCTGTCCAACGCGGGGAACTCCCCCTTCCCCAACAACCCTGCGGGCCCGTTCCGCGGCGAATCCGCCGATCCCAATGACCCACGTCGGACTCAAGCCCTTGATGACCGCCCTCAAATGACCATCACAGGCAGCCTCCAGAGGTTCGCGTTCCACAGCGGGCAAATGGTCTGGCGTAATATTAGCCCCAGATTCGGAAAGAAAGGCCAGCGGGCAGTAGTTCAGGACGTAGTGATCCTTGAAGAAGGTCTCGGCGTCGCCAAACCGGGCAGCGAACAAACCCCAGAGCCGACGCCCGCTCACCTCGGATCGCCGACACCCAAACCCCTCGATGGGCCGCCTAGGGTGCTGGGTGGCGGGGATCTCGACTGCATCAGGAAGCCCCAGCCAATCACGGACCGCTGCAACCTCACCGAATGGAATCCCTGTCTGGACCATCCCAAAAGGTCCGGGATTCATGCCGATGAAGACCACGCGTTTGGAACCGATTCCAAATCGCTCCTGGTATGCCACATGAACCCGCCACGCATAGTCCAAGGGCCGGTAGACCCAATGAACCGGGGGCCCAAATTTCCCAGTCCCTGTCTCCCGGCGCAGGATTTCGGCGGCTGTGATCAGGTCGGACATCAGGCAAGGAGGTCAATCTGCCGCATCCATTCTCAGATGGGAAGTTTGGGCATCCACGGTTCCCAGGCCAAGCGGGGATCCGGACAAAACCCGGACAAAATGTTGCACTTTTGCGCAAATACCCCTATTTGAAGGAGGTCCAAGGTCTGACAACCCTGCGGTTTGAGTGGATTCAGGGTTGCTTCCCCAAGTTCGAAATTCCCGCGGCCAGTATTGTCTGCCGCATTTCCTGGGATCAGACATTTCACGGACCAACAACAGAATCGTCAGTATGAGCAATTCTAGTGTGCCCTCCCCGGCACCCGAGCCCAAGAACACAGACTGGTCCCCTGGTGCCAGCGGTGCAGCACCAGCAGCCGGCGGCCCCCGTCCGGCAGCAGCCACCCCCTCTCCCCGTCCAATGACGGCGATCCCCGGATTCCAGAGCAAGCCCCCGCAAGGGACCCCGGCACCGCGTCCGGCAGCGCCCCAAAGGCCCGCACCAACGCCCGCATCCAACACGCCACACTCCTCCCAAGGAGGTGCCCCAGCCCCACAGCGGCCACAGGCCCCGCAGAATGGTCAGAGGCCCGGAGGGGGACAGGGGGCCCAGCGCCCCGCGGGTCCCCAGCTGGGACCTGATGGGCAACCCATCATCCACGAGGGATACCTCGAGATCTCGGAAAAGGGCTTTGGGTTTCTGCGATCTGCCAAGGGCCACTACGCCCCGAAGCCCTCAGATGTCTTCCTGACACCCGACTCCATCAAGAGGCTGGGACTCCGTGAAGGGTGCCATATCGAGTGCACGGTCAACCCCCCACACAAGGGGAATAGCCCCCAGCTCCGGGAGGTCCTCAAAGTCAACGGACGCACCTACCAGGAGTTCATCCATGCGATCCGATTTGAGAACCTGACAACGATCGATCCCATCGAGAAATTCCGTCTGGAGACCGCGCCCGACCTTCTCGAGCAGCGGATCATCGATCTCGTCACTCCGATCGGGAAAGGAACGCGCGGACTCATCGTGGCCCCGCCCCGCACTGGCAAGACCACGATCCTCAAGCAGATCTGCAATGCCATCACCACCAACCATCCCGAGGTGTGCGTGGTCGTGCTCCTCATCGACGAGCGGCCCGAGGAGGTCACCGACTTCCAGCGCAGCGTGAAGGCCGAGGTGGTCGCTTCCAGCAATGACCAGGACCTCGAGACCCACGTGCGTCTGAGCCGCTTCATGATCGAGCGATGCAAGCGGATGGTGGAGTCCGGAAAGGATGTCTTCGTGCTGCTCGACTCCATCACCCGTGTGGCCCGCGCCTACAACTCGGTCCACGGCGGCTCTGGCCGGACCATGACCGGCGGCGTGGATGCGCGGGCGCTGGAGATCCCCCGCAAGATGTTCGCCGCCGCACGCAAGATCGAGGAAGGAGGCTCACTCACCATCCTGGCGACCGCACTCATCGATACCGGCAGCCGCATGGACGAGCTGATCTTCCAGGAGTTCAAGGGCACCGGAAACATGGAGCTGATCCTCGATCGCAAGCTGAGTGAGCGACGCATTTTCCCGGCGATCGACATCCCGAAGTCTGGAACGCGCAAGGAGGAGAAGCTCTTTCCTGCGCAACAGATCGATGCCATCCGGAAACTGCGCCGCATGCTCACCGACCTCCAGCCGGTCGAAGCCATGGAAACGCTGTTGGCCGCCCTCAAGAAGCACAAGACCAACGACGAGCTCCTGTCGAAGCTGGCGTGAACCGGAGCCAAACCGCTCCAAAGCCTGCCCTGAACTGGGAAGAAAAGGGGTGGCATCCAACAAACAAAAAACCGCACATTGACACTCCTGTGGCGATGCGCTTTTATTCCCGTCCTTTTTAAGGGAAATATTCCTATGTACGCAGTTCTAGAAACCGGAGGAAAACAATACCGGGTCTCTGCCGGGGACACGCTCGAGGTCGAGAGGATCCCAACCGAGGCAGGCCAGTCCGTCCGTCTCGATCGGATCCTCCTCATCAACAACGATGGCAAGGTCTCGGTCGGTTCCCCGCTCGTATCGGGAGCCGCTGTCACCGCAGATGTGGTTGAACACATCCGCGGCGACAAGAAGGTGATCTGGAAGATGCGTCGCCGGAAGGGTTACCACAAGAAACAGGGACATCGTCAGGAACTGACGGTGCTCAAGATCAAAGAGATCACCGCCTGAAGGGGCGTTCTGGAAGGAGAGATTTCACATGGCTCACAAAAAGGGACAGGGAAGTTCGAGAAACGGCCGTGACAGCACGAGCAAACGTCTTGGCGTCAAGGCGTTCGGTTCTGAGTTCGTCACGGCAGGCAGCATCATCGTCCGTCAGAACGGGACCAAGTTCCATGCCGGCCAGAATGTCGGGACTGGCCGCGATTGGACGTTGTTTGCTTTGGTCGACGGTCGGGTACGCTTCGACAAGACGGCCCGCAAGGTGCACGTCACTCCGGGTGCCGACCCATCAGGGAACTGATTCCCCGATAACACAGGAAGGGGCGAGGCGCTGCCTCGCCCTTTTTGCTTCCAGACTACTACGCGGCCCAAATAGGGCACGGATCCTTACACCACTCTACACCGCTCCCATGTTTATTGATGAGGTCAAGATCTTTGCCCGAGCTGGCCATGGAGGAAAGGGATGCGTCGCCTTCCATCGTGAGGCCTACCGTCCCAAAGGCGGCCCCAGCGGCGGCAATGGCGGCAAGGGTGGGGACGTCATCCTCGAGGCCAGCCACGACCTCAACAATCTCATCAACCAATTCTATCAACCCCGGTTGATCGCCGAGTCAGGGCAGGCCGGGATGGGGAAAGGCATGGATGGACATGCGGGAAAGGACCTCGTCATACGGGTTCCATGCGGAACTCTGGTCTGGCGATGCCCATCGCCCGCATCACAGGAGAGCACCGAGGAGTCCCATGAGGACTCAGAAACGACTATCCCGTCCGCCCTGTCCGGTCGCCCCGTGATTCGGGCCAGTGGCGCCAAAGCCCTCGAGCTGGATCTCACAAAGGACGAACCACAGGAGTCCCATCAAATCGTGGAACGAGGTGAACTGGTTTGTGACCTCACGTCCCACGGACAGCGCTTCATACTCTGTCAGGGTGGTCGGGGAGGCTTGGGCAACCGGAATTTCGCCACGTCAGTCCGCCAAGCGCCGCGATTCGCCCAGCCTGGAGAGGCCGGAACAGAGGGCAATTACCTCTTCGAGCTGAGAATGGTGGCTGATGTCGGCATCATCGGATATCCGAACGCAGGAAAATCGACGCTGCTCACGGCCATCTCGCGGGCACGTCCCAAGATCGCCCCCTACCCTTTCACCACCCTGACCCCTCAGATCGGCATCGTGGAATTTCCAGACTTCCACAGGATCACGATGTGCGACGTCCCGGGACTGATCGCTGGTGCGCACCGAAATGTAGGGCTGGGACACAAGTTCCTTCGACATGTAGCACGCTGTCGGATGCTGGTGATTCTTCTCGACATGGCGGGTACTGATAACCGCCCTCCTTGGGAAGACTACCGATCTCTATTGGAGGAACTCCAACAGTACGACGAAGGTCTCCTAAGAAAGCAGATGCTGGTGATTGCCAACAAAATGGATGAACCCATGGCCGAGGCGAATCTCAAGGCCTTCAAGAGACGGGTGAAGAAGACCCCTATACTGCCCATCTCAGCCGCCTTTGATGAAGGGATTCCCAAGTTCCTTGCAACGGTCCGGGAATCTCTCGAGAGCTGATCAAAAACGCCTCATCAGCAGGATCTGGGCAACAACGAGGATGACAAGCCCAGACCAAGTGAAAGTCTCCAGCATCCGAAGGGTACGCTGACGGGGCGGGGAAATCCGGAACAGCAGCCTCGCTGAGCCCAAATCCAGACCGTCCCCGTTCTTGAGTCGGGTCGCCGGCCCCAACTGCTCACCACCGCGGAATACAGCAGCTTCCGTGTGAGGTGTCGCTACGATCCAACCTTCAGCGTCACGGGATAGGACAATATGGCCATCCCAGACTCCAGTCCGATTGATCAGGCATTCACCAGAACGCCGCCCAACGGACAGAGGAAGCCTATCTAATGAGAAGATCTGGGATCCTTCAGGATCCCCCGCCACAATCTCGACCATCAGATCTTGCTTCGCGGCACGTAGATCTGATCGCCAGGATAGAGGATCAAATCCAGCTCCGGATTATTGACGGCCCTGCGGACATTGACCTTGATCTGCTTCTTGTTAGCCGCACGAGTGATGATGACACCACTGCGGTTGGCATACTCACTAAAACCTCCAGCTGAGGCAATTGCTGCCGTCACGGTCATGTCCCCACGAAACATCACCGCACTGGGATTCCTGACCTCGCCACCGACGGAGATGAAGGAAGCCATTCTCTCGATGTTCGCCGTGATTTTCCGATAGAGCTTCTTTTCCTCGACATAGATCCGGGCGATTTCCTTCTCAACCTCCGTCCGCTTTTTACCAATCACCACCACCTCGACGCCCCTTGGGAGAATGATACGCCCATCCTCAGGGATGACTTCCTCGGTCGGCACCGGAGAATCCGGGATGTCATTGAAGACAACACGGATACGCTCCCCTGGGCGGAGGAAATCCGCGCTCATCGAATCCGCAGCATCCGCCACCTTGGTCGGGGTCGGCACCGCAAGGTCGGCACAACCGATGAAGAGGAACGCTAGAACAAGAAGCACGGCCACGCCGACTGGGCGTAATCCAATGGAACGTTGACGATTCATGGAAAACTTCGACAAAACCATTTGCTGAGGGAATCAGTACTTTTTCTTGATCTCCGATCCACCCTTCCCAGCTGCGGTGGTCGTAGACTTCTCGCCCGGCGCTCGACTCTCCTCGCTCTTGGAGTAGTAGTCGTAGTAGTAGCCGCTGTAATAGTAGTAGTAGCTATCCTGAGAGATATTGATGTTATTCAACACAACACCCAGCAAGCGGCCGCCAACCTTCTCGACCATCTGCTTGGCCCTCAGGGTCATTTGCTGCGGATACTTGCGGTACTGGACGACAAGAACCGCGAAATCGACCTCGCTGGCAAGAATGGCCGCATCGCTGACGCCCATGATCGGCGGCGAGTCGAAGAAAACGAAGTCATAACGACTCTTGGCCTCCTCGATGAATGCCCTCATGGCCACCGAGTTCAGAATACCCATTGAACTGCTGGGAAGCTTTCCACTCGGTAGGAAGTCAAGGGACGGGACTGCGGTGGTTTGGACAACCTCCTCTAATTTATTCTGCTTGAGGAGATAGTTGGTCAGCCCCAACGAATTGGTGACATTGAAAAGTTTGTGCAGGCTCGGACGACGTAAGTCGGAATCGACAATCAACACCCGGCTCCCCTGCTGGGCAAAAATCGTGGCCAAATTGAAGATGGTCGTG
>JBDLQQ010000007.1:0-3116 GCA_039800465.1 Verrucomicrobiota bacterium
TCCTGGGGCTTGAACAGGAAGGTGGCCTGCTCGGTGAGCAATTGGATCTCACTGAGGCGGTTTCCCAGATCGTCATGGAGGCTTCGTGCGATGCGGATGCGATCGCTTTGAATCCCTTCCAATACACGGATCCGAACCCGACGCTGGTGAAGGCTGGATCGGTAGGCCTGCCAGCCCACCAATCCGCCCATCAGGAGAAACGAACCCAAGATCGCCGCCCGCCAGGCGTTGGAAAGCCGATGGGACTGGTCCACCTCGATCCAGTTGGTCGAAGCCCCTCCCCATCCACCCCCAGACAACTTGCTCTGGACCCGCAACGGGAAGGCCGCGGTCGCGGAGTGACGGATGCGGAGCAACTCATCACCCTGGGAATAGCTCCATGATCGGTCATCCTGAGAGATCGAGTAGCGGATCGTGGGCGACAGGAGAGTGGCCGCGAGCCCCCTCTGGAGACTGACCAACAACTCCCCCCCCTCCGGGATGCACAGATTGGTCATTGCCAGGGAATCGCCGAAGGCTCCGGCGGATCCGGTCCGGATGCCGCTGATGCGGACCGCTGCAGGACTCCGGAGGCTGTCGCTCGCACGAGGACGGACCAGCAGCACCCCTTTGTTGGAAGGGAGTGCGATTTCTCCGGATGGCGTCCAGATCGGAGCACCGGCCCTCTTCGAAGTGAGATGGATTTCCGAAAGCATCGAGAAATGAATCACCCGCCCCACGGCCTCGATCGATGCCCCGGATACCTCGGTCGCCCGACCGGTGGACAAGGCCTGATCGATCCAACCGGCGTTCAACTCGAGGATCCCGGCATCGGTCGCCAACCAGAGTCGTGATTGGGGATCCTGGAGGACCTTCGAATTCAAACCGGGGAACACCCCCTGACGGGCCCCCAGGACGGCCAGATCTTGCCCGTTCCAAATGGCGACCTCGGACGTTCCCACCACCAGCAACCGCCCCCGTCGATCCACAAATACCGACTGGGGATTCCGCACCATCTCCAATTCCGCCGGCAGCGGTTGCCACGTCCCCTTCTGCCAGCATTTCAGCGTTTTGCCGGCGATCATCCACACCCGGTCTTTCTCGATGGCCAGATCGAAGACCGGGCTTCCGACCGGGATGATCTCGGGCTTCTTCGTTTCCGGCGGCAGATGGAACAACCGCCCCGAATCGGAGCCGGCCCATACGCCACCGTTTCCGTCCACCTCGAGAGCGATCATCGAACCGGTTCCCAGCCAGGCGGAGTGATCGTGCCCCGGCACCAATCGCCCATCGTGGTCCAGCACCATGAAGACACCCCCGCCCCCGACCACCAACCCTCGGGGCGACGACGCGACCACCGTCACATGGTGCCCACCTTGCAGCAATGGAGGGGTCGCGCTTGCAACGACCATCCGATCTCCGTCTCGGACAAGCAGGCCTTGAGCGCCGCCGGCGGCCCACAATCGACCGATGGAATCCAGGGTGATGCCCTGGATCGGGAAGGGATCGCGTTCCCGAATTTCACGGATCGGCGGAACCTGGGCCGAGGCACCGCTCGCCGGACCGGTCGGATTCTCCTGAGTCAGCAGGACATTGGACTCCCGGCTGATCAAGCGAAGCCCCGATTCCTCCGATCCCACCCACCAGTTGCCCAGATCGTCTTCATGGATGGCCTGGATCGGCTCCGGAGGGGAACCCACGCGATACACCTCGGGGACGGGCTGAGCCTCCGAGAACCGATACAAGAATCCAAGATCGGCACCGGCGAGAATCTCTCCTGCGGAGGTCTCATGGAAGCATCGGACCAACCGCGGGTCCGTCACCTGCTTGGGGATCATCGAAACCCATCCATCGCCGGCGCTCCGGAACAGCAGGACCTGCCCCGACTGGGTCAATAGGGAGATCCAGATCCGACTCCGCCGATCCTCGAACAGCTCACACCATCGGACACGAACCCCTGGAGAAAGGGGGCCCGGCAATCGCTTCCAGTCTCGCAAAGTCCCCCGCCACAAGTCTCCCGAGGCATCCATCCGATAGACACCGCCCTCCCGCCCCCCCCAGAGCGCCGGCAACAGCCCCGGCGAGTCTTCACCGGGAAACGGACCTGAAGGCAGGTCCTCCTTCAGGTCCCCAAGCCGCCCTCGAATCGTCTCACCTTCCTGCCACCATATCCATCCTGCTCCGTCCTGAACCACATCGGTGGCCACCACTGTTTCGACACGAAATCCTCCCTGCGGTTGGGGTTCCAGTCGATGCACAATCCCCTTCCCACGGAGCCACGCTCGCCCGCCCCCATCGAAGACGACCCGCTGGACGGCTTCATCCTTCAAGCCCTCGAGCCCAGGGGGGACGAAGAATCGAGTCCCGTCGAAGGCACGAAGGCCATACTTGGTGCACGCCCACAGGAACCCATCCGGAGCTTCGCACAGGTGAAGGATTCCCCCTCCGGGAAGTCCGTCGCGCTCGCTCCACCGAGAATTGAGAAAGGGCTTGGTATCCGCCGCCTTTGAGACCGGGATCTGCAGGCAGAAACAACAGAAAAGGATCACTAGCCCCCCCCAATGGATCCACGACCTCAAACATGCCCAAGCGGTTCGATCCGTGGGGATGGCCATGCGGCAGATGCGAGCCATCTGCAGATTCCAAACCCGTGGAGGCAGGGGCGGGTGTTTCATTCGGTTTCCAGATCGCCCCATCGCAGCATCCGAACTGCAGCGACGGCGTCGACGTTTTTGGGCCAACAACCCCGGGGCCGTGAGTTCACTCGACGCGTCAATCCTATGTCCACAAAAGAATACACTCGAATCCGTTTCTGCAGGCGCTTTTCTGCGATATCCACCCATCTGGGCCGAGTTTTCTCCCAACTGTACCGTGCAATCGCACACTACCGCTCCTCTGTCACCGCTTTTGTGGATCTAGCGTTACAAGTTTTTCTTGGGTAATTTCATAGTCGTAAACCGTGCCACCAACCACAGGTGGTGACCTCCGGATCGCTCGGCCGATGGAGTGCCTCTCCTGATGCTTGAAGGTCCATGGGCGATCACCTCTGACCATCCATGCACAGCGCTTCGATCAACCTCGGGAAAGACCTCAAGGGCCAGTCCATCTATCTGCGGTGGTTTTTGGAGGAACACCCC
>JBDLQQ010000008.1:0-27427 GCA_039800465.1 Verrucomicrobiota bacterium
CCAAGGATGCCATCGCGATGCCGATCTGGGCGGTCCAGACGAAGTGGGAGGTCCCCAGATAGGGGGCCAGCATCTTGGCGCCCAGGATCTCCACCACCATGATGGCGGCGCCATTCACGCCAGCGGTCAGGAGTAGGAATCGGCGCTGGGCCGTTGAAAGCGGCGTCTCGGGGGTTGAGGACATCGGAGAAAGGACTCGCCCTTCTGTAAACCGCCGACCAACCCCTGTCGATCGCCCCGTTCCAGTCCGCCTATCCCCCGCATCAAGGAGTCCGGCGGCGAGTGAATGCCGATGGCCCGTCTTCCCGCGCGACTACAACAACCTCTCCGCCCCGGAGAAACCAGTTGCCCTCCTATGCCCCGTTTTGAAAGGATTCCCAACCCGACTGGCAACGGGCGGGAAACCGGCCATAACATCCTGACGCGAGTGCGTCGGGAGGCCACAACAACATCTGATACAATCCGGTCCTTCCGCCGGATGGCGTCGGGCGAATCGTCCCGGTCAACGCCGCAACCATCGGAAGCTGTCAACACCATGAGTCAAGTAGGCGTCAAGGAGCTCCTCGAGGCAGGAGTCCATTTCGGTCACCAGACCCGTCGTTGGAACCCCAAGATGAAGCCGTTCATCTTCGAGGCCCGCAACGGCATCCACGTCATCGACCTTTCCAAGACGGTCGTCCAGCTCGAGTCCGCCTGCGCGTTCCTCGCCCAGGTCGCCGGCAAGGGCGGACAGATCCTGTTCGTGGGCACCAAGAAGCAGGCCCAGGAGGCGGTCAAGGAGTCCGCCAAGGCGTGCGGCCAGCCCTACGTCACCGGACGCTGGCTCGGTGGCACCCTCACCAATCTCCGGACCCTCAAGCGCTCCCTGAAGCGCATGAAGGACATCGAGCGCATGGAGCAGGACGGCTCGATCAATGAGTACGTCAAGCAGGAGCAGTCCATGATCCGCCGCGAGCACGCCCGGTTCGTGAAGAACCTCGATGGTCTCCGGACCACCGAGGCCCTCCCGGACGCGATGTTCGTCATCGACATCAAGCGCGAGCACAATGCGGTCGCCGAGGCTCGCCGGCTCAAGATCCCCCTCATCGCCATCGTCGACACGAACTGCGATCCCGACCTCGTCGACCACCCCATCGCGGGCAACGACGACGCCATTCGCTCCGTGAAGCTCATCCTCAGCGCTGTGGTCGACTCGATCGCCAAGGCCAAGGCGGAGCACGACGCCAAGCGGTCCCGCAAGGCCGATCGCCCCGAGGTCGAGGCCGCTGCCCCCGCTCCGGCTCCGGCTCCTGAGGCTGCCCCCGCTCCGGCTGCCTGAGTTCAACCCGCAACGGGCGGGCGGTCCCTCCGCACTGCCCGTCGCACCTACACGACAAACCTCTTCCAGTCATGGCAGACATTACCCCCGCCCTCGTGGGCAAGCTCCGTGAGATGACCAGCGCCGGCCTCATGGACTGCAAGAACGCGCTCGTCGAAGCCGGTGGCAATCTCGACGGAGCCGTCGACATCCTCCGCAAGAAGGGCCAGGCCAGCGCCGCCAAGAAGGCCGGACGCGAAGCCAAGGAAGGCCTCATCGCCCAGGCCGTCGTCAACGGCGGCAAGGTCGGCGTCCTCGTCGAGGTCAACTGCGAGACCGACTTCGTCGCCCGCAACGACTCGTTCAAGGAGTTCTGCAACGAACTCGCCAACAAGGTCGCCTCCAATCCGTCGGTCGACCTCGAGGCCGACCGCGTCGCTGCCGTCGCAAGGATCGGCGAGAACATCCAGATCCGCCGCCACGACCGGCTCGAGGTCTCCGGCAACGGTCTCGTCGCCGCCTACATCCACACCGGGGGCAAGGTCGGCGTCCTCGTTGAGGTCGCCTGCGGCAAGGCCGAGTCCACCGCGTCCGACGACTTCAAGCAGCTCGTCAAGGACATCACCCTCCAGATCGCCGCCGCAAGCCCGGTCGCCATCAGCCGCACCGAGGTCCCGCAGGCCGTGATCGACAAGGAGCGCGAGATCGCCGGCCAGAGCGAGGCCGTGAAGAACAAGCCTCCGCAGGCCGTGGCCAAGATCATCGAGGGCAAGATCAACAAGTTCCTCGAGACCGCCTGCCTCCTCGAACAGGGCTTCGTCAAGAATCCTGACATCAAGGTGGATGCCCACGTGGGCTCCGTCGCCAAGGCCCTTGGTGACACCCTCACCGTCCGCCGGTTCCTCCGGTACCAGGTCGGAGAGGCCGTCTAGGCCACACACCCGGGCGCCCGATCGCCCCGGCATCACGCGGTGGAGGCAACTCCACCGCGTTTTTGTTTTCCACCGAACCCGCCCCGCGGACGTCAGCGGGACTTCTCCTGGAGGCAGTAGAGGGAGCCTCGGCCCCTCAGGAACAGCCGATCACCCACCAGCGCCGGCGAGGCGTCGAATCCATCGTCCAGACGGTTCGTGGCGAGGACCTCGACCTTCGGTCCATCCTTGAGGACCACCACAGTCCCGTCACGACCCGCGATGTACACCCGTCCGTCCGCAGCCACCGGAGAGGCATAGACGCCCGAGATGCCCTCCAGCCGTTCCATCTCCACGTCCGCCCGACCCGATTTCGCATCGAGGACCGAGAGGATGCCCGTGTTGCCCGACAGGAAGTAGAGCCGCCTCCCATACAGGAGGGGTGAGGGTACGTAGGGGGTCCCCTTGTTGCGGCTCCAGACGATGGCGTCGGTCCCGGAGAGGTCCCCCTGCCCGCCCAGCTGGATGACCTGCAGCGCGCTTCCTCGGAAACCGCTCATGACGATGACCCGCCCCCCGTCCACAACCGGGGTGGGAATCGCGTTGGCGGTCTGCCCAGCGCATTCCCAGAGGAGGGTGCCGTCCGCGAGATCATAGGCCCGGACCCTGTTGGTTCCGTTGACCACCACCTGGACCTTCCCGCCGTGCTCCACGATCAGAGGGGTGCTCCATCCAGTGGGCTCGTCGCGCCGCTGACGCCAGAGTTCGCGCCCATCCCGCGTATCGAGAGCCACGATGAAGTCATCTCCCTCATGATCCCAGAGCACCACCGCGGTGTTGCCATGCAGTGCGGGCGAACTGCCCTCTCCGAAGCTGTTGCGGGTCCGCATGTCGCCTAGGTCCTTCTCCCAAAGCAGCTTTCCCTGGAGGTTGTAGGCGAAGAGACCGAAGGAACCGAACGACGCGATCAGGACCTTGCCGTCGGTCACGGGAGAGGCGGAGGCGAATCCGTGATCCTTGTGATGGCCCTCATGGGGGACCTGGATCCGGGGGGTGTGTTGCCAGTGGACCTTGCCGTCCTTGCGGTCGAACGAGAGGACCGTGAACCGTTGGGGGACCGACGGACTTTCGCCCCGTCCGCGCCCACCACGACCTCCTCCCGGAGACTCCGCGGCCGCCGAGGCCTCCGGGCCATCCGGAATCGCGGTGAGCAGGAAGACCTGATCGGCCCAGACGACCGGGGTAGAGCTGCCGCGTCCAGGGACGGGTACCTTCCATGCGACGTTGCGCGATTCGCTCCATTCCACCGGAGGATGGGCTCGAGATGCCGCCCCTGTCCCCTGAGGACCCCTCCAGGAAGGCCACTGATCGTCGGGATTGGTGGCGGCCCGGGCCTGCAGACCCATGAGCAGGGCGAGCGTGGGGAGCGTGAGGGAGCGGAGGACGATGGAGGGCATCTCAGCGTAAGGACTGGGGTGGGTGACCGCAGGTTACAGGACGAGAGAGGCGCGGAGGACTTTCGCGTTGCACCACCGGCCGACGGTGCGTTGACTGGTCGTGGATTCCCGCGGCGCATCGCCGTGATCCAGGGGTCCGTTTTCCACTCCAACATGAGCCGCAAACTGAACATCGCGATCGTCGGACTCGGCTTCGGTGCCGAATTCATACCCATCTACCAACGGCATCCCCAGGCGAACATGTACGCCATCTGCCAGCGCTCGAAGGAGAAGCTCGACGCCGTTGGCCAGGCGTTCGGGGTGGAGAAACGCTACCAGAGTTTCGAGGACCTCCTCCGCGACCCCAAGGTCGATGCGGTCCACATCAACTCCCCCATCCATCTCCACGCCTCACAGTCGATCGCCGCCCTCCGCGCCGGCAAGCACGTCGCCTGCACCGTGCCCGCCTGCACCACGATCGAGGAGGCGCGCGAGATCGTGAAGGCCAGTAAGGAGAGCGGTAAGAAGTACATGATGATGGAGACCGTCGTCTGGAGCCGCGAATACCTCTATGTCCGCGAGCTCCGGGACACCGGTCGTCTCGGACGCATCCAGTTCGTCCGCGGCAGCCACCTGCAGAACATGGACGGCTGGCCCGGCTACTGGGAGGGCCTCCCTCCCATGCACTATGCGACCCACTGCGTCAGCCCCTGCCTCGGTATCGTCAATGGAGAGGCTGAATACGTTTCCTGCCTCGGCTCCGGACGCATCTCGGAGGCCCGCATCGCCAAGTACGGATCGCCCTTCTCCTTCGAGACCGCCCACTTCAAGGTCCGCAACCAGGACGTCGCCGGCGAGGTGACCCGATACCTGTTCGAGGCCGCCCGCCAATACCAGGAGAGCTTCGACTGCTACGGATCCCAGACCTCGTTCGAGTGGCAGCTGACCGAGCACGACGATCCGGTCCTCCACGTGGGTGGCGAGAAGGTCGAGAAGGTGAAGATCCCCGACTACGCCCATCTCCTCCCCGAGGGCATCCGGGAATTCACCACGAAGTGCGTGTACGACTTGGCCGAGAACGCGCACCTGAGCTTCATCCAGGGCAGCGGCCACGGCGGCAGCCACCCGCACCTCGCCCATGAGTTCGTGACCGCGGTCCTCGAGAACCGCCCGAGCTTCCCCGACGTCCACCAGTCGGTGAACTGGACCATGGTCGGGATCCTCGCCCACGAATCCGCCCTGCGCGCCGGAGAGAAGATGCACCTGCCGAACTTCCGCGGGGTCTGATCCGCAGCACGCACAGGTCGGCGGCGACCCGAGCTACAGACCCCGGAGGATTCCCTCCGGGGTCTTATCGTTCTGGTCCAGGAACCGCTCTGGAATGAGGTGTTGCCATCCAATCTGACCCGGCCGATGCGTCTCCTCGGTCGGGCGCGGGACGGCATCCGTGAAGCCGGCCACCAGGAGGGCCAGCCACAGGATAGCCCCAACCCAGGAGGATCGCCGATCTGACCCCACCCTCCGGAGCGCTCGCAGCCGTCGACAGAGATCCCCAAACGAACGGCCACCCGCCCCTGTCAGTCCCACAGTCCCACCGGAAGACACCCGTTCGGCGTTCCAGGAACCCGACCGCAACGCGATCTTCACGAGAAGCTCTCCGTAGGGCCGACAGGCCTCCGGCCGCCCCTCTACAGCGATCGAGTCACAGACCTCCTCGCGATCGGCAAGGATCCGCCGGACCACGAACCAGGCGAGCGGATTGAACCAGTGGAATGTCTGGATCGCCGCCAGCAGCCAGTTGAAAGGCAGATCCCATCTCCGCAGATGGGCCATTTCGTGCCGGAAGACCAATCGGAGCTGTTCCTGGGTCAGATCACCCACCAGTCCCTCAGGCATCACGATGGATGGTCGAAGGATTCCCAGCAGACAAGGACTCGTCACCTGCCATGATTCCAGCAACCGGACCGGCACAGTGACCCCCATCTCACGCCGACACTGCACCAGAATCTCCCGCACACCCGGGAAGGTGAGGTCCCGGGATCGGCACCTGAGCCGGATGACCCGGACCAGGGAAACCAGTGCCCCGAAAACCAGCGCCAACGCACCCAACAGCCAGAGGTTCTGGACGGGACCCTGCTCGAGGAGGAAAGGCAGTGTGTGCTCGGGATCGTCCACTCCTGCCTCGCCCCCGACTTCAGAACCCAGGGCTCCTCCGACCCAGTTGAAGAGACTCACCGGGCTGGGAAGGAAGAACGGCCAGGCCAGCCGCAACAGGACCAGCATCCAGAGCCGACAGCGCCAGCGCGCATCCAGGTGGTCTCCCATCAGCCAGACGACAAGCCCCAACAAACCTGCAAGGACCGCCTCATGCCATGAGGAACGGACGAGCCCCCCCAGGAACTCGGCGACAATCGGGGTTTCCATGCTGCCGGTGCACTAAGCAGTGCCCAGGCCAGAAGCCGGCAGATGCCTCAGATTTCCTCGACGGCCTTGCGTAACTCGCGGGCCTGCTTCGGGGTCAGACCCTTTTGGTCCACGAAATGGGCCACCATCAATCCGAGGGAACCCCCGAAGACCCGATCCAGGAACGAACTCGCCACGGCGGCGACGCAGGCCTGCTCATCCACCAAGGGTCGATACAAATAGGCGCGCCCCTGTTGATCGAAGCCCAGCGCCCCCTTCCGGACGAGCCGGTTCAACAGCGTCTTGGCGGTCACCGGATGCCAGGTTGGGTCCTGCGCTGTGAGGTCCGCGATGATGTCAGCCGCCGTGATGGGGGACCTTCCCCAGACGACGCGCATGATTTCCCATTCCGTCTCGGAAATCCTGGGCACAGGGCGAGAGTGTGAAGGCTTGGAGGTCGCCATGGGGTCGTCGGGGTACACAGAGCCGATACCCCTACGCGGATGCCAGTGTCAATCGTCGAGACGGGAAGCCTCCCCGAGGCTCCCCTTTCACCCACCAGGGACAACGCTCGATGCGGGACGGTTTCGCCTCTGGAGCCACGCCATCGGCACCAGCACCGCGAACGAGAACGCCAGAAGCACCAACGCCAGCCGGTGGGCTGTTGCGTAGTCCATGCGTTGGACCTCGTCATAAAGCGCGATCGAGGCCACCCGGGTCCGACCCGGGATACTGCCCCCCAACATCACCACGACGCCGAACTCCCCCACCGTATGTGCAAAGCTCAGCATCGCCGCCACCAGAAGCCCACGTCGGGACAATGGGAGGGTCACCCTCCAGAACATGCTCCACGGGGTTGCTCCGACGGATCGGGCCGCCTCGAGGTATTCAGGCGGAACGGAACGGAAGGCGGCCGTCAGGGGCTGGACCGCATACGGCAGGCTGTACACCAGGGATCCCAGGACCAGTCCGGGGAAGCTGAAGGCGAGGGTATCCCCGGTGATCTGGAACCAGAAACGTCCCAGCAGCGTGTCCGGGGCGAACAGGGACAGGAGATAGAACCCCAGGACCGTCGGTGGCAGGACCACGGGCAGACCCACGATCGCCTCGACGACGGGAACCCAGGGACGCCTCGAGGCCGTCAACCACGCTGCCAGCGGAACGGCCAGCACCACCAGCAACACGGTCACCAGACCCGCCAGCCGGAAGGTCAAATCCAGAGCCTGCCAGATCTCCGGCGACAACCACTCGGATGGGAGCAGTACGGAACTCATGGGGCGGGAGGAACCATCAGGCCTACATTCACCGTCGAACAGCAGTCGTCCCGTCGGTGTCCTCGGGGACATCGAACCCAAACCGTTTCAATAGATCGATGGCCGG
Organism: Verrucomicrobiota bacterium; assembly: GCA_039800465.1. Taxonomy (GTDB): domain Bacteria; phylum Verrucomicrobiota; class Verrucomicrobiia; order Limisphaerales; family UBA9464; genus UBA9464. Next base: position 7,428 of record JBDLQQ010000008.1, read on the forward strand.
CCGCGATCGGAGGAGTTTGAGATAGAGTTCTGCGCCCGGATGGGACCCGCCCCGGCGGGTCACGACAGCGACCTGTTCGAGAGGAGCATGGAACCCCACCGGCACCTCCCACCATCGCCCGAGCTCGCCCGCACGTGGGGCCTTCACCCACGAGCGCGACACCAGCCCGACATCCACGGATCCCGATTCCACCCACTGCGCCGTCTGGGCCACGGTCTCGCCCAACACAACCCGGTTGCTCCACACGCCCCACAGATCCGCCTGCCACAGGATGTCCCGCGCCGCCCGTCCATACGGAGCATGGATCGGATTCGCGATCGCCAGGCGCCGGACCGCAGGATCCCGGAGAATCGTCAGGCCAACCTCGAGATCCAGCTGCGCACGAGTCGTCCAGAGGACGACACGGCCATTGGCGTAATGGGTGAGGGAATTCGAAACCGCCATCCCAGAGGCCACCAGCGCGTCCGGATAGTGCCGGTCAGCGGAAAGAAACAGGTCGAAAGGAGCCCCCTGACGGATCTGGGCAACGAGCGTCCCGGAGGCTCCCAGGATCGTCTCCGCCGTATGACCCGGATGCACCCTGGCGAACAGCCGATTCAACTCCGGCATCACAAACGTCAGGTCGGAGGCCGCCGCGATCCGCAGGGGCCTTCCACCCGGAGCCGACGGCTCCGCTGCCCAGACACATCCGGTCGTCCAGGCGAGGAGCCAAACGATGCCGAGACGCCAGATGGATTCCCTCACGAGCGCTCCTTCTGCCACCCCCCAGTTGCCTCGACCAGCGGATTCCCGTTGTCCACCAGCGTCGGTTCCGGGGAGGGTCCCTCCTCATGGACCTTGAACTGACAGGCCGGGTCGCCCTCGTCTCCGGTGGAGCCCGGGGCATTGGCGCCGCCACCGTGAATCGCTTTGCCGCTGAGGGTGCACAGGTGCTGATCGTCGATCGCGACGCCGAGTCTGCCGAACGGGTGGCCGCAGGCCGTCCCTCCGTGCGGATCGTCGCCGGCGACCTCACCGACCCCGACATCTGCCGCCGGGCAATCGACGAGGCGGTGCGTCATTTCGGGTTCCTCGACATCCTGGTGAACAACGCCGGCGTGAACGACAGCGTGGGTCTCGATGCCTCGCCCGACGCCTTTATCGCCTCCCTCCAACGGAACCTCATCCCGGCCTACACGCTCACCCACCTCGCCCGGAACCATCTCGCCGCGCGTCGGGGAGCGATCGTGAACGTCAGCTCCAAGGTCGCCACCACCGGCCAGGGTCGCACCTCCGGCTATGCCGCCGCCAAGGGCGCGCTCGATGCCCTCACCCGCGAATGGGCCCTCGCCCTCGGACCCCAAGGGGTACGGGTGAATACCGTCATTCCGGCCGAGTGCGACACAGACCAGTATCAGCGCTGGTTCGCAAGCCAGCCCGATCCCGAGAAGGCACGACGTAAGGTCGCCGACCTCGTACCGTTCGAGCGACGCCTCTCGCGCCCGGAGGAGCTCGCCGATGCCATTGTCTGGCTCGCCTCCGCGCGGGCCAGCCACATCACCGGCCAGTTCCTGTACGTCGATGGCGGCTACACACACCTCGACCGCGCCGCCACCTCGTCGCACCAGTGGTGAGGGCTGTGGCCCTGATCGGGACACCACCTATTTCCCGCATTGCCTGCGGGTTTTTCATGGTCCACCCGATCGCTGGACGGCCCCGCTCTGGATTGGTAGGACATCACGATGACACGTCACTGTCACCGTTGTGGCTGGGTCTGGACCTTTCGTGAGCTTCCAGGCCGGAGCGAGACGTGTCCCCAGTGCCGCGCCGACCTCCGGGTCTGCGTGAACTGCACTTTCTATGACCTCCGCGCCGCCCACCAGTGCCGGGATGGAAGGGCCGAGCCGGTCGACAACAAGGAACAGGCCAACTTCTGCGAGTACTTCGACTTCAAACCCCGTGTCTGGGCCAAGGGCGGTGGCGACTCCCGGGCCGATGCCGCCCGCGAGGCCCTCCGGAATCTCTTCGGAGACTGATCGGTTTTGACCCTCGAACGGGATTTCCGCAGCGTTGTCCGATGCACGCCGCGGTTCTTGCCCTCCTGTGGGCCCTCTCCGGAGCCACCCTCCTCGCCGGAGCCCTCGACGAATTCATCTCGGAGTCCAAGACCCGTCACGGGGAGGCCGGTGAACGGGCCGCCCGTTTCCTCGTCGAGCACATGCCCGAGGCCGACAAGGAATCCCTCTCCAGCTCATTCCTGACCGAGAATCTCGACCTCGCCTTCCGAGCCCGTAAGGAGTTCCCGTGGGCCGCCACTGTCCCCGACGATCTGTTCCTCAACGACGTCCTTCCCTACGCGGTGTTCGACGAGACCCGCGATTCCTGGCGTGCCGAACTGCTGTCCCTTTCCCGTGAGATCGTGAAGGGGGCCACCACCGCGACCCAGGCCGCCCAGGCGCTGAACCAGAAGCTCTTCAACCAGATCCAGGTCCACTACAACACCGGACGGAAGCGCCCCAACCAGAGCCTCAAGGAGTCCCGTGAACTGGGGAAAGCCACCTGCACCGGTCTCTCGATCATCCTCGTCGAGGCCTGCCGGTCGGTCGGGATACCCGCCCGGGCCGTCGGCACCCCGCTGTGGGCCAACGAACGCGGCAACCACACCTGGGTCGAGGTCTGGGATGGCAGTTGGCACTTCACAGGAGCCGATGAGTTCGACGCCAACGGCCTCAACCGCGGCTGGTTCGTGGGCGACGCCTCCCAGGCCAAGGCCGACAATCCCCGCCACGCCATCTACGCCACTTCCTGGAAGCGCGACGGGACCACCTTCCCGATGGTCTGGTCCCGCCAGCGCGACACTGTCGCCGCCGTCAATGTCACCCCCCGCTACGCCAAGGCGCCTGAGGCCGCGGACCTCGCCCGGCTTGGAGTCCGACTCTGGGATCGCAAGGGCGGCACCCGCCTGATTGGCAAGGTATGCGTCCTCGATGGTGTCCGTAAGGAATGCGCCCTCGCCGAGACAAAATCGGGTACCGCGGACCTCAATGACATGCCGCGCTTCAACCTCAAGCCCGGCACCCGGGGCTGGCTGCGCTTCACCCGCGGCAACGAGGTCCGTGAGATGCCCTTCGGCCCCCTCGACAAGGGAGACCCCACCGTCGATGCCCTCTGGCCGGACCTCACCCCCGCCTCCGCGACCGTCGACGCCCTGCAGGCCTGGGTCGCCAAAGCGAAGACCGATCGCCCGTCCGATGAACCCGCGCTGAAGGCCCCATTGTCGAGGACTGAGGCCGATCGCCTGGTGGAACTCCTCGGGGCCGATCGTCTGGCGGAGATCGCCCGCGACCGCAACGCCGAGATGGAAGGCCGCACCATCCAGATCGGGGATCGTACCCTGCGCTGGCTCGATAAGTCCTTCGGCGACGCGGCCTCCGGCCAACGGAGCCTGTGGATCTCGATGCATGGCGGCGGCGGCGCCCCGCCCCAGGTGAACGACCAGCAGTGGCAGAACCAGATCCGCCTCTACGAGCCGAAGGAAGGCATCTACGTCGCCCCGCGCGCGCCTACCGACACCTGGAACCTCTGGCACGAGGCCCACATCGATGACCTGTTCCAACGCCTGATCGAGGACCATGTGGCGCTCAAGGGTGTCGATCCCAACCGGGTCTACATCATGGGCTATTCCGCCGGCGGGGATGGGGTCTGGCAGCTCGCACCGCGCATGGCGGACCGCTGGGCAGCCGCTGCGATGATGGCAGGACATCCCAACGAGGCCTCGCTCCTCGGATTGAGGAACCTCCCCTTCGCCCTGTTCATGGGTGCCGATGATGGGGCCTACAACCGAAACCGTCTCGCCACCGAGAAGGCCGCCGAACTGGACCGCCTCGCCTCCGCGGATGCCGGCGGCTACCCGCACTTCGTCCGCATCTACGAAGGTCTCGGCCACTGGATGAAGCGACGCGACGCAGAAGGGGTCCCATGGATGGCCGAGTTCCGACGCAATCCCTGGCCGAAGAAGGTCGTCTGGCAGCAGGACGATGTCGTCCACCGACGGTTCTATTGGCTCCAGATCCCGGATGGCTCACCGATCCCGGAGCGTCAGAAGATCACGGCGTCGGTCGAGGGACAGACCATCCAGATCGACGCCGAGGGTGCACCCAAGCTGGTCCTCCGACTGTCGGACGCGCTCGTTGATCTCGACCAACCGATCGTGGTGAAGGTTGGGAGCGAGGAGCGGTTCCGGGGCAAGGTCCCACGCCAAGCCCAGGCCATCCTGACCTCGCTGGCCCAGCGTGCGGATTCCCCCGCTGCCGCCACCGCCCTGCTCGAGGTGCCATGAAGCCCCCCCAACCCAGCGCCCCCGTTCCGCTCCACGAGGATCCGAGATTGCGGTTCCTCGTCATGGCATCCCCAGAGCAGGGCTCGGTGCCGACGATCGGGAACTATAAAGTCGTGGCGAATCGGATCCGGACACCTAGGTTCCGCGAATGCCGACGGTCTTGAGAATCGGGTCGTTCCGGTTTCACTTCTATTCAAACGAGGGAAACGAGCCGCCTCATATCCATGTCCGAACAGCAGAAGGAGAATGCAAGTTCTGGCTCGTTCCGGTGATCCTTCTGGCCCAGAACCGCGGCGTCCGAGCCCAGGATCTGCGTCGGATTGAGCAACTGATCTTCGAGAATCTGGACCAACTGAAGAACGCCTACCATGAGCACCATCAGCGATGAGATTCCCAGAGCCTCGGAACCCGTGGCTGTCCGAGCCTGGGTGGAAAGTCGGACGGTCTTCGTGGAGCTCCACGACGGACGCATTATCGGATTCCCCGCCGACCGGTTCCGGATTCTCAAGCGAGCTACCCAGGAGCAGTTGCAGGATGTTCGAATCGAGTTGAATGGGTATGCCCTCAGGTGGGAGGTCCTCGATGAGGACATCACGGTTCCAGGAATTATGGCAGGGCGGTTTCAACTTCCCCCTGCTCAGTGAACCCGTAGCCCCTCCCTACGAGTGAGTCACCCGTCCGACCCGTTCGAGGTGCCATGAAGCCCCCCCAACCCAACGCCCCCGTTCCGCTCCACGAGGACCCCAGGTTCCGGTTCCTCGTGATGTCCGCCTCGGCGCTGGGTCTGGGTGGCATGCTGGCCTCGCTCACCTTTCTCGACAAGGGACCCCACGGCTTTGAGTTCCACTGGAGTTCCCTCGCCCTGCCCGCGTTCGCCCTCGGGATCGTCCTCTCGTCCGCCTACTGGTGGATTGTCTTCCGCATGACGGCACGATCCGGTCGACTCGGCCCCGGATTCCTCACCACCGCATCCGCCGCGGTGATGGTGCTCGCGATCCTCGCCTTCCTCTATCCCATCCGGTTCATCCCCGCCGCCAAGCGTACGGATGTCGTCATCGGCCTCACGCTCGCCGTCCTCGTCCTAGGGACCATCGGCTACATCATCCACACGATGGTCCGCTGGCTGGAACAGGAGTCGGCTGAAGACCCCCCTGAGGGATCCACCGGCGACGACTGATCGTCACGAGGTTTCCGGTTTATGGAGCGGGGCCGACGTCCTAGACTCCTCCGATGCATCGGCCCTGGATCTTCCCCGCACTCGTCATCGCCCTTGCCGCCATCGTGGGCTCCCTGGTTCCCACCCGAGCCGAGACGGCCCAAGGCATCGTCTACGAGGACCGGGATCTCGACGGAGTGCGCGACCCGAAGGAGCTGGGACTGAAGGGGGTCCGGGTCTCGAACGGCCGCGACATCGTACTCACGGACCGTTCCGGTCGGTGGGAACTGCCGATCCTCGAGGGATCCGAGACGACCTTCTTCGTCATCAAGCCCCGGGGCTACATGCCGCCGGTGAACGCCGACCGGCTGCCTCGGTTCTTCTACAACCACAAACCTACCGGTTCACCCCGCATGAAGTTCGAGGGGCTCCCTCCCACAGGTCCGCTACCCGCTTCCATCGACTTCCCTCTCCACCGCCAGACGGAGCCCGATACGTTCCAGGCCCTGTTCTTCGGAGACACCCAACCCCGCGACGTCCGGGAGGTGGACTACTTCAAGCACGACATCGTCGACGACCTCATCGGGAAGTCCGGGGCCCAGTTCGGGGTGACCCTGGGGGATATCGTCTTCGACGACCTGTCCGTGATGACGCCCCACAACGCCGCTGTGGCGCTCATTGGCATCCCATGGTGGAACGTGATCGGGAACCACGACGTCAACACCGACGCCCCGACCGAACTCGACTTCGAGGACACGTACAACCGGGTCTATGGCCCAAGCACATTCTCTTTCGACCACGGGCCGGTCCATTTCATCGCCCTGAATGACATCCAGTTCATCCCCAGGTCGCAGCGCGGCACCAACAACACGACGTGGCGTTCCGGGGTCACACAGGCCCAGTTGGACTGGTTGAAGAAGGACCTCGCGCTGGTGCCCCAGAAGCAGCTCGTGCTGCTCATGATGCACGTGCCGCTCTACGACCTCGACAACCGCGAGGAGGTCTATCGTCTCATCGAGGACCGTCCCTACTGCCTGAGCATCTCGGGCCACACCCATTGGACGGCCCACCGTTTCCTGCGCCGCGAGGACGGCTGGAGGGGTGTGGAGCCGCACCACCACATCGTGAACGTCACCGCATGCGGCAGCTGGTGGCGCGGGCGGCCCGATGAGTTTGGGATCCCCCATGCCACGATGTCGTGCGGGGCACCCAACGGCTACTCGATCCTGACCTTCCGGGAGCGCGGGGTCTCGGTGGAGTTCCGGGCTGCCCGCCGACCGGCCTCCTACCAGATGAACATCACGGCCCCGGACCACGTGTCCGCAGCGGCCTCCACCAACACCATGATCCACGTCAACGTGTTCAATGGTTCGGAGAACTCGGAGGTCCGGATGAGGCTCAACAACCGCGGCCCATGGCTGACCCTGCAGCGGGTGATCGAGTTCGATCCGGAATTCGTCGCGACCCGTGCCCGGGAGGGGACGAACTTCGTCGCACCGTTCGGCCCGCTCCCAGCCCCCACCCGAAGCCAGCACCTCTGGCGCGGAGCCCTTCCAAGTCCCCTGCCGAAGGGGACCCACTACATCTGCGTCGAGGCCCGTGACGTGAACGGCACCCTCCACCCCGCCATGCGGGCGATCACGGTGGAGTAAAACCCGGGAATGCCTCCGGAGCCGGGAGGGATCCAAGAGAGCCGTCAGCGAGCTTCGTCCGACACGAGGAAGCCACGGGCCACCTCCGCAAACGCCTCCAGCTGCTGAGTGACCCAGGAGGGATCCTCCCCCAACTCGCGCGCCATCAGCCGCGCAACCGCCGGGGCCATCTCGAGGGCGGCTCGGGCATTCAGGAACAGGGCGCGTGTCCTGCGCGCCAACACATCCTCGACCGTCCGGGCCATCTCGTGACGGACCGCCCACACCACCTCGGCCCCACCGATGGGCAGCGCCGGATGCAACGGCTCACCCAATGCCAGCTCGTGGCGGATCAGATCCTGGATGGCCGGGGCGTCTGAACCGTAGAAGGCCAGCCGACCGAACCGGTCGGCATGCTGGTGGTAGCCGTGGATGTTCAGGTGACGCGTGACGCTCGGCTGCTCGTTCAGCCGCGCCAGCACCGCAGCCTGCGTGACACAATCCTCGGCCATGTTGCGATAGGTGGTCCACTTTCCCCCACACAGGGTCACAACGCCGGAGGGATCGATGTGGATCGTGTGGTCCCGCGACAGCGCCGCCGTGTTCTTGCCATCGCCCATGCGCACGAGCGGTCGGACTCCGGCAAAGGTGCTGAGAATGTCAGACCGGGTCGGCTTCTTCTCCAGATACAGCCCGGCCGTCTCGAGGAGGAACCCGATCTCCTGATCCATCGGAACAGGCTCAACGGGCACCGATCCGATCGGAGTGTCCGTCGTACCGACCAGGGTGTGGCCATGCCACGGGATCGCGAACATCACCCGCCCATCACTCGTGTGCGGGACCATGATGGCGGTGTCGGACGGCAGGAAGCTCCGGTCCAGGACGATGTGCACGCCCTGGCTGGGAGCGATCATCGGGCGACACTCCGGGTCGGCGAGGCGTCGGAGATCGTCCGTGAAGGGCCCAGTGGCATTGATGATCACCTTGCCCCGGGCGGTGAACTCCCGGCCGGATTCGAGGTCCTGGACCCGTACCCCCGTCACGAGTCCGTCTGGATCCTTCAGGAGACCGGTCACCGGGGCGTAGTTGAGGAGGGATGCCCCTTGTTCGGCAGCGGTGGCCACCAGGTTGATCAGCAGACGGGTGTCGTCGAACTGTCCGTCGTAGTACACCACGCCGCCGTGGAGACCCTCGGTCTTGATGTTTGGCAGGCTCCGAAGGGTCTCTTCCTTGGACAGCAGGTGGGACGACCCGAAGCCATAGCGGCCTGAGAGACTCTGGTAGAGCTTCAGTCCAATCCCATAGAACGGACCTTCCCACCAGGAGTAGCTGGGGACGATGAAGCGCAGTTCCCCGACCAGATGGGGTGCGTTCTGGCGGAGGATTCCCCGTTCGCGGAGGGCTTCCATGACCAGAGACACGTTGCCTTGTTCCAGATAGCGGACGCCTCCATGGACCAGCTTGGTGCTTCGACTGGAGGTGCCCTTGCCGAAGTCATGGCGTTCCAACAGCAACGTCCGGTACCCCCGGGCTGCGGCATCGAGGGCCACGCCAACCCCGGTCGCACCACCACCGATGACGATCACGCTCCAGGGCTCGGACTCCGCGAGAGCCCGCTCGAGCATCTCCTGTCGGTTCATGGACGGTTCCTCCGGGGAGCTCGGGCCGTCGGGGTGGTTTTCTTCACGGGTGCCGGCTGTTCCCACGCCTTGGCGCGTTCCAGGGCCTCGTCCCAGCGCTTTCGAAGGGAGAGGGCCTGGTCTCTCGACATCTTCGGCTTGAAGACTCGATCCACCTTCCACTGGGAAGCGATCGCGGCGGGCGATTTCCAGAATCCAACCCCGAGACCTGCGAGGTAGGCCGCCCCGAGTGCGGTCGTCTCGGTCACCGACGGACAGACCACCGGGCAACCGAGCAGGTCGGCCTGGATCTGCATCAGGGGCTCGCTCCGGGAGGCTCCGCCATCGACCCGGAGCTCCGGGATCGCCGTCCCCGTGTCGGCCCGCATGGCGTCCAGGAGGTCCGCCACCTGCAAGGCGATGCCCTCGAGGGCCGCGCGCGCGACGTGGGCTGCTGTCGTGTCCCGGGTGATTCCGATCATAAGACCCCGCGCATACGAATCCCAATGGGGGGCTCCCAATCCCGCGAACGCGGGAACCAACAAGACACCCCCGGAATCCGGCACCGTGCAGGCCAGGCGATCGACCTCCTGGGCCGACTTCACCAACCGCAACCCATCTCGGAGCCATTGGAGGGTGGCGCCCCCGATGAACACGCTCCCCTCCTGCGCGTAGTGGATGGGTTCCGATCCCAACTTCCAGGCGACCGTGCTGAGGAGCCGGTTCCGGGACGGCTGGATGCGCGTGCCGGTGTTCTGGAGCAGGAAACACCCAGTGCCATAGGTGCACTTGCTGGAACCGGGCGCGAGACACATCTGCCCGAACAATGCCGACTGCTGATCCCCGGCGATGCCACTGATCGGAACGCCTTTCAGGGACGGGATCGTCGTGACCTCACCGTACACCTCGCTGGAGGAGGCGACCTTGGGGAGCAGGGATTCGGGGATCTGGAAGAGCTCCAGCAGCACAGGGTCCCACGCGGCGGTCTTCAGATTGAAGAGGAGCGTCCGGGAGGCATTGGAGACATCGGTGATGTGGGACTCGCCTCCGGTCAGCTTCCACACCAGCCAGGTGTCGATGGTCCCGAAGGCCAGATCACCCGCCCTAGCCCGGGCCCTTGCACCGGGTGTGTGATCGAGGATCCAGGCGATCTTGGTGCCAGAGAAATAGGCGTCGAGGATCAGACCCGTCCGCCTCTGGATCGAAGCCGCCTGCCCCTCAGCCCTGATCCGATCGCAGTCGCCAGCGGTCCGGCGGTCCTGCCAGACGATCGCGTTCCCCAGCGGCTCGCCAGTGCGACGATCCCAGACGACGGTGGTCTCGCGCTGGTTGGTGATGCCGATGGCCGCGATGTCCCCAGCCTTGAGACCCGCTTTTTTGACCACGTCCGAGGCGACCTTCCAGATCGACTGCCAGATCTCGTTGGCATCGTGTTCCACCCAGCCAGATCGGGGATAGATCTGGCGGATCTCCTTCTGGGCGACCCCACAGGATCGGCCTTCGGCATCGAACAGGATGGCCCGGACACTGGTGGTTCCGGCGTCGAGGGAGAGGATGTAGGGCATGGGACTGGAGTTCAGGAGGGGTAGAGCATCCGGTGCAGCAAGGCGCCGACCACGCCGCCGATCACGGGGCCAGCCACCGGGATCCAGGCATAGGACCAATCGGAAGGACCTTTGCCGGCGATGGGGAGGAGGGCATGGGTGAGACGGGGTCCCAAGTCGCGGGCCGGATTGATCGCGTATCCGGTCGGTCCACCCAGCGAGACACCAATCGAGACGACGATGAGTCCGACCAGGAGAGGGCCGAATCCCTCGCTCCATCCCGGGCCCTTGAGGTTGGACGCCGCAGGAACAGCCCGGGCACAGAAGACGAGGACGGCGGTGCCGAGAGCCTCGCAGAGGAGGTTGGCTGAGGGCCTGCGGACCGCCGGGGCCGTGCAGAAGACAGCGAGCTTTAATGCCGGGTCGCTTGTCGGTTCCCAGTGCGGCAGGTAGGCGAGCCAGACCAGGAACGCCCCGGCCATCGCCCCGGCCATCTGGGCGAGGACGTATGCCATCACCTGGCTCCAAGGGAAGGCCCCGACCGATGCCAGCCCGATCGTGACGGCTGGGTTGAGGTGACCCCCGCTGATGGTGCCGACGCTGTAGACCGCCAAGGCGACGGCAAGGCCCCATCCCACGGTGATCACAATCCAACCGCCTCCGTTCCCCTTGGAACGGCCGAGCAGCACATTGGCGACGACCCCATCACCCAGGAGGATCAACAGGGCGGTACCGACGAATTCAGCGAGATAGGCGGACATGGGACGAATGCGAGAGGCCGATGCCAAGACAAGGCCGGGCCGGGTGTCGGGGACGGAACGACGGTGGGCCGATCTCCGGGGAAGCTGAAGTCTTTTCATCGACGCCGAGCGAGGCACGGCGGGCCGACAAACAACGCACCCGGCCTTGCCGCCACAGTCGGTCCACCATCATGGTTTCCCCATGCTCTCCGATCGTCTCCAGTCCCTGTTCGCCGCCTGTGTTGTCGGGGCCTTCTCCGCCGTCGGCGCCGACGCCAACAACCGTCCCCACGCCCCGACGGATCTCCCTCCAAAGGCCACCCAGAGCCGCCCGCAGGGGATCCTGGCTCCAGCCCAAGGCGAGCGTATCGTCTTCATCGGCAACGGCCTTGCGGAGCGGGATGTCTACTTCAGTCGCCTCGAGACGGAGCTGCACCTGCGGTATCCCAACCAGAACCTGATCGTCCGCAACATGGGGCGTCCGGGCGACACCCCGGGATTCCGTCCGCACCCCGCCCGGGTCTCCCAGTGGGCATTCCCGGGAGCGGACAAGTTCCATCCAGAACTGAACTCCCATTTCGGTCGTGGCTTCTTTTCCACCCCCGACCAGTGGCTCACCCATCTGAAGGCCGACATGATCCTGGCCTTCTTCGGCTACAACGAGTCCTTCGAGGGCCCCGCCGGTGTGGCAAACTTCGAGGCGGAACTCGACGCCTGGGTGAAACACACCCTGTCCTTGGCCTACAACGGAACAGCAGCGCCCCGGCTGCTGCTTGTCTCCCCGATCGCGTTCGAGGGCCACTCCAACCCCCCGTCGACCGGAGATGGCCCCCGCTGGGAACTGCCCGACGGGAAGAAGGAGAACGTCAACCTCGCCCTGTACGCAGCAGCCATGCAACGCGTGGCCTCGAAGAATGGGGTCGGCTACGTCGACCTCTTCACCCCGTCCCAGAAGCGCTACGCCCAGAAACAGCGCCAGCCCAAGCTCACCCTCAACGGCTTCCTCCCCACCGACGCCGGCTATGGTGAACTGGCCGTCTGGCTCGCCGATGGTGCCTTCGGCAAATCCCCCCGCACCTCCAAGGCCAAGCCGGACCTCCTCCTCGAGGCCGTCCGCGACAAGGACTACTTATGGAACAACGACTACAACCTGGTCAACGGCGTCCACACCCACGGCCAACGCTACGATCCGTTCGGACCCCAGAACTATCCCGACGAGATCCGCAAGACCCGCCAGATGATGTCCCTGCGTGACGAGCGGATCCATGAGATCGCCCAGGGGCAAACCAAGGAGCTGGCGGTCGACGATTCCAAGACCCACCCGCTTCCGGCCGTCCCCACCAATTTCAAGCGGCCGGTCGACTACCTCGATGGCGTCCAGGCCATCGGGAAGATGAAGATCATGCCCGGCTACAAGGTGGAGCTGTTCGCCTCCGAGAAGGAGTTCCCCGAGCTGCGCAAGCCCGTGCAGATGTCCTTCGACAACCGAGGACGCCTCTGGGTCGCCATCACGCCGACCTACCCGCACTACACCCCGGGCGAGTCCCGACCCAACGACAAGATCCTGATCTTCGAGGACACCAACGGCGACGGTCGGGCCGACAAGCAGACCGTGTTCGCGGACAAACTCCATCTCCCGATCGGGTTCGAGATCGCCCCGGAGGGGGTCTACGTCTCCCAGGAGCCCAACCTCTGCCTGCTCATCGACGACAACCACGACGATCGCGCCGACCGGATGGAGATCCTGATGCATGGGTTCGACACCCATGACACCCACCACGCGATCTCGGCCTACAGTGCCGATGCCTCCGGGGCGTTCTACCTGCTGGAGGGACGGTTCCTCCACAGCCAGGTCGAGACCCCCTACGGTCCGCAACGGGTCAATGATGGTGGAGCGTGGCGGTTCGATCCGAAGAACTTCCGGCTCGAGCGCTACATCCAGACCGACGTCAACAACCCCTGGGGCATCGCATTCGACGAGTGGGAACAGTGCGTCCTTTCCGACGCCTCCAGCGGCGAGAACTACTGGGCGTTGCCCGTTTCGGCGAAGATGCCCTATGGCGTCGAGATCGAGCGGGCGGGCGAGTACGTGCCGAAGCGGTCCCGACCGACATCCGGTTCCGAGTTCGTCTTCTCCCGTCACTTCCCCGACGAGGTCCAGGGGCAGTTCATGACCTGCAACAGCATCGGGTTCCTTGGCATCAACTTCAGCTCCGTCCGGGACGACGGCTCCGGGTTCACCGGCGCCTTGGCTGGGGACCTGATCAGCTCGAGCGACCCGAACTTCCGTCCGGTCGACCTCGAGTTCGCCCCGGATGGCTCGCTGTACTTCCTCGACTGGCACAACGCGTTGATCGGTCACATGCAGCACAACGCTCGGGATCCGAACCGGGACCACGAGCGCGGCCGGATCTACCGGGTGACCTACCCGTCCCGTCCGCTCGTGAAGCCCGCGAAGGTCGCCGGCGCGTCCGTCCCGGAACTGCTGGAGAACCTGAAGCTCCCCGAGTACCGGAGCCGCTACCGGACCCGTCGCGAACTGCGCGGTCATCCGGCCCGCAAGGTGGTCCCGGCCGTGAAGGCCTGGGTCGCCAAGCTCGACCCCAAGGATCCCCGATATGAACACCATCTGTGTGAGGCGATGTGGGCGACCTGGTCCCAGAACGCTCCCGACTCGGGACTGATCCTCGCCTGCCTCAACGCGCGGTCCCCGCAGGCCCGCGCGGCGGCGGCCCATGTGTTGCGCTACACGACCGACAAGGTCCCGAACGCCGTCGCCCTGCTCCGTCAGGCGGCCAACGACCCCAACGGTCGCGTCCGTCTCGAGGCCATCGTCGCGGCCTCGTGGCTCAACAACCTCGACGGCGCCCGGATCGTCCTCGACGCGCTCCGACACCCCTTCGACAAGTGGATGAGCCCAGTGACGCGTCAGATCCTCGAGACCACCCTCAAGGACGACGTGGCGGCGCTTGTGAAGGCGGAACCACAGCTGCTCGCCACGAACCCGAACGCCCGCGACTACCTGGCCGGCACCTTCAAGCTCGGGTCTGCCCCTCCCGCCGCCGACAAGCGTGAATATGGTCCCACCCGCAAGCTCGGGACAGAGGAGGCCAAGCGGTACGCCCTCGGCAAGGAGGTGTTCCACCGCGACGCACACTGCGCGACCTGCCATCAGCCGTCGGGTTCGGGCACTCCGGGGATCTATCCGCCCCTCAACCTCACCGGGAATCCCTGGCTGGCGGACGACGAGCGCCTCGTGAAGCTGGTGCTCAAGGGTCTCTGGGGTCCGCTCGAACTCGGGGGTCAACGCCTCTCCCCGGCCAACGGCGTGCCGCCCATGATCGGCTTCGCGGGGATGTTGAACGACGAAGAGGTCGCAGGGGTGTTGACCTACGTCCGCCAGTCCTTCGGCAATGACCTGCCTCCGGTGACCCCCGACCTCGTCAAGAAGGTCCGGGCCAAGACCCAGAACCGCGTGGACTTCTACATGGTCGAGGAACTCATGAAGGAGCATCCGATCCCGGGTTGGGAGAAGTGGGGCAAGATGGAACGTCCCGCCGGAAACGTCTTCGAGTGATCCGGACGGCGGACCGCAGTCCACGGTCCGCCGTCATCGCAACTCCGGGGATCACTTCTGCGGCACGACCCGGAAGAACTCGCCCTTGGCCGAGGTCGGGACCGAGATCTCAACAGTGCCCGGTGGGTTGGTGGAAACCGGGGACCAATCGCGAAGATCGGGGCTCCTTTCGAGAATCCCGGGACCCGAACCCGGGTTCTGCAGGCGGGCCTTGAAGGAGGTGCCGGAGGCCTTTGGGGCCGAAGCCTCGGATCCGGATTGGGAACGACGCCCGGATTCGCCTTCGTTGACCTCTATCCCACGCGGCGCCGGCTGGGGGATCTGACCCGTACCGAGAAGGAATCGGACGGCTTTGATGACGACAGTGGCGCCCCGGAGGTTGGACACAAAGGTGATCCGGAAGGGCAGCTGCACCCCAGACAGGTTCTTCACCGGGATCGTGAACTGGTGGTCGATGCCCTGGAAATTCGTCCGGTCATCGCCGTCCATGAAGGTGATCCGTCCGATGCACTGTCCGGACCGGATGGATGTCTCCAACGAGGCGTCCGGCACATTGACGAACAGGTTGATCCGCCCCTTTGCCGTGGAGTTGATCGTCCCGGTCACGATTTCGATGAGGTGGACCTCCGCCATCCGGCCGGCGAGACGGGGATCCTGGATCTCGATCGTTGCCGGGGTCTCGTATGTGAGCCCTGCATCCAATCCGCCGACCTCGATCGCCGTGAACCTGACTGGACCGTCGATCTCTCCGAGGGTCTCATCAGCCACGGCCGGTTTGTACGCCACCGTGTTCATGTTCCGGATGATGTCACTGATGCTCACGCAGACATCGCTCCCATCGACGTCCGTGAAGCGGTAGACCGTCTTCCCCCAGCCGCTCGTGTCCGGATCAGGCTGCGGCTGTCGGTACATCGACCAGATCCGGTCGATGTTGGCATGGTGCATGAAGAAGATAGGATCGAGTGCCGCGTAGCGGAGCTTCCCCATGTTCCGGTTGATCCCGAATCGTGTACCGGCCCAGTCATGGCCGTCGTTGTGGGGTCCCTGTTCCAGGAGCCCTTGGTTGGACCGGTCAATCCCGGGCCGTCCAGCGAACTGCTCGAAGGGCACACTCAGCATGTAGTTCACGTAGTCTTGGCCCATGTAGAAGATGGTCTCCTCGACGTGGTCCTTGCTGTCCTGGGAGACCTCGTTCTGGGGCGACATCTCCGGCTTCTCAATCGAGGGGCCGCGGTTGCCGTCGAACAGGGCGAGGTTGTCGAAGCCGAGGTTGTCGTTGTTGACCATGTTCTCCTGGGTGCGGTCATAGCCCCAGAGCGGGCTTGCGAGTCCAAGTTCCTTCCTGAGTCGCGTGTTGGGGATCTCCTTGTGATGAATCCAATCCCAATACGGAAAGGCGAAGGTGCTGCCATCGACGTTGAACTGCGTCGACAGGATGTTCGCGAGGATCCGTTCGAGGAAGAAGATGTAGCCCCGGTGCCAGGGGAGGAAATTCCAGCCCCAGTGGACCTGGGGGTACTGGACACTGCTCTCACTGCAATGCAGGGCATGCTGCTGGGCGTAGTTGTCCCACTGCAACGGACTGCGCACCGAGATCTCGTTCCGCATGTATCCAACCGCCCGGCACAGGTTCCTGAGCTCGTCGTCGGTCAGATCGTAGAAACTCTTCCGGATTCGCCGCGGTTCCTTGCTGAAATCAAACGGCCGGGCTGAAAAGGGACCACAGTTCGGATCCTCGGGCAGGATCGGAGCAGGACGTTTCCCGGGTCGGAAGACGGAGCCTGGGGCAGTGGCCTTGTTCTGCGCCAGAGCATCGAGGCCGGAAAGGGTCGAGGCCGCGGTGGATCCGACAAGGAAGTTTCGGCGATTGATATTCATGGAGGCTCTCCTGGAATCACGGAGTCCTGGATGCGGCACAGCACCGAACCAGATTTCCGGGTGTGATTCGAAGTGGACTGAAGGATTCAGGCACTGTCTAGGCATGAAATGAACCCATGCGGGGATCCCCAATTGCTGCCCAACCCGCCACCACAGCACCGCGGCAATTCCATCGGGTCACTCCGGGACGCTGTCGGAGGTCGGCCTGGTGGCATGACCCTCCGGTGAAGGGTTCCCAGGGCCACATTCAAGGGGGGGATCCAGCTGATCGAGTCGCCCCGCTTGACCCAGTTCCTCCTTCGCCGGCACCGTCCTGACGTGAAACTCCTCCTCGCCGTTGCCTCACTCGTCGCGTCTGCATTCGTCCTCGGCGCCGAGGAATTCGAAAACAAGCCTGACGCGACGGTCTTTGCTAAATTCAACCCCCGGATGGCCCCCGCGCCAAAGGGTCTCCTGCTCCATGAGAACGATCGGCTGGCCATCATCGGCGACTCGATCACCGAGCAGAAGATGTACTCGAGGATCCTCGAGACCTACCTGACCGCCTGTCTTCCAGAGCTGAAGGTGACCGTCCGCCAATATGGGTGGGGCGGTGAGACGGCTGAGGGGTTCAAGAACCGGATGGTCAACGATGCGCTCCGCTTCAAGCCGACGATTGCGACGACCTGCTACGGCATGAATGACCACAAGTACCGTGCTTACGACGCGGCGAACGGACAGTGGTATCGGGAGAACCAGCTCGCGATCGTGAAGGCCTTCAAGGCGGCCGGCGCGCGCTTCGTCCTTGGTTCCCCCGGCTGCGTGGGCCCGAAGGTCCCGTGGAGCAACGCCGGTTCGGAGGCGATGAATCTCAACCTCTGCGAACTGCGGAACATCGACATCGACATCGCCCAGCAGGAGCAGGTGGCCTTTGCCGACGTCTTCTGGCCGATGCTCACCCTGGGTTGGAAGGCGACAAACCAGTTCGGGGAGAACTACGCCATCGCCGGCAAGGATGCTGTGCATCCGGGCTGGGCGGGACAGGTGGTCATGGCGACGGCGTTCCTCCAGGCGCTCGGCTTGGACGGTGACCTCGGGACGTTCACGGTCGACCTCGGGGCCGGCAAGGCATCCGCAACCGGTGGCCACGAGGTCGTGGCCTTCACCAACGGCGAGCTGACGCTGAAGAGCGGTCGCTACCCGTTCTGCGCTCCGGCTGGGGAGTTGTCCGACGACAACTCGATCCGTTCCGGGATGGCCCTGACCGACTTCAACTCCCGCTTCAACCGACTCCGCCTCGGCGTCAAGAACGCGCCCGCCAAGGAATACAAGGTCACCTGGGGAACCGAGACGAAGACCTTCACCGGCAAGGAACTGGCAGACGGCATCCTTCTTCCAGCCCGGTTTACCAAGACCCCCTTTGACGACGCGTTCAAGCGCCTCGATGAGGCGGTCGCCAACAAGCAGAACTACGAGACCAAGCAGATCAAGAGCCTCTTCCACGGCGAGGAAGGCCGGGTGGACATGGAGGCCACGGTCGCGTTGACCGAGAAGGCCCGCGCCCCGTTGGCGGCAGCCATCCGGGAGGCGCTGGTCCCCGTGACGCACACGGTGAAGATCGAGGCCGTCCACTGACGGAACGGTTCCGTCCCTCGGAAGGGCATCCTGAGGATGGTGTCCCCGGGATGATCCAAGCGGGCTGATGGTTCCGCAGCCCGGTTCAGGGATGGCGAAATCCGGCGCCGCTTGCCGGACTCAGTTGCAGCCGCAACCGCCGCCGCCAACACCCGCGCCGCCGTGGGTTCCCTCACGACTGAAGTACAGGTGCTCCGAATAGGCCAAGCCCATCGGATCCCGGCCGCGGTTCATCAGCGGATCCGCCAGGGTTCCCCGCTGCCACGGCTTCACCCGGGCACAGCCCGTCGCCAGCAGGCTCAACAGACACAGCATCAGGAGGGGACGATGGGTCATGGGTGACCGGGGTGGGAACCCGCAGTGGCCTTACTTCTTGGCCAGCGCCTTCTCGATGTCGGCGATGTAGGCCTTCTTCGTCTTCTCACCACCGAAGCCGACGTGGATCGCCTGGATCTTTCCATCGGGCGAGATCACGAAGGACGAGGGGATCGACTGCACCGAAAGCTTCTCGGCGAGCTTACCCTTGGCGTCCCGGAGGATCGGGAACTCGGTCTTGCTGCGCTTGAGGAACTTGTCCATGTCGTCCTTCGACTCGTCGAGACTCACACCGATCACCACGACGTTCTTGTCCTTGAACTGGGTATAGACCTCCTGGAGGGCTGGGAACGATTGACGACACGGACCGCACCACGAGGCCCAGAAATCGACCACCACCACCTTGCCCTTGAGATCCGGCACCTGACCCTCGAGACCGAAGGAGCCGAGGTCCGGGAAGGCATCGCCCACCTTCGGGGCGGCGGCCGACAGCAGGGAGGTGACGAGCAGGAACAGGGAGGCGGTGAGGCTAAGACGCGCGGTGTTCATGGAAGCGGCGGGATTGGATGGTTTGTGTGCTGGTGACAATGGCCCCGGAGACGCCGGGTGTCGACTCGATCAACCGCATGCCCTCGACGGGGCCGAGGACCAGGGCGGTGGTGCTGAGGAATCCGGCCTGGGTGCAGGACGGTGCGAGGACGCTGACCGAGAGGACGTCGGAGGGTGTCGGCCGGCCGGTCCGGGGGTCGAGGATGTGCCCATAGCGGACGCCCCCGGCCTCGAAGAAGCGGAGGTAGTTCCCCGACGTCGCCACCCCGCCCTCGCGGAGCGCCAAGCCACACCAGACGCGTCCCGGGGATCGCGGTTCCTCCAGACCGATATGCCAGGCGAGGCGACCATCCGGAGGCAGGCCCAAGACCCGGATATCGGCCCCGAAATCGATGAGAACCCCGGTCAGTGGGAATCCGCGGGACAGCAAGGCGATCTGGTCGACCGCGTACTCTTTCCCGATGCCACCCAGATCGACGGCCATCCCGGTCTCGGGCAGGCGGACCCTTCCGGGAGCCCGTTGCACCCGGGTCCACCCCACCCGCGCCAGGGCGGCTTGGACCGCCTCCTCGGCGGGAACCACCGGCGGCTGCGCCTTCCAGTTCCACAGCCGCAGCAGGGGCAACACGGTGGGGTCCATGACTCCCTTCGACAGGAAGTGGAGTTCATGACACAGGGCCAGCAGCCGCTCCGTCTCGGGATCGATCGCCACCCAGTCCCGACCGGCCTGGTCGTTGATGCGCGAGATCAGGGATCCTGGAAGGTATCGGGAGCACTTCGCCTCGAACCGGGCCATCCAGCCCAGCGTCTGCTCGACGAACGCCTCCGCGGCCGGTTTGGGACCCGCCAGCGTCATGCGGCACAGGGTTCCGAGCGCCTGGAACTCAATGCCGAATCCAGAGGCCGGCAACGGGGTCACCCGCAGGGTCGGTCGGATCCGGTCCCAGACGGCACGCGCCCCGAAATCCTCCCCAGTCCCGGAGGCGGACTGCCGAAGGGTCGGCTGATGACGGTTCAGAACCATACGTTCAATCCGACGCTGAACACATCCGCCTGCGG
>JBDLQQ010000009.1:0-9066 GCA_039800465.1 Verrucomicrobiota bacterium
GCCGTGCTGGTCTTCAGTGCGGCGGCCAAGCATCTCAAACACCGTGACCAGTGGATCGGCTGGACCCGTCCCCAATGCGACCGGCGCCTCAGCCTGGTCGCCAACAACTGCCGCTTCCTCATCCTCCCCGACGCCCACCGGCCCAACCTCGGCTCCCGCGTCCTGAGCCTCGCCCTCGATCGCCTGAGCTCCGACTGGCAGGCCTGCTACGGGCATCCGATCCTGGTCGTCGAGACCTTCGTCGACCCTGAGCAGTTCCAAGGCACGGTCTATACAGCCCAGGGCTGGCAGGAGCTGGGCCTGACCCAGGGCCATGGCCGACATCGCCGCGACTTCTACGTCGCCCACAACAAGCCCAAGAGGCTCTTCGTGCGGGAACTGGTCCGTAACGCCCGGAGAAGCCTCCAGGCCGAGCACCTCAAGCCCTCCCTGTCGCACGTGGAAAGGAAGGCCGGTGCCCGCTCCTACCACAAGGAGGCCCAGCTCCGATCCTTGGCCGACCACTTCAAGGATCAGCCCGACTACCGCTCACGCACCGAGTCCTATCCCCCCAAGGCCCTGGCGACCCTGATGCTGCTGGCCATGCTCTGCGACGCCCCGCGCGGTCAGAAGGATCTGGCCAAGCTGGCCCGACGCCTGACCCAGAACCAGCGCCGGGCCATCGGGATCCGGCCCAGCCCCGATGGCACCTTCCCCGCTCCAAGCCAGTCCACCTTCTCGCGCTTCCTCGCCGGGGTCGATGCCGAGGCCATCGAGAAACGGGTGCTGGAGATCCAGTCGAAGGTGCGCGGACAGCCCGCTGACAAGGAGTTGATCGTGGTGGACGGCAAGCAACCGCGCCACGGGTCTGGGGAGTCGATCCTGACCGCCCTGACCTCGCCCGGACAGTTCCTCATGGGCTGTGCCCGGGTCGACACCAAGACCAACGAGGTTCCCGTCGCACGGGAGCTCTTCAAGAAGATGGACCTCGTGGGAAGGACAGTGGCGATGGACGCCCTCCACACCAACGAGCAGACGGCGCGGGAGTTGGTGATGGAACACGGGGCGCACTACCTGATGACCGTGAAGGGGAACCAACCCACGCTGAGGCGGAACATCGACACCGCCGTGCCGGAACCCACGGCGGGTTTTTCCCCCTAGCCCCGGAAGTCGCACGGAGGCCCGGACGATCGAGAGGAACCGTGGGAAAACCGAGAGCCGCACCCTGGTCAGTCGGGGAGTGTCGGCCGAGGACATCGGGTTCCCCTTCGCCGCACAGGTGGCCCGGGTGCGACGGCAAAGGGAGGGCAGGAAAGACGAGCAGGTCGAGCTGATCACCAACCGTGAGCCTGAGACGTTGTCGGCATCGCAGTGGCTCGAGGCCAACCGAGGCGGTTGGGGGATCGAGAACGGGAGTCACCAGAGGCTGGATGTCACGCTCAACGAGGACCGATGCCGGGTCAGGAACGGCAATGGGCTGCTGGTGCTGGGACTGTTCCGGCGCCTGGCGATCAGCCTCTTCATGCACTGGCAGATCCGGCAGCCCAAGCCCCACCAAAAGTCGCTCACCGACTTCCAGATCCTCATGGGGGAAAACAACCTCAGCAAAGCCTTCTCCTTCCTCACCTCAAAACGCCCAAAACTCCCCTGACACCTTCATGCATACGCGCTGGCCGCCAATCGGAACCCCGACAGCTTTGTGGCCGGGAGAACCATCCTACACCAGGCTGCGGATTCGCCGCGTCGTTCCGAGGATGTCGACCTGTTCCATGATGTTCCGGAGGCCTTGCTGACCGCCTACGAGACCGACGTGGCAAGCCTGCTGAGGGTCGGGTTCACCGTGGAGCCCATCGGACGATCCCAATCCGATTTCCGTCGGGCACGCGTCAGCAAGTCCGGGCGTCAGACGAAGGTGGAATGGGTATTGGACGCTGCCTTCCGATTCTTCCCAATCGAGGCGGATCCGGATCTGGGTTGGCGCCTCAACTTCTGGGATGGCGCGACCAACAAGGTCCTGGCCCTGGCGGGACGCCAGAAACTCCGGGATTTCCTCGACTGCCTCTATCTGCATCGGCGTCACCTGCATCTCGGTGCCCTCGTCTGGGCCTCGGCAGGCAAGGATCCCGGGCTCACCCCGGAATTCATCCTCGACTGGGCTCTCCGCGGAAACCGGTTCTACCCGGAGGATTTGGCAGAGGTCCGACTCGAGCATTCCCTCGATCTGGTGAAGACCAAGCAGGAATGGTTTGAGGCGGTTGAGCAGGCCCGACACCTGGTCGCCCGACTCCCCGCCAAGGAACTGGGTTGTTTCTATCTCGACGAAACCGGCCGGCCCGTATGCCCCGACCCGGAGGCAGCCGACTTCGGGAGCCTCACCCGACATTTCGGACAACTGCGAAGTCCCGTCGCCCGGATTGCGGAGTGAGACGGGGGATCGGGTAGCTCAGGGTTGCCAGATAGGCCTGAATTCCCCAGCGGCCCCACCTGAGGCCGACGCGCCTCTGTAACCCCGGCGAGACATCTGCAAGCCGGTCTGTTGACGCCCGTGGGACGGCGCCCGTGACGCCGCACCCTCAGGCCTTGGCCTTGCGGACCTCGGCGACCCAATCCTGATGGGCCAGGTACCACTGGACCGTCTCGCGGATACCCCGCTCGAACGTGTAGGCCGGGACCCAGCCCAGCTCGCGCTGGATCTTGCCGGCATCGATCGCATAGCGGCGGTCGTGACCCGGACGATCCTTAACGAAGGTGATCAGACCGCGGGAGTTGCCGCCGAGCTCGGGCTTGAGCTCGTCGACGAGGTCGCACATCAGCTGGACGATGTGGATGTTGGCCCACTCGTTGTGCCCACCGATGTTGTAGGTCTCGCCCTCACGTCCGCGGTTCAGGACCTGCCAGAGGGCCTCGCAATGATCGCGCACGAACAGCCAGTCCCGGACGTTCATGCCGTCGCCATAGACCGGGACGGATTTGCGGGAGAGCAGGCTCTGGAGAACGACAGGGATCAGTTTCTCGGGGAACTGGAACGGCCCGTAGTTGTTCGAGCAGTTCGTCACCACGGTCGGCATGCCGTAGGTGTGGTTATAGGCCCGCACCAGCATGTCGCTCGAGGCCTTGCTCGCCGAGTAGGGCGAGTTCGGGGCGTAGGGGGTCGTCTCGAGGAAGAAACCGGTGTCCCCGAGGGAGCCGTAGACCTCGTCGGTGCTGACATGATGGAAGCGGTGTCCCGTCCAAGAGGAGCTCCACTGGTCACGGCACGCATCGAGGAGGTTGAACGTCCCGACGATGTTGGTGGAGATGAAGTCGCCCGGACCCGAGATCGACCGGTCGACATGCGACTCGGCCGCCAGATGCATCACGTGGGTGATCTTGTGATCCCGGACGACCCGCAACACCTCGGCCTTGTCCCGGAGATCCACCTTCTCGAAGGCGTACTTGGGATGGCGCTCGACGTTCCGGAGGTTGGCCAGGTGACCGGCGTAGGTCAGGGCGTCGAGGTTGACCAGCCGTTGGATCTCCGGCCGGTCGATGATGTGGTGGATGAGGTTGGACCCGATGAAACCGGCGCCGCCGGTGACGAGGAGATTCATGGAGGCAGGGAGAAGAGAGGCTACTTCGATTCAGGCACCCAGTTCCGGAGGGATTCCTCCAGAGCCTCCTCGACGGGCCGCATGGAGACGCCTGTCGCGAGGAGCTTGGAGGTGTCGAGGACGCAATTGGACCGCGGGGTCTGGGCTGCGGATTTGTAGAACTCGGCGTCGTTCTCGAAGTACTCGAACTTTCGTTCGAGACGGAGCACGGACTGGACCTTCTCGACGACCTGCCGCGTGGTGACCCACCCGGTGTTGGCGACGTTGTAGATTCCGAACGGGGCACGGCGGTCCCAGAGGTCGAGGCAGGCCTTGGCGAAGTCCTCTCGGTGCGAGATCGAGTTGATGTTGTCGTAGACCCGGGAATAGCGCTGGACCTTGCTGAGGTAGTTCCGGGGGCTGTCGTAGCGGTCGAACGGGATCCGGAGACGCCAGAGGTAGGAGTCGCCGACGCCAAGCATGGCCTCCTCGCCCAGGGCCTTGGTGCCGCTGTAGAAACTGCAGGGACCATCACGGAACGAGAAATTCGGGACATCCTCCTCGGAAAATCCGTGGAGGCGCTCCGGATGCTGCAGGACGAGATGATGGACCCCGGGGCTCATCAGGTCCTTCTCGGGGCGAAACACCCCATGCTGGTCGGCCAGCTTGGCCCCGGAATAGATGCAACCCGACGAGACATGACCCAGCGGGACCTTCTCGACCTCGCAGGCCTGCGCGAGGGTGAGCGGGAACAGCGTGTTGCCCTGGAGCGTGTCGGCCTTGGCGACCTCACAGGCGTCGACGTTCGGCTTTCCGGTGTACCCGGCGCAGTTCATCACGCATTCCGGGCGCAACGACCGCAGCGTATCCCTCAGGACGGAGAAGCGGGTGTAATCCACCGAGCTTCGGGACAACTCCCGGAAGGGTCGGTTGCGGCGTTTGAGTTCGGCGGCAAAGGCCTGCCCCACATATCCAGTCGCTCCAAGCAGCAGTATCATGAGAGATCCAATAGAGTGAGGCGGAAAGCGTCAGTCCCGTTTCTCAAGTTCGTTTCCAAGAGCAGGCCACATGCCACTCCTCAGCCACGCCGGGCCTCGGCGATGACCCCCTCCAGATAGGTGCGGTAGTCGCAATTGGGAAGTTGGCTGGTCACCTCGATCAACCGGTCCAGGGATAGGAGCCCCCGATGGAATGCAGCCTCCTCCGGGCAGCCCACCTTGATGCCCTGTCGGCTCTCGATGGTCTGAACATAGGCGCTGGCCTCATGCAGGCTGCTGCTGGTCCCGGCATCGAGCCATGCAAACCCGCGGGCCAGCTTGAAGACCCGCAGGGTACCCCGACGCAGGTACTCCACATTTACATCGGTGATCTCCAGTTCACCACGCGCGCTCGGCTTGAGAT
Organism: Verrucomicrobiota bacterium; assembly: GCA_039800465.1. Classification (GTDB taxonomy): domain Bacteria; phylum Verrucomicrobiota; class Verrucomicrobiia; order Limisphaerales; family UBA9464; genus UBA9464. The sequence continues at coordinate 4,950 of JBDLQQ010000009.1, forward strand.
CCCGCGCGATCTGGATCACCGAGTTGTCGTAGATGTAGAGGCCCGGGACCGCATAGTTGCTCTTGGGCACCTTGGGTTTTTCCTCAATGGACAGGGCCCGGCCAGCAGGGTCGAACTCCACGACACCATACCGCTCCGGGTCGTGGACATGGTAGCCGAACACCACCGCGCCACCGTCGAAGCGGCTGAACGCCTGTTGGAACACGTCGCCACCCCAGAAGATGTTGTCACCCAGGATCAGCGTGACGGAATCGGTGCCGACAAAGTCGGCCGCGATCCGGAACGCCTGGGCGATACCCTCGGGGCGAGCCTGCTCGCGGTACTCGATACGGATGCCAAACCGGGAACCATCCCCCAGCAGCTGACGGAACCGGGGAATGTCGTGGGGCGTCGAGATCAGGCAGAACTCACGGATGCCGCCCTCGATCAGGGTCGTGAGCGGGTAGTAGACCATCGGCTTGTCGTACACGGGCTGGAGCTGTTTGGACGCCACCAGCGTCAACGGGTACAGGCGTGAACCTGCACCACCGGCGAGAATGATACCCTTCATCCGGGGAGAGTAGGAAATCTCCCCAGATCCCGTAAATAAGTGGTTCCCCTACTCCTGCCAACGCCTCACCTACCCCGCCAACCCAGGTTCGCGAGCACTGCGGCGAACTCCACCCTTCCACCCAGGTTCCAGCGGCTGGTACCAACGCGGTCGGTCATGTCGGAACTCGACCGCATCCTCGCGACAGAACTCGAGGCCTGGGAGGCCTCGGATCTCACCCGCACCCTCCATGCGGTGGATCCCGTCGGGTCCCGACACCTCGGCCACGCCGGCGGCACCTGGCTGAACTTCGCCTCCAACGACTACCTCGGTCTGACCCGGCACCCGGGGGTCTGCGAGGCGGCCGCACGGGCGGCACGGGACCTCGGTTCTGGCAGCGGCGCCTCGAGACTCGTGTCCGGATCCCTCGCGATCCACCACCGGCTTGAGGAAGGCCTCGCCCACTGGATGGGCACGGACCAATCCCTCGCCTTCGGAAGCGGCTACGCAGCCGCCCTCGGCGTGATTCCAGCCGTGGTCGGACCCAAGGATGTCGTCCTCCTCGACAAGTCCGTGCACGCCTGCTGCGTCGACGGTACCCGGCTCAGTGGCGCCACCGTGCGGGTGTTTCGGCACAACGATCTCGACCAACTGGAGCGCCATCTCGAATGGGCACGCCGTCACGTCTCGTCCCGCGGGGACGGACACATCCTGGTCGTGACCGAAAGCGTGTTCTCGATGGGCGGTGATCTTTCCCCGCTCGAGGCCGTGGTCGAACTCAAGGATCGTCATGGCGCATGGCTGCTGGTGGACGAGGCCCACGCGCTGGGACTCTTCGGACACGCCGGAGCGGGTCGCATCCGACATCTCGGTCTCGAGAAGCGGGTCGAGATCCAGATGGGCACTCTGGGCAAATCCCTCGCCTCCGGCGGAGGTTTTGTCGCCGGGTCGGGGACCCTGGTCGAGTATCTCATCCACCGCGCCCGGAGCTTCATGTTCTCCACCGCACCGACACCCGCCTCATCCGCCGCGGCGCTCGAGGCGCTCCAGGTCGTCCGGTCCGATGAGGGATCCGCACTCCGAAAGAAGGTCTGGAACCACGCCCGTAGGGTCTCGACGGCGCTGAATGCCAACGCGGGTCCCGGGAGCCCCATTCTCCCAGTCATCCTGGGTGCCGCTGCACAGGCCATCGCCGCAGCCCGCGCTCTCCGGGACCGGGGGCTCTGGGTACCCGCCATCCGGTATCCAACGGTTCCCAGGGACCAGGCCCGGCTGCGGATCACTGTGACTGCTGGACACACGGATGAGGACATCGACCGGCTCCTCGAAGGGGTGAGCTCTCTGGTCGATCCCAACCGCGGCGGCCACTCCCCAGCCTCGAAACACTGACCCGTGACTCCCAACCCCGCCCAGCTCGACCAGCGGTTTGTCTGGCACCCCTTCACCCAGATGAAGGACTGGCTCCGGACCGATCCGATCGTCCTCGAACGGGGTCGGGGATCCGTGCTCTACGATACCCGGGGTCGGGCCTACCTCGATGCCAACGCCTCGATCTGGACCAACCTCCACGGCCACAACCACCCCCGGCTCAACCGGGCCCTCCGCGAGCAGCTGTCGAAGGTCGCCCACGTCTCTGCCCTGGGGTTCGCCAATCCCCCTGCCAGCCGACTCGCCGCTGAGCTGGTCCGTCACGCCCGGTTCCGGGGCGAGGGCCCCCGGCTTGGCAAGGTGTTTTTCTCGGATGACGGGTCCACAGCGCTCGAAGCCGCCATCAAGCTGGCCCACGAATACACCCGTCGCACCCGGGGACCGCGACCCAGGACGCGGTTCCTCGGGCTGGAGGGTGGCTACCACGGGGACACCCTGGGGGCGGTCTCGGTCGGACACAGCCCGCTCTTCCACGGAGGCTACCGTGACCTGCTGTTCAAGGCGGACACCGTGATGTCGCCCTATTGCTACCGGTGCCCATACAACCGCGCAAAACCGGAACGAGCCGACGCCCGGACCTACCGGTCCTGCCGCTGGGAATGCCTGGACCGGGTCGACGAGAAACTCTCTGCCGCACGGCGGAGTGGACGCCCCTACTCGGCATGGGTCGTGGAACCCCGGATCCAGGGCGCCGCGGGCATGATCGCTCAGCCGGAAGGCTGGTTGAAGGAGACCTGCTCCCGGGTGCGCTCGCACGGGGCGCTGATCATCGCCGACGAGGTGATGACGGGGTTTGGCCGCACCGGATCCGCTGGTTCCCTGTTCGCCAGCGGGCTGGAGGGCCTCCGCCCCGATTTCCTGTGTCTGGCCAAGGGACTCACCGGCGGGTACCTGCCGATGGCGGCGACGTTGACGACCCAGCCGGTGTTCGACGCCTTCCTCGGGGAATACTCGGAGTTCAAGACCTTCTTCCACGGCCATAGCTTCACGGGCAACCCCCTGGGCGCCGCGACAGCCCTCGAAAGCCTGGCCCTGCTCAAGAGCCCCACCAGCAACCGACACCGTCACGACCTGGAGAAATCCCTGGGTCATGAACTGGCATCCCTCTGGGGGCTCCCGGCGGTGGGCGATGTCCGCCAGGTGGGCCTGGTCGCCGGGGTGGAGCTGGTCCGTAATTGGCGGACCCGGGCCTCCTTCCCCTTGGAAGTCCAGACCGGGATCCGTGTCTGCCAAGCCATGGCCCGGCGAGGTGTCCTGACCCGTCCGATCGGAAATGTCGTCGTCCTGATGCCCCCCTACTCGACCACCTCCCGTCAGTTGAAGACGATGGTGACGGCCCTCTACGAGGCCATCGAGGAGACAATGGGCCGTTGACCCCGTCCAGCCAGCATCAACATCAACCGCCGCACCCAATCCCAGTCCCCTGAGGATGGGAGGGAAGAGGCTAGGAAGAGGCTACGGGGCGATTTTGGGCCCTCGTTTCGAAGATTGTCACTTGCCCGAGGGAGATGACACCCGGGAGAAAGAGTGCTTCGCCAATGAAAAGATTCCCCCTTCAGAGCATCTTGCGGATCCTCGGCCCCTTCTGTGATGCAGCCCATCGGATTGGTCTGACACTTCTCCTCATCGTTGCCTTCCATCAGCGAGGCCAATCGGCCGAGGCCCCAAGCCGGAGTCCGGAGTCCCCCCAGGCCTTCGAGGTCGGCCCCGCCAACGTGGACCTGCTCCCCCGCGGGAAGGAGGCCGACGGGATTCTCGGGGACTTCGTCCTGCGCAACGCGCGCGTCGAACTGGTCATCTCCCACAACGCCCCCCTCCGCCGGGCCAACATGAGCACGTTCTACGGGACCAATGGCATCACCCCCGGCTGCCTCTTTGACCTGACCCTCCGCGGAGCCGACAACGACCAGATCGTCATCTTCTGCCCCCTCCGCCAACGCGGAACCGTCTCCTCCGTGAGGATCTCCCGGGATGGGCAGGATGGCGTCGCTGAGGTGGAGACTGAGACGGCCGCCGTCCGGAACCAGGGACTCTTCGTGCGCCATGCCTACCAGTTGGCCGGCGACGACCAGGGACTCCGAATCGTCTCCACGATCCGCAACGAGTCGAAGGAGCCCCGCAGGGTGGAGGTCTCCGACCAGTGGACCCAATTCGCGCGCC
>JBDLQQ010000010.1:0-6393 GCA_039800465.1 Verrucomicrobiota bacterium
GGGATGAAGCGTTGCGCCAGGAGGGACCCGAGCCAGGCGACGACAAACCAGATCGCCATCCCGGGTGAGGGGAGAAGCGCGAGCCAGTCGACCAGACAGATACCCGCCAGGAGACCCGACACCGTCAGTCCCAGGTTGCGTCCACCCGTTCCGAGGGTGTGCCGGAGGCACCAGACCGCCCATGCGGCGACCAGGAACCCGACGGTGGACCCATAGAGTCGATAGCTGCCTCCGTTGTAGAGCGCCGAGAAGACCAGCGGCAGAGCCAGGGCGGCCAGGGGCCACCGCTGGAGTCGACCGGTGGTGCTCTCGCGCTTGGCGACGTAGCTGAGCCCGATGATCCATCCCGCCAGGGCCATGGCAGACCAGATGGAGGCCCCGGTCACGCCCAGGATCCCAGCCGAGGCGGCGAGGGGGTAGAGCAGGAATCGGCATGCGGCCATCAGGACCGGGGAGAACGACAGCGCCTTGTGCGAGGCATCGTAGACGACGACTGCCAAGGCCAGGAGGAGCGCCAGGAACGCAGAGGTCCAGCCCAGGAGGGAGAGGAGGAGGGTCCCCGAGCCCAGCAGCCCCCAACCGATCCGCCAGACCCACGGCTCGGGAATGGCCCCGCTGGGAATGGGGCGAGCCTTCCGATACTGGCGGTCGAATTCCGCATCGAAGGCGTCGTTCAGGTACATGCCACCGATGTAGACGAGGGAGGTGCCGATCAGGATGTGGATCAGTGGCAGGACCGAAGGCCCGCCTCCCCCGAGACCCCAGCCGGCCAGCCCGTTGGTCCAGACGGTTGGGAGATTCGACACCCGTCCCAGCACGAGCAGCGTGCGCAACGTGGGTGTGCGGGATCGGGACATCGGACCCACGAGGCTACGGCTGGAGTCGTGGTGGCTGCAATCAGGGCGTATCCAGCGATCCGATGAATTCCTGGGATCGGCTCTCCAACCCGGGATCCCATGAGGCGGGTATGAATCACCCAGCTCGGTGCGTCGTCCGGATCCTCGGCGGCTGCGACCCGAACGTGAGCCAATCCGTACCTTTCTGGTGCCTCCGCTCGCCTGGCCCGACATCCTTGGGGCTCCCATTCCACCCTCATGCAACGAAGAACCTTCCTCCGGGTCCTCGGCCATACCGGGACTGCCGCGTGTCTGTCGCCGGAGCTGTGGGGTGCGGACGCTGACGATGGAGCCCGGCCTTCCGGGACCCGAGACCTTGGGGACGTCGAGGAGGCGGCGGATTGGAAGGTGGTGTCCGCCCTGCTGGACGATGCCTCCTCCACCTACCGGGATCCGTGGGATGATGCCACCTGTCGCACCCTCATGAAGGGTGGGTATCTGGGCAACGGGGACCTCGGGGTCCATCTCGGCGGCACCCGACACTCGTTGATCTACTACCTTGGGAAGAACGGATTCCATGCCGGGAATGACACAGTGGGTTTGCGGTCGGGCGACGATCCCGCCCCGGGGCCGTACAAGCAGCACATCCTGAATCTGGCCCGGGTCACCATCGAGGCCGCAGCAGGTTCCGAATCGGGGGAACACTACCGGGTCGCTCAGGACCTCAAGAACGCCGAGATCCGTACCGAGTGCACGATGGCAGGTTCTCCGGTCCGAGCCCGCGCCTTCCTCGCGCCGGAGACGAATGCGTTCGTGGTGGAACTGTCGACGGACGGTGGAGCGGATCTCCGGTTGAAGGCCACGCTCTCGGTCATTGGCAACGCGTCGGTGGCCCGGAGCGCGGGTGTCGTGGGACCGGTGGCCTGGGTCGCCAAGGAGCCCAATGCGGAAGGCGCTCCCTTCCACGTCAAGGGAGCGGTGGCGGCGCGCGTGTTCGGGGCCCCGTCGGAGGCGACCACCAACCACCAGGACGAGGCAGCGCTCGCCTTCACACTGCCGGCAGGGGGTGGTGTGATTCGACTCTTCGTCCAGGCCGACCACACCAAGAACGCGCCGTCCCCGCTCGAGAGCGTCCAGGCCACGGTCCGGGATGGGACCGTCGATGCCGTGTCGGTCGTGGAGACCCAGAACCGGGAATGGTGGAGACGGTTCTGGCTCCGGTCCTACATCCTTCTGGATCATCGGATCCAGCGGTACTGGTACAACCACCTCTACATGGTGGGCTCCGCGGCCCGCAGTGGAACCGACAATGGACCTGGAAAGGCCCCGGGGCATTGGGGGCCATGGAACCGGGCCGACGACATGAAGTGGTTCGGCAACCTCGGCATGAACTACAATGCCCAGAACCCGTACTACGGAACCTTTTCGGCAAACCATGTCGACCTCGTCGACCCCTACATCGAGACGATCCGCCACTATGCCGAGACCACCGGGAGGCAGCGGGTCCTCAACCGCTGGGTGTCCCCGGAGATCGCCGCGCGCATGCCAGCGACGTGTCGGGGTGTCGAGTTCGAGGGCTCGTTCACATCCCATGGAACCCCGGCGACGGGTGGTGGGAAGGTGGGGGCCGAGGACTGCTGCATGGCCACGAACGCGGTGTTCGCCATCCTGCCGATCGTCTGGAAGTGGAAATACGGCCGGGACACCGCATTCCTCAGGAAGACGGCGTATCCGCTGATGCGAACCGTTGCGGATTTCTTCGACGACTACATCGGGAAGCCGGTGGAGGGGCGGTACGAGGTCTATGGATCCGTGCATGAGGGCGCCGACTGGTTTGCGAAGAACGACATGTTCAGCCTGGGTGCCATCCGGTTCCTCTACCGCGAGATCATCGCCGCGAGCTTGCATCTCGGTTGCGATGGAGATCGGCGGGCGCATTGGCAGGACATCCTCGACCACATGGCCGAGTACCCCCTCCAGCTCTGGGGCTCCCGGGTGACGTTCCGACCGGACGCGGTGCATGACGTGATGGCGGCGCTGCACTATCAGGGGGGCGCCCGGAACACCGGGGTGATGTTCACCACGACCTTCGACAACATCGGGTACCGCACCCTGCCGGCCTATCGGCTCGCCACCTGCAACACGCTGGATCGGGGCAACATGTTCCATCCCCAGCGCTGGTGCGGATGGCAGAACGGCAACGACTTCGGGATGATGTTCGTGATGGCGGTCCGGGCGGGATATCGGCCCGATCGTGTCCTCGAGGCGATCCAGGACTGGAAGCCCGAACCCAATGGGGTCGTCTCCCAGAAGGACGGAGGGGGCATTGAGACCGCCGGGATCGTCGAGGCCATCAACAGCATGCTCTTGCAGAGCCATGACGGTGTCCTCCGGATCTTTCCCAACTGGGACAGGACAAAGGATGCGGAGTTCAAGCGGCTGCGGGCAGTGGGGGCCTTCCTCGTCGAGGCGAGGTACCAGGCCTCGGGACGTGTTGTGGACCGGGTCCGGATCCTGAGCGAACGGGGCAACCCGTGTGTGCTCCAGAGCCCCTTCGACGGGGCCTGCCTCGCCGTGACCCGCGTGGACACGCGTCAGCGGATCCCGGTGATCCAGGACGAGGACGAGTTCCGGTTCCAGACGGCGGCTGGCGTCGCCTACGAGATCGAGCGCGCCGATTGCCCGTCCCATGCCGCGGGCGCCCCGGTCATCACGGCCCACCCGGGTGAGGCCACCCTGGCCCTGTCGACTCCTGCCACGTTCACCGTGGAGGCGACGGGTCGGGATCTCCGGTACCAGTGGCAGAAGAACCGGGTGGATATCCCGGGTGCGACTTCGCCGGCATACACCACACCTCCAACAACCCTCTGGGACATCGGCAGCGAATACCGCTGCGTGGTCTCGAACCGCTCGGGCGTGACCCGAAGCCGACCGGGCATCGTGATCCTCAAGGAGGTTCCCGTTGCCGGGCCTCATGCCATCGTCGGGACCTGGTACTACTTGCACGCGGGACGTCGCTACACCCGGGAATTCACCGGGGACAACCGGTGCATCCTCCGGGACGAAAGCGGCGTGGGCTGGGTGAAGTCCTATGTCGTGGTGGATGAGCGGCTCGTCGTCGTGGAGGGTGGTCTGCGCCATGTGCTGAAGGGGCCCGACATCCTCGACATCGAGGACACGTTCACCGGGAGTCGCTCACCGAAGTAGCGGACATCCTTTGGTCGCTTCCCATCGTCGCCGGGAGAAAACCGCCTTGCCTCATTCGTTCGGCGGGTGACGCTTTCGGCTGTCTTCCATGAGCCTTCCCAAGCTGCTTCTCCTGGGTCTTCTCCTCGCTGTTCATTCGACCGCCAATGCGGCCGAAAAGAAGATCCTCCTGATTGCCGGAACCCCGAGTCATCCCCCGGGCATGCACGAGTTCCGCGCCGGGACCCTCCTGTTCCAGAAATGCCTCACGGGTCTGCCGGGTGTTCAGGTCCAGGTCTACTCGAACGGTTGGCCAACCCGGGTGGAGGGCACCGGGACGGTCGATGCCAACGAGGTGTTCCAGGACGCCGACGCGGTGCTGATCTATTGCGACGGTGGGCAGGGGCATCCGGCGATCCGGCCGGATCGGGTGAAGGTCCTCGATGCGTTGGCGGCGAAGGGGAAGGGGCTGGGGTTCGCCCACTACGGGGTCGAGGTTCCCAAGGGCGATCCGGGCGCGGCGCTGCACCGCTGGATCGGCGGGCACTACGAGCACCAGTTCTCGGTGAACCCGATGTGGAAGCCGGAATTCAAGGCGCTCCCGAAGCATCCCGTGACGCGTGGCGTCCAACCGTTTGCCACCCGGGATGAGTGGTATTTCAACATGCGCTGGGCGCCCTCCACGAACGGCATCACCCCGATCCTGGTGGCCCAGCCCTCCGACGAGGTCCGCAAGGGGCCCTACGTCTGGCCACACGGTCCGTACCCCCACATCGTCGCGGATTCTGGTCGTCCGGAGGTCATGATGTGGGTCTTGGAGCGACCAGATGGAGGCCGGGGTTTTGGGTTCACCGGCGGGCACACGCATGAGACGTGGGGTGACCCGAACCAGCGGAGGCTGTTCCTCAACGCACTGCTGTGGCTGGCCAAGGCCGAGGTTCCAGCGGGCGGGGTCGAGTCCAAGGTCGATGAAGCCGATCTGAAGCGGAACCTTGATCCCAAGGGGCAGAAGTGATGATCGGTCCCCGATCGGCAATCGGGTGGCGCGCTGCGTTCCTGGCGCTGCTCCTGATGCTGTTCGAGCCGATCCGTCCCCGTGCCGAGGACAAGGTCCAGTACCGCTGGGAGGGTTATTACGAGGATGACAATCGGACGAAGGTCATCACCCAGGGGGCGTACGTTGAAAAGGATCTCAGCCCGAACCTCCTGCTGAAGGGCAACTTCGTCTACGACGCCATCTCGGGGGCCACGCCCACCGGTGGACCGCCCCCTCCGGGAAGCGACCAGGTGCAGCTCTTCAACTTCTGGGACCGGCGGTATGCGGGATTCGTCGAGACCGACTACAAGACCGGGCGGTTCACCCATCAGCCGCAGTTCGCCTACAGCTGGGAACGCGACTACACGAGCCTGGGTCTGACGTGGAACGAGTTGATCGAGCTCAACGAGAAGCACACCACGCTCGCCCTCGGCGTCTCCCACAACTTCGACAATGTGAAGGGGGTCTGGCATCCCGACTTCGCCCGGAAGGGGGTCTCGGATTTCCTGGTCGGGGTCACCCAGGTCCTCGGGCCGCAGACCACCCTCACCGTCAACGTCACCGTCGGGTATTCGGAGGGCTACCTCAGCGATCCCTACAAGGCGGTCAATTTCTACTACGCGTACCCGGATCCCTCCTACGATCCGTTGCCGTATGGGATCAACTCCCAGGAACAGCTCGGCACCTTTGGCTTCCCTGCCGAGAACCGGCCGGGACACCGGGTCCGTTCGGTGGGGTGGCTCGGGATCAACCACTATGTGAAGGCGATCGACGGCGCGGTCGAAGGCAGTTTCCGGGCGGGGACGGACAGCTGGGGCCTGACCAGCGAGACCGTCTCGGTGGCCTGGTTCCAGAAGATTGGGAAACGGTTCACGGTCTCTCCCCTCTTCCGCTTCTACCACCAGTCCGCTGCCGACTTCTATGCGGTGCGGTTCACCGGGGATCCCTCGAATCCCTACGGCGGCCCCTATTCCGTGCTGCCGGATGGATCGCTGCTCTTCCCGACAGATCCCGGTTACCCCGGGGGCGGGAAGATCGGATACGTCCCATCCTGGCCCAACTACTATTCCTCCGACTATCGCCTGTCGCAGATGAACACCTACACCTATGGGGTGAGCATCGAGGGCAAGGTGACGGATTGGGCATCCGTCATCCTCTCCTACAAGCGGTACCGGATGGTGGGCACCGATGGCGTCACCTGGCAGAGTGCGTACCCGCAGGCGGATGTGTTCAGCGTCGGATTGAACGTATGGTTCTGAACCGTCATCAGCCGACCCTTCGGCAGTCCGCCTCCGGGACTGGGGAGGATTTCGGGGCGCGTGCCGTCTGGGACCG
>JBDLQQ010000011.1:0-9369 GCA_039800465.1 Verrucomicrobiota bacterium
CTGGATCCTGTAGAACGCCACACCCTCGGGGGGATTCGGATCCAGGACCTCCTGTTCCGAGGACTGCCCAGCGGTCACGGCCATCACCTCCACCCACGGGTCAGCCGGGTTGCCCAGGACCGTCCGTCGCAGCAGTCGGTAGGTGCGCCCCGCCTTCGCGTTCAACCGGAATCGGATCCCCTGGGCTCCCCGCTCAGGTGGGGAGAGGCGCAGGCTGTCCCGTGAATCGCGGGGATCCGTGCCCGCCACGAACTCATCCAGGTTCGACATCGCGTCGCCATCACTGTCGGCATTGGCATCCCCAGGCACCAGCGGATCGAGGGCGTTCGCCAGTTCCCACGCGTCCAGGATCCCGTCCCGATCGCCATCCGGATCGATCAGCCAGGCCAGTCCCTGGAGCCCGATGGTCCGATGACGGAAGCCCCTCGGACGCGGCAGCGACTGGAATCCCAACGCGTCGCCTCCGGCGGAGGTCAGGAGGATATCGAGTCCGATCTGACGTGCCCCCAAGGAAGGCAGCGGCCCGAAGTCCGCCACTGACTTGGAGGGTCCACCCGGCTCGGAGGATTGCGCCGGTGTCGTGAGGGTCACCGTCCCGCGTCCCGCCGTCACCGACGTCTCGAGCCAGGTCGTGTCCGCGGTGAGGGGGCCGGAGTTGGTGAGCGTGAGGACGACCGGGGTTGGACGGCCATAGGCCAGCGGGGCAGAGAATGTTCCCCCGACGGCGTTGGGATCCCAGGCCGGCGACTCCATGCGGACCGAGAGGGTACTCAGGCATTTGCCGGCGGGCCCGGCGTTCGAGAGTTCGAGGATGGCTGCCGGGAGGAGTCCGGTACGGTGGACGGTGAATTCATCCAGGAGCCCGATCCATCCGGCGTCCGCTCCCAGAGATCGATCCCCTCCCAGGCGAAGCGGCCGGTTGGGGGCCTGGAGCGGGCCCCGGAGGAGGAACGTCGCGGAACTGGACAGGGTCCCGTCGACATACAGATCCAGGCGTCGGGTCTCCCCGGGTCGCACGATGACGGCGATGTGATGCCACTGGCCGTCGCGAATGTCTTTGGGGCCCTGGAGCAAAGGCGTGCGCTCGGTCTCCAGGATCGAGCCGTGGGAATCCCGCATTTCGATGCGCAGGCGTCCGTTCTCCACGAGGAGACGGAATCCCGGGTCCTGCTCCGTCTCCCGGTTCCCGAGGAGTGCGATCTGCTGGCGGGCGGATCCGCCGGTCATCCGGGCCCATCCTTCGATCGAGAACTCCTCGTCGGCGGAGAAGGGAAGGCTGGTTGCGGTCGGGAGTTCCAGTCCGGTTCCCGGCTGTGTGAACAGGAACGCCTGGTCCCCGACCCGGCCGGGACCGAACGACGCCGCGGTCAGCGGGGAGGTGACGGCGTTGGAACCCAGCGCATCGAGCCCATTGCCTTCGGCCTGCCACCAGGCGGCCCGGTCCCACCAAGGCCGCCCCGAGGGAATTGGGACCAGGGTACAGCGGCCCGCGATCTCGATCTCCGCCGTGGCCGTGTTGTTGCGCAGATTCCAATCGGGCCCATCCCGGGTGACCTCCGCCCAGGAGGCCAGCTTGGTGGCCGCCCAGGTGGCCAGGGAAACCATCCGACGGGCCTTGAAGGCCACCGTCGCCGAAGTTGCCGACGGCAACGTCCCGAGCGTGGCCGTGACGCGATGGATGCGGGTTATCTGGTTGGTCATATAGAACCCGGCTGCCACCGTGCCCTGAGATGTGGTGAGGTCGAAGACCTCCGAGATCCCGACGGGCAGCTGTTGGAACACCGGGTCGAGGTGGATCTGGACGACCACATTCGATGAGAGGTGGGGCCCGGGATTGGTGACCGTAGCGGTGAAGGTGACGATCTCGTTGAAGCCGATCGCCCTCGGGGTGGCGGTCAACTGCACCGCAAGGTCGTCATCGACCGTCATCGGCACCGGCTCGGAGGCGCCGGTGTGCCCGTTGCCGTCGTCTGCCATCAGCGAGATCGACTCCGCGAATCTCTGGAGCCGGAGTGGACCGGTCCAGCGGCCGTCGATGAACGACAGGATCGTGGGGGGCGTGACTCCGACCGGGGCCGAGTCGGCGAAGGGCAGGATGAGATTCGCGTTCAGGCGTCTCGAGGTCGCCGACCGGACCTCCCAGTCGCGGGCCGAGTCGGTGTCGAGGTTGCCCCGACGCTGCAGGCTGCCGGCCGGGTTGCTGAGGTATTCGAGGACGGGGTACCCCTCCCAGTCCGTGGTGGGGATCGGGATGGGGTTCCAGATCTCGGCGGGCCGGGCGGCTCCCGCGCAGAAGACATCCGCCACGGCCCCGGTCGGTGTCCGGAGCACCACCATCGTGCGGCCGGGCTGGCTGTTGGGAATGGGTTCGTCGTGTCCCCATCGGATCACCGTCCCGGTCCGGAGTGTGGGGAACGAGGAAATGCCCACGCCCTCGATGAGCGTGAAGAAGCCCTGGGGCACCACGGTGGCCAGCTCCGGCAGCCGGATCGTGGTCACGGGCAGGGGCCAGGAGACGGTGTCGTAGAGCACCACCGTCCAGCCGGCGAGGGAGACCGGTTCGGTGCCCACGTTGGTGAACTCTACGGAATCCTCCCCGAGGCTGACCTCGGTGATCAGGAGCGACCGGGGGCGCTTGCCTCCGGGCAGGGCTGAGATCGACACGGTGCCATTGAAGTTGGACACCACCGTCCCGAACCCGTCCCGGGCCACGAGTCCGGCGGTGAACGGTTCGCCGGGACGCAGGGGGCCGGCGATCGGATCCCAGGCGAACGACTGGACCTGTCCGGGCACGGGATCGTCGTTGAGGATTCCGATGATGCCGATGGACTTCTTCACCTTGGCAACCAAGGGGTTCGTCAGGGTGACGGTAAACCACTCGTCCGGCTCGACGGTGGTGTCGCCGTTGATCATCACCCGAGTCGTCGCCTGGGTTTGTCCGGGAGCGAGCGTGACCGTTTCGCTGACCGGCTGGTAGTCGGTCGGGGCCAACGCGGTGCTGTCCGCCGTACTGAACTGGACCTTGAGAGTCTCCTCCGACGCGACGTCGCTGGTGATCTGGATCTCGACGGTCTGGATCCCTGAATTCCCCTCGCGGATCGTGACGTCCCCGATCGACAACTGGGGGACAGGTTCATTGCTGGCGATCTGGAACTGAGCGGTCTTGCGACCGAGGGGAGCGCCCGCGGCGGCGGTGAGCACGACCTCGAACTGCTCGGTGCCCTCGTGGATCTGGTCATCGATCAGCGGGATCCGGAGGGTGACAAAGGACTCCCCCGGTGCGATCCGAACCTGACCTTCCTGGGCGACGTAGTCCCGACCTGCCTTCGCGGTGCCGTCCTGGGTCCGGTAGTCGACCACCACCTCGCGTTGGACGGGTGCCGAGAGGCGGACGTCGACAACAGCCTCGGAGGCCAAGCCTTCGCGGAAGAACCCGCCGATCCCGAGATCGACCGTCAGCGGGACCACCTCGACCACGGTCTGGGCAAGGTCGTTGTCCGGAACCGGATCCGGCACGGGTTGCCCCAGACGGGCCGAGATCCCGTAGCTGCCGGCGATCAGCGGTCTGGCGGTGAGGGTCACCGTGGCGCGTTGTCCTCCGATGAGGCGACCCAGGTCCGTGATCACAATCCCCGCGAGATTGGTGGAGGTGCCCTGGGAGGGTTGGACGGAGCGGATGCTCATCCCTGCGGGGAACAGGTTGGTGAGGACGACCCGATCGACCGGGCTCCGACCCGTGTTGAGGATTTCCGCGACGACGATCACGTCCTCGCCCAGGGGCCAGGACGGGACGGTCTGGAGGTACACCTCGACGTCGCTGGCCGGGGACTCCTCGCGGCACTTGCCTGCGGATCCGGAGGCATGCAGGGCGATGAGCTCGGCCGCGGAGAGCGCCCGGGTGTAGAACGAGAACTCGTCGATGGATCCGTTGAACCGCTCCGCCGGCCTTGGCCCGGTGAAATAGGCATGACGGGAACCGATCTTCAGCGGACCGGCGGTGCGGGTCAGGACGCCGCCAAGGCCGGTGATCCGCCGGGTTTCGACCCCGTTCACCCAGACCGCGACGGTCGTGGGTTCCACCGCCAACGCCACATGGCTCCACCGGTCGAGCGGGGCGACCGCACCGCCGTCCGTCCATCCCATGTACTCCCCGGGGAGACCCGTCACGCCATCGAGATAGAACAGCACCTGGCCGATCGGGATCGGGCTCGTGTCGCCACCCGATCCGCGCAGGCCGATCTGGAACTGGAACTGTCCGGGGCCGCTGCCCGATTCCTTGTTCGCGATGATGTCCACGATGCCGTCGACGGCGGTCGGACGGATCCAGGCCTCGAGGGTGAAGCGGTCGACGTTGAAATCCGGGGCATCGGGGATCACGACTTCGTTGCTGCCGTTGAACTCGAACGCACGGCCGACCTTTCCGGGCCCGTACTGGGGGGATGCGAACTGGGCGAGGTGCAATCGGGTGGCGTCGGCGCTGTCGTCCTCGGCGCGGAACCAGGCGGCCAGTCCGGCAGGGGAACTGGTGCAGCCGGAGTCGAGGCACTTGGGAATCGCTCCTGCGGCATGGAGGGCGGCGACTTCGCCCGAGGTCAGGGGTGTCGAGAAGACGCCCACCTGGTCCACGCGACCATTGAAGCGCACTCCGGGATTCCCTACGGCGACCCACTCGGATCGGGACCCGATGATGAGCGGACCTGGGGTCGACCGGAGCGTTCCGGTGAGTCCTTGGAAACGCCTCACAAGACGGCCGTTCACGAACGTCTGCGCCACCCCTCCACCGTAGGTCACCACCACGTGGCTCCAGGTTCGGAGGGGCAGGGCAGCCCCGCCATCGGTCCACCCACCGTAGTGGTCGGGCAGGCCTTGGATGCCCCCCAGGTGGAAGGCGAGATTCCCGGTCGGGATCGTGTTGTCCATCACCGAGATCGGCCCCTTGATGCCGAACTCGAACGAGATGCTGTCGGCTCCATAGACCTCCTTGTTGATCACGATGTCGACATCCCCATCGACCGCGGTGGGGTAGATCCAGGCGGCCAGGGTGACGGCGTCGAGGGCAAGGTCGGGGGCGTCAGGGACCACGACGGAATTGCTGCCGTCGAACTCGAAGGCGCTCCCATCCAGTCCGGCACCAAAAATCGGGCTGCCAAACGTACCCGGATGGCGGCTCGTTGAATCCAGGGCCGTGTGCTCGGCATCGTACCAGGCCACCAGACCCACGGGCAGCGGGAAGCAGGCCGGACTGCCATCCGCGAGGGCTTCCTCGAGTCGGACGCGGTCGAATTCGGAGTGGTTCGGCGCCTCGGAGGGAGCGGTGCCAAGACGGATCTCGAGCGGTTTCCCGATCGCGGTGGAATCTGCAGCCACCTCCACCAGCAACGTGTCGCCGACGAAGGAGCCCTCGTCCGGGGTCTTGCGGTTTGCTATGGTCCCCAACGGGGTGTCGCCCCCCTGCAGCGCCATCGCATAGCCGCCGAAGGCGACGCCCACCGCGTCGCCCAGGTCTGCGCTCAACCGGTAGAGCCGTCCGCCGCGGACCACCTGCGGCAGGGTCTGGAAGATCGATCCGGAGCCGTTGATCCAGGCGACGTTGTGGCCGTCGGGAGAGGGGCGTGGGATCTGGTCCGGGGAGGGATGGAACGTTCCGCCCGTGTGGGTGCCCAACCAGCCGGGGATCGCGGGGTTGGCGTAGAATCCCAGCGATTCGATCATGTTCCCCGGGAAGGCGCTGTAGTGGAGCGGCAGGAGACGTCCATCGGTTCCGAAATGGATCGGGTCGCTGCCGATCAGATCCTCGAACCCGGGGTTCTGGATCGGGATCGGGACGAACTGGATCTCGTGGAGGGAGAGATCGTCGATCAGCATTCCGAGTCCTGGCACCGGGGACAGGCCCGTCAGCCGGATCCGGGTCGAGTTGGCCTTCGCGGTGAAGGAGTGTTCCGTCCACACCCACCGCGGTGTGTTCCGCGAATTCGCACCCGCTTGCTCGAACTCCAGCGGGGACAGGTCGCTGTCGGTGACCTCGACCCGGATCCTCGACGTGGCCGCCTCGGGATGTTTGGCGTAGGCGAACCGAAGCCGGTGGAGGCGGCCCGGGGTTGTGACGACGTCCTGGGACCACACGAAGCCACTGGGTCCCGGGACACCTTCAATGTCGAGGCATTGGACGCCAGCTGCGGCCTGGGTTCCGCCGAAATCCTGGAGCTCGAGATCCACGGTGGCATTGGGACCGGACCCCTCCCATCCGGGGAGGCGTTGCACCTGGACGGATCGGGTACCGGGTTGGATCCCGTCGGCTGCGGTGAGGTGGGGTGACTCGAAGCTGCCGTTCACGATCCGGTTGCCCGGGCCGGTCGGGCATTTCCCGGACGCCCCCGCCTTGTGGAGCGCGGCGAGTGTCGGGGCGTCGAGAGCCCCGGCGTAGACGGCAAGTTCATCGATGTGCCCCAGGAATCCAAACGACCGGGGTGTCCCGGACCCATCCTGGGCCAGCGGGGTGCCGAGTCCACCGATCGCGTAGGGTCCCTCGAGGACGAACTGCGCGGTGCAGGTGCCTGTCGTGGCGAGGACCCCATCGAGGTAGAACCGCACCTGGTCACGGTCTCGGACACATGCGACGTGGTGCCAGCCGAGATCCCGGATGGCAGTGGTGCTCACGATGGGGTCGGAGCCGATCTGCCGCAGGTAGAGCTGACCGGCATGGGTGAGTCCAAAGGCGGGGCCATTCGTGCCATTCGCGAGGAACTTGCCGGCCATCCCGTCCCGGGTGGTGAGGTTGGGGTCGGACCGTCGGATCCAGGCCTCGATCGTGAAATCCTGGGAGGGGATGCGGAAGGGGGCGGGGATCACGACGGCATCGGCTCCGCCGTCGAACACGAATCCGCTTCCGCTGAGACCGGGGCCGAGTCGTGCCTGTCCCCGGAACTCACCGCCCCCAGAGGCCACGGCGTTCCGGGGGGAATCGCCCCGCCACCACCCGATCAATCCCGGCGGCGTTGGAACGCAGGGATCAGCCCAGGACAAGACCGGGAGGAGCAGTGCAGCCAGGAGGCGGAGGGAGTCGGATGGGAAGCGCATGGAATCGGGAGGACCCTTGGGAACTGGACGCTCGGGGAAAGCAGTTGCAAGGCCAAGCTTGCGGCACAATTCGCAGCAGTGGGCGGGGCGTTGGCGCAGCGCCTGGGAACGCTTCGCACCCTGGTTCTTTGCTCTGGGCCCGTTCGCCTTTTCTCAGCACGCTGGGTCGACATCGGCATGGACCCTTCCACCCAGCCCACCGCGTGGATCGACAACGGCTCCAGTGGGCCCCT
The DNA here is from genome assembly GCA_039800465.1 of Verrucomicrobiota bacterium. GTDB lineage: Bacteria > Verrucomicrobiota > Verrucomicrobiia > Limisphaerales > UBA9464 > UBA9464. Next base: position 7,311 of record JBDLQQ010000011.1, read on the forward strand.
GTCTCTCCAGGGCTCGTTCTCCATAGGACGGTCCCCGTCCAACCAACTGGTCCTCGAGGATCGGAAGGCGTCCCGGAACCACGCCATGATCCATGATCAGGGCGACGCCGAGTACTTCATCGTCGACCTCGGCAGCAGCAATGGCACCTACGTCGCCGGCAAACGGGTGGTGCAGCCGACCCGTCTGACCGATGGCGTCGAGATCCAGATCGGGGAGACGCGGCTGATCTTCCGTCAGCCTGCCGTGCAGATCTCCTCGTTCCTCGAGGAGTCCGGCTCCGGCACGTTGATGGATGTCCGCATGGTCCGCAGCTGGCTGCTCCTCGCCGACCTCCAGGGGTCCACCCGGCTCAGCCAGGAGATGCCTGCCGAGGAACTGGCCCGGCTGACGGGACGCTGGTTCTCGGAATGCCGACAGGTGATCGAGCGTCACGGGGGCGCCGTGAACAAGTTCCTCGGCGATGGGTTCCTCGCCTATTGGCCCGCGGCGCTCGCGGATCCGGACCTGCTCGTCCAGGGGCTCCTCTCCCTGAAGCAGCTCCAGTCCAGCAGCACGGTGGCGTTCCGGCTCGTGCTGCACCAGGGCTCCGTGATCGTGGGCGGGGGGCCGACGATGGGTGAGGAGAACCTGTCGGGTCCCGAGGTGAACTTCACGTTCCGGATCGAGAAGCTCGCGGGCGGATTGAAGTGTTCGGCCATGATGAGCGCCGCCGCGCGGGATCAACTCGGCGGGCGGCTCGCCACGACGCCCCTCGGGTCGCACGCGGTCCAGGGATTTCCGGGGACGCCGGAGTTCTTCGCGTTCTGAAAGACCCGGGCCGGAGCGGGTTCCCGCGTTGCTGTGGTTTGCGGTGCCCCGCTACCGTTCCCGGATGCGATTGGCCCTCTGGATCGTCTGGATCCTGTCCCCGTTCGTGGCGTGCGGCCTCCCCGCCACCCAGGTCCTTCGGTCTCCAGACGGACGGATCCAGGTCGCGGTCCACGCCCCCGAGGCAGGATCAGACGATCTGCCCCGATGGGACGTGAGCGTTGTCGGCCAACCTCGACTTGAGGGATCCCGCCTGGACCTCGTGACCCGCGACCACGGGCACCTCCTGGCGGGCGCGCGTCTCGTGGGGGTCTCGCATCGCCACGCCGACACCCGCATCCAGTGGCCGTTCGGTCGGGCTGACCACGTCCGCGATCGCCACCGGGAAATGAGCCTCCAGTTTTCTCCACGCTCCGGTCCCCCGGTTGAGGTGATCGTCCGCTGTCACGACGATGCCGTGTCCCTCCGCTACCATCTGGATGGCCAGGGGCCCGTGGTCATCGAGAACGAGGGAACCTCCTTCCGCGTCGTCGGTCGTCCGAAGGCGATGGTCCAGTTCCTCGAGAACTTCCGGACCTCCCATGAACATCCGGTCGAGACCCTCGACTGGGATCGGATCCCGGCGGGACGCCTGGTCGATGTGCCCCTGACGCTGCTGTGGCCCGACGGGACCTCAGGGGCGATCACCGAGGCGGCCCTGCGGCGGTATCCGGGCATGTCCCTGATGCGTCCCGAGGGGGCTGCGGCTGGTGTGGAACTGGTCAGCCAGTTGACCCCCGGGCCGGACGGCACCAAGGCGGTCCGTTCCCTGCCCATGGACACACCCTGGCGGGTGATCCTCCTGGCCGAACGACCCGGGAGACTCCTCGAATCCGGCACCCTCTTTTCTTTGAATGATCCCCCGGCCTCGGACGACTTCCGTTGGATCCGCCCGGGCAAGATCACGTTCCATTGGTGGAACGGGGACGTCTTCGATGGGCTTCCCGGGGACCCGATCCTCTCGGTGCCGATGGCCCGCCGGTACATCGACTTCTGCGCCTCCAACCACATCACGGCTCATGCGATGAGCTCGACCGAGGTCACCACCACGCCGTGGTACCGACAGTCCAAGCCCGGGGTCGAGCCGGGACCGGACACGGATGTGACCCGTCCCCGGGAGGGATTCGACCTCGCGGCCATCCGTGCTCATGCAGAATCAAAGGGTGTGCGCCTGTGGACCTGGGTCCACAATGCGGCACTGCGGGGGCGGGT
>JBDLQQ010000012.1:0-3860 GCA_039800465.1 Verrucomicrobiota bacterium
CCTCGTCAACGGCAACCCCGAAATGGCAGGCCGCGAAGCGCCGGCGACGCTTGTCCTGCCGCCCGTCCCCCGTCACGAAACCCAAAACCCGCCCCCCGGCACCAAACAACTCCTCGACTCGCTCGGAGCCGAAAAGTTCGCCCGGTACACCCGCGACTCCAAACGCCTCCTGCTCACCGACACCACCTTCCGCGACGCCCACCAGTCCCTCATGGCGACCCGTGTGCGGACCTACGACATGCTGACGTGCGCCGACGCCATCGCAAACCGCCTGGGGGACGCCAAGACCGGCCTCTTCTCCCTCGAGATGTGGGGCGGGGCCACGTTCGACACCGCGATGCGGTTCCTGAACGAGGACCCCTGGGATCGGCTCCGCCAGCTCCGGGCCCGGATCCCGAACATCTGCTTCCAGATGCTCTTCCGCGGATCCAACGCGGTGGGGTACTCGAATTATCCCGACAACGTCGTCGCCGGATTCGTGAAGCACGCCGCCCAGTCGGGCATGGACATCTTCCGGATCTTCGATTCCCTCAACTACACCCCGAACCTCCGGGTCGCGATGGAGGCGGTGCAGGACACCCAGGCCCTCTGCGAGGCTGCCATCTGCTACACGGGCGACATCCTCGACGAGCGACGCGACAAGTACCCGCTCAAGTACTACGTGAAGCTGGCCAAGGAGCTGGAGAAGATGGGCGCCCACATCCTGGCCATCAAGGACATGGCAGGCCTGTGCCGTCCGCTCGCCGCGCGGAAACTGGTGAAGGCCCTCAAGGAGGAGCTCGGGATCCCCATCCATTTCCACACCCACGACACCGCCGGCGTCCAGGCCTCCGCGGTCCTCAACGCCTCCGAGGCCGGGGTCGATGTCGTCGACCTCGCCATCGCCTCGATGTCGGGTAGCACCTCCCAGCCCAACCTGAACTCCGTCGTCTGCGCGCTCGAGAACACCCCGCGCGACACGAAGATCGATCCCGAGGCCCTCGGTGAGCTGTCCGACTACTGGGAGCGGGTCCGCGAGATCTATGCCCCGTTCGACACCGCGCCCAAGACCGGTTCCGCCGAGGTCTATCTCCACGAGATGCCGGGTGGCCAGTACACGAACCTCCGGGAGCAGGCGGCCAGCATGGGCGTCATCCACCGGTGGCCCGAGATCGCCCGGACGTATGCCGAGGTAAACGCGCTCTTCGGGGACATCGTGAAGGTGACCCCCTCCAGCAAGGTCGTGGGCGACATGGCCCTCTTCCTCTTCAGCCGCGGGATCAAGCCAGCCGACGTCGTGAACCTCGAGCCCGGCTCCACCCCCTTCCCGGAGAGCGTGATCGACATGCTCAGCGGCGGCCTCGGCTGGCCCCAGGGCGGCTGGCCCGAGGATGTCCAAAGGGTCGTTCTCGGCGAGAAGCGTGCCGCCGAGGCGCGGAAGAACTGCGCCAAGGAGGTCATCCCCGGCGCCCAGGCCACCCCTGCCAACTTCGAGAAGATCCGACGCGACCTCTCGGAGAAGCTGAAGCGCGAGGCCTCGGACGACGAGGTCTTCAGCCACCTGATGTACCCGCAGGTCTTCGCCGACTTCGCCAAGCACTGCCGCGAGTTCAGCGACGTGAGCGTCCTGCCCAGCTCGGCGTTCTTCTACGGACTCCGCCGGGGCGAGGAGATCGCCGTCGACATCGAGGAGGGCAAGACCCTGATCATCCGGCTGATCAATGTCAGCGACCCGGACAAGGACGGGCGTCGGACGATCAGCTTCGAGCTGAACGGCATCACGCGTGAGGCCAACATCACCGACAAGAAGGTGACCCCGCAGACCCGCAGCCGGGTGAAGGCCGACCTCGCCGACCCGCTGCAGATCGGCGCCCCTATTCCGGGCCTCGTCGCCGCCATCGCAGTGTCCGTCGGCCAGAAGGTCTCCAAGGGCGACAAGCTGCTGATCATGGAGGCCATGAAGATGCAGACCACGGTCACGGCCAATGCGGATGGCGTGGTCTCGGAGATCCTGGTCCAGGTCGGCGAGACCGTGGAGAGCAAGGATCTGATCCTGAAGCTCCGGAACTGAAGGGGAGGCAATGTTGAGGGCTGAGAGTTGAGCTCAGCTCTCAACTTCCCCAGCCCCTCTTCTCTGCTTCCCCGAGGCTTCTTTGTCGAGATAGCCTCCGCCCGTCATCAATCAAGCACCCCCAGTCATCCCCCGATCTCCCATGAGCGTCCTCATCGTTGGCACCACGGCCCTGGATTCCATCAACACCCCGAAGGCCAAGAACCCGCGCCTGCTCGGCGGTTCCGCAAGCCATGCTGCCGTCGCCGCAAGCTTCTTTGCACCCACCCGCCTCGTCGGGATCGTCGGCGGGGACTTCCCTCCGAGCCACGTCAAGCTCTACGCCTCCCGCGGCATCTGCCTGAAGGGACTCGAGCGCGTGAAGGATGGCCAGACGTTCCACTGGCACGGCGAATACGAGGTGAACATGAACAACCGTCGGACGCTGAACACGGTCCTGGGCGTCATCGAGAACTGGTCGCCCAAGCTGCCTGGGGACTACGAGAAGACCCCCTACGTGCTCCTCGCCAACATCTCCCCATCGATCCAGCTCGCAGTCCTCGACCAGCTCTCGAAGCCTAAGTTCGTCATCGCCGACACGATGGATCTCTGGCTCAACGTCGCCCTGGCCGACCTCCTCAAGCTCCTCAAGCGCATCGACTGCCTGGTGCTGAACGACAGCGAGGCGCGTCAGCTCACCGAGGATGACAACGTGGTCTCCGCCCTTGCGAAGATCCACAAGCTCGGACCCAAGTACGTCATCATCAAGAAGGGCGAGCACGGCTCGATCCTGTCCGGCCCGAGCGGCATGTTCGTGGCCCCGGCGTATCCGCTCCAGAAGGTCGTCGACCCCACCGGCGCTGGTGACTCTTTCGTGGGAGCGCTCCTTGGCTACGTCGCCTCCCAGAAGGGTGGCAACATCGAGAAGCACCTGCGCAAGGCCATGATCCACGGGGCCGTGGTCGCCTCCTTCTGCTGCGAGGGCTTTGGACTCGTCCGGACCGTCAAGGCCACCCAGCAGCACATCCGGGACCGGGTGAAGCATCTGGAGAGGATCGCTCGTTTCTGAGCGGAGAGTCCCCGAACCCAATACGGCCCACCCGGCGATGGTCGACCCCATCGATCCAGACCCGAAGCGGGATCCATCCCAGTTGGCGGATTCCGGGGCCACCTCGGACATTCCCGGGGAGCACTGGCGCTGGTGCCCCCGGTGCGGCCACGAGCTGCACAATGAGAAGTGCAAGCTGCGCTGTCCCCGCTGCCACTACTTCATGAGCTGCTCGGATTTCGACTGACTGGCCGCCTCGCCTCCAGGACGCAATCCTGACGGGTGCTCCGAAGCCCCAAAATGACTCCGGGATCCAAAGACGACTCTCTGATGGACGGGCTCGTCGCCAAGGCTCTCGACCTGCCTCCAAGGAAACGCCCCGGATTCCTCGACACCGCCTGCCACGGCAACCCAGAGCTGCGTCGACGGGTGGAGGTGCGCTTGGAGGTCCTGGATGACGCCACCGAGATCGGTGAGGCATCCCCACCGTCGCCGCGAGGCCCGGGACAGGCCGGGCACCACACCGAAGCATCCCGGAGCGGCACGGGGACGGGCGACAACCCGGAGATCGGTGCCTCCATCGGGCGCTACAAGCTCCTCGAGAAGATAGGCGAGGGCGGCTTCGGGCTCGTGTACGTAGCCGAGCAGAGCGAGCCGGTCCGACGCCGGGTGGCCCTCAAGGTCATCAAGCTGGGGATGGACACCAAGCAGGTCGTGGCTCGGTTCGAGGCGGAGCGGCAGGCCCTTGCGATGATGGATCATCCGAACATTGCCAAAATTCTG
>JBDLQQ010000013.1:0-21384 GCA_039800465.1 Verrucomicrobiota bacterium
CCGACGACTCGATGCCGATGTGGCATGGGGACAACCTCTATTTCCTGTCCGACCGCGACGGTGCGAAGCGGGCCAACCTCTGGGTCTGGAACTCGAAGACCGACAAGTTCAAGGCCCTCACGACGTTCACCGAGCACGACATCCACTTCCCGAGTGCCGGACCGAATGAACTGGTCTTCGAGAACGGGGGGCGGCTCTACCTCCTGGACTACCAGACCGAGAAGTACCGGGAGGTCCGGATCGACGTCGTGACCGACCAGGCCACGCTGAAGCCCCGGGATGTCAACGCGGCCGGATTGATCCAGGACGGTGCTGTCTCGCCGAAGGGCAAGCGGGTCCTGATCTCCGCCCGGGGCGAGCTCTTCTCCCTCCCTGCAGAGCAGGGGATCGTGCGCAACCTGACCCGGTCGTCCGGTGTCGCCGAGCGCTATCCCGCCTGGTCGCCCGATGGCAAATCGATCGCGTACTTCTCGGATCGGACCGGCGAGTACGAGCTCACCACCCGTCCCGCGGATGGCACCGGGGGTGAGACCAACCTCACGCGGCTCGGTCCCGGCTACCGCTACAACCTGTTCTGGTCCCCCGACTCCAAGAAGGTCGCATTCATCGACCAGGCGATGAAGGTGAACGTCTACGACTTCGGGACCGGCACCAACCGGGTCGTCGCCCGGCAGCTATGGAAATACCACGGCGACCTCGCGGCATTCCGGGTCGGATGGAGTCCGGACAGCCGTTGGCTCACTTGGGGGCAGGACCTGACCAACCAGCAGAGCGCGGTCGTGCTCCACGACCTCAAGGAGGACAAGACCCACCAGGTGACCTCCGGTTTCTATAACGACGACCTCCCGGGGTTCGATCCGGACGGCAAGTACCTCTATTTCCGGACGACCCGGAACTTCAACCCGATCTACAGCGAGTTGGACAGCACCTGGATCTATGCCAACGGAACCCGGATGGCCGTCGTGCCGTTGACCCGGGACCTCCCGAATCCGCTCGCCCCCAAGAACGATGACGAGGAGCGGCCGAAGGAGAGGAAGCCCGATCCGGCGACGAACGCCCCTGCAGCGACGCCGGCGGTGGTCGGAACCACCAACACGCCGCCTACGACGAACGCCGTCGCCACGGCCACCAATGCCGTCCCCGCGACGGCCGCCGCGCCCGCCAAGACCGAGGAATCGGGCGTCAAGGAGACCCGGATCGATCTCGAGGGATTCGAGTCCCGCGTGATCCTGCTGCCACCCGGCAGCGGGGCCTACGACACCGTCATCCCGGTGGCGGGGGGGCGGGTGCTGTATCGACGCCTCCCCCGCACCGGGGCCGAGGGCGGCTCCGCGACCTTGTTCCTCTACGACCTCGACAAGCAGGAGGAGAAGACCGTCATCGGCGACTGCTCCGGAGCGGAGTTGTCGGCCGACCGCAGCCGACTGCTGGTGATCTCCGGCGGACGCTGGGGTGTGGTCGAGCCCAAGGAGGGACAGCGCATCGACAAGGCGGTCCCGACCGGTGATCTCGTCATGCGCCTCGATCCCCGGGCCGAGTGGCGTCAGATCTTCGACGACGTCTGGCGCTTCCAGCGCGACTTCTTCTACGACCCGGACCTCCACGGAGTGGATTGGCCACAGATGCGGGAGCGGTACGGTCGCCTGCTCGAAGGGGCCGTGACCCGATGGGACGTCAACTACGTGATCGGGGAGCTGATCGGAGAACTCAACTCCTCGCACACCTACAGGAGCGGAGGCGACGTGGAGAGCGCACCCTCGCGGGGTGTGGGGTATCTCGGGTGCGACTTCCGGATCACGAATGGTCTCTATCAGATCGCCCGCATCATCGAGGCGGCGCCGTGGGATGCGGAACCGCGATCTCCCCTGGCGCAGCCGGGCGTGTCGGTGAAGGCGGGGGACTTCCTGATGGCCGTGAACGGCGAGCCATTGGATCCGAGGAAGGATCCGTGGGCGGCGTTCCAGGGGTTGGCCGATCGCACCGTCCTCCTGACCGTTTCGACCAACGGACAGATGGAGGGTTCCAAGGAGATCCTGGTCCGAACCCTCGATTCCGAGGCCCGGCTCCGTCATCTCGCGTGGCAGCAGGAGAACCGTCGTCGGGTCCAGGAGCGGAGCGGCGGTCGGATCGGCTACGTGTACGTGCCCGACACCGGGGTGAATGGTCAGAACGAACTGGTCCGCCAGTGGCGGGGACAGGTCGCCATGCCGGGGCTCATCATCGACGAGCGGTTCAATTCCGGCGGCCAGATCCCCGACCGCTTCGTGGAGCTCCTCAACCGGCCGCTGCGCAACTGGTGGGGTGTCCGGGATGGGGCGGATTGGCCGTGGCCGCTCACTGCACAGCCCGGACCCAAGGCGATGCTCATGAACGGCTGGTCGGGGTCCGGAGGCGACTGCTTCCCGTACTACTTCAAGCAGAGCGGACTCGGTCCCCTGATTGGTCAACGCACCTGGGGCGGTCTGATCGGCATCACCGGGACACCGGGTCTCATCGATGGCGGTAGCGTCACGGTGCCCACCTTCGGCATCTACGACCTGAAGGGGAACTGGATCATCGAGGGGCACGGGGTGGATCCGGACATCGAGGTGGTGGACGATCCGACGCGTCTGGCCCGTGGCGAGGACCCACAGCTGGAGCGGGCGATCACGGAGGTGATGAAGTCGCTCGAGCGCCATCCCCCGACGGTTCCCAAGAAGCCGGCGTACCCGGATCGGAAGGGGAAGTGAGGGGGTAGGGCGGGGGGCGCACGGCCGCCTGCCTGCGGCCCCGCCTCCCGCGCCACAACCCGATCTCGCGCTGCGGCGGCGAACCGTGAGCGCGGGCGCTAGGCCTTCGAGGCAATCCGGTCGAGGATCCGTCGTGCCGCATCCGCGGGATCAGCCGCCGCGTAGATGGGACGTCCGATGACGAGCCACGAGGCCCCGGCCGCGATGGCCTCCTCCGGGCTCAGGGTGCGCTTCTGATCGTCGGCTCCCTCCGAACCCGTCCGGATCCCCGGCGTCACCAGCTGGGTCTCGGCAGGCAGGATCCTCCGGAGCATCGGGAGTTCGAGCGGCGAGCAGACCAGGCCCCGGAGTCCGGCGCCCACACCCAGTCGAGCGAGGCGTTCGACCTGCCGGGCGGGATCGGTCTCGCCCCCGAGTTCGGCCAGCGCCGCGGAATCCATGCTGGTCAGGACCGTCACCCCCAACACGAGGGGAGCGGGTCGACCGCATTCAGCGGCCGTCTTCTGGGCCGCCTCCTCGGCTGCCCGGACCATCGCACTCGCACCACTGCAGTGGAGGGTCAGCATCTGGACGTCCAGGCGGACGGCGGCCGACACCGCCTTGGCGACCGTGTTCGGGATGTCGTGGAACTTGAGGTCGAGGAACACCGCCGCCCCGGTGTCGCGGAGTCGGCGGACGATGTCGGGACCCGCTGAGACGAAGAGTTCCTTGCCCACCTTGAGGGCGCCGACGAATGGGGCCACCCGCTGGGCGAGGGCCACGGCGACGTCGGCGGAGGGGACGTCGAGGGCGACGATGATCGGGTTTCTCATGAGGGGCTCAGCGGCGCCACCAGCGGCGGCCTTCGGAAGGGGGGGCTTCGGGTGCCGGCTCGGGAGCGGCGCCCGTCAGCGTCCGGATCAGCAACTGGCTCCGAGCCGCCTCGAGGGCCATCCGGAACTCCTCGTAGCTCGCGAAGCGCTCCTTCGGGTCCTTGGCCATCGCCCGGACCAGCGCGTCACTCGTCGGCTGGGAAATATCGGAAGCGACCTGGTTCGGCGGCGTCAGCGGGGTGTGGATCTGCGCGGCGACGACCTCGTCGACCGACGGGGCCTCGAACGGGACACGTCCCACGAGCGCGTGGTACAGGGTGCCTGCGAGGGAATATTCGTCGCTCAGGAAGCTCTCGCCGGTCTGCTGCACCCGCTCAGGGGCGATGTAGTAGGGGGTGCCGAAGACCGGAGCGTAGTAGTCCTTGTCGGCATCCGCCTTCCGGGCCAGTCCGAAGTCCACCAGCTTCGGTTCTCCATCGCTGTTGAACAGGATGTTGCCCGGCTTGATGTCGAGATGGAGCAGGCCGTGCTTCAGGGCGGTCGCGAGGGCGCTGGAGACCTTGATGCCGATGTCGAGAACCTCGAGTTCGGACACCCGCTGCTCGGTCTCGATCTTGCCGTCGAGACTCCCCGCATCTGCCAGCTCCATGACGAGGTATCGACGATCCCCCTCCTGGTCGAAGGTGTAGATGTGGATGATGTTCGTGTGGTTGAGCTGGGCGCAGGCCCGGGACTCCGCGGCGAAGGCGTTGACGGCGTCCTCGTCGTCGACCAGCTCCTGCTTCATCAGCTTCACCGCGACCTCGCGGCCGAGGGTGTTGTCCCAAGCCCGGTAGACGGTCCCCATGCCGCCCGAGGCGATCTCCGAGCGCAGCTCGAACTGCCGGAGGATCATCGGCATCATGATGGATCCCTGGCACTTGGAGCAGGCCGTCCGCTCCAGCGGTGCCATTGATCCGGGGATGAACACCTTCGCATGGCAGTGCGGACAGGTGACCATCTTGAGTGCTTTCTGGGCCGAGGACATCGGGTGGTGGGTGAATGTAGCGGCGGCCATTTCGCGGACAAGCATCGGCTGCGCCCGATTGTGCTCCGACCCGCTGATCGGTACCGTCGCCGGCCCATGAAGTCCTCCGGAATGGTCTATCTGGTCGGTGCGGGTCCCGGTGACGGCGGCCTCCTGACCCTGCGTGGTGCCGAACTGCTCGCCCAGGCCCAGGTGGTGGTGCACGACGCCCTCGCCCATCCCGGCCTGTTGCGGCGGGTGCCGGCCGACGCGGAGTGCATCTCGGTCGCCAAGCGCGCCGGCCACCACGCGATGCCGCAGGACGACATCAACCGGCTGCTCGTCGCCAAGGCCCGCGATGGCCGGATCGTGGTCCGGCTCAAGGGAGGCGATCCCTTCGTGTTCGGACGCGGCGGCGAGGAGGCCGAGGTGCTCCGTCGGGAGGGCATCCCGTTCGAGATCGTCCCCGGCGTGTCCTCGGTGATCGCCGCGCCCGCCTACGCCGGGATCCCCATCACCCATCGCGACCACTGCTCCAGCTTCCACGTGTTCACCGGACACGAGGATCCGACCCGTCCCGAGTCGCGCATCGACTGGTCCACGGTGGCCCGTCTCGAGGGAACCCGGGTGATCCTCATGGGCATGGAGCGCCTCGAGGAGATCACCGGCCGACTCCTGGAACACGGTGCGACGGCCTCGACCCCGGCGGCGGTGGTCGAATGGGGCACAACCTCCCGGCAACGGACTGTCACGGGCACCCTCGGCGACATTGCGGCGACCGCCTCCAAGGCGGGCCTCGGCTCGCCGTCGGTCGTGGTCCTGGGCGGCGTGGTCGGACTCCGCAGGGAGTTGTCGTGGTTCGAGACCCGTCCGCTGCTGGGACGCCGCATCGTCGTGACCCGGACCCGGGAGCAGGCCAGCCAGCTCTCGGCGAGGCTCCAGACACTCGGGGCCGAGGTGATGGAAATCCCCACGATCCGCATCGCCCCACCCGACCAGCTCGGTCCCCTCCACGAGAGCATGAGCGCCCTCGGGGAATACAATTGGATCATCTTCACGAGTCCGAACGGCGTCTCCGCCTTCTTCGGCTATTTCCGCAAGGCCTTCGACGACATCCGCTCGCTCGGCATGATCCGGTTCGCCGCCGTGGGGCCGGCCACCGCCGCGAAGCTCGCCGAGTTCCACATCAAGGTGGATGCCATGCCCGACGAGTTCGTCGCCCGGAAGGTGGCCAAGGCCATCGCCGCCGTGGAGACCGTCGAGAACCTCCGCATCCTCTGCCTGCGCGCCCAGGTGGCGAACCCCGGACTGGTCCAGGAACTCGAGGACCTCGGGGGGATCGTCGACGACGTGGCCTGCTATCAGACACTGCCCGAGACGTCCGATCGCGACGGGGCAGTCGCCTCCCTGGAATCCGAGGGAGCCGACTGGATCACCTTCACCAGCGCCTCCACCGTGGAGCACTTCAATGCCCGGGTCCCCCTGAAGGCGCTCCGCGGACGGCATCCCGGAGTCCGATTCGCCTCGATCGGACCCGAGACCAGCAAGGCCCTGAAGGAGCTGGGGTTGAAGGCCGACATCGAGGCCAAGCCCCACACGATCGACGGTCTCGTGAACGCGATCGTGCGCTCGGCCGGCTGAGTCGTCCGACGGGACCGACCGATCCAGACCCTCCCTCCATTCCCGCCCGTGTCCCTGATCAACGCGCCGTCCCATCCGCCCTGTGTGATCCACGAGGACGACCACCTCCTCGTGGTCAACAAGCCTCCGGGTTGGAACACGCACGCTCCGGCACCCTTCGCCGGGGAGGGCATCTACGACTGGCTGCGGCATCGGGAGCCCCGCTGGGCCACCCTCGCCATCGTCCATCGGCTCGACAAGGAGACCAGCGGGATCCTGGTCTTCGGGAAGACGCCGGTCGCAAATCGTTCCCTCACGGAGCAGTTCGCCCGGCGCCAGGCCCACAAGCGGTACGTGTGCGCCACCGACCGGCCGGTGTCCCAGGACTCGTTCGTGGTCCGGAATCGTCTCGAGCGCGTGGGGGACCACTATGCGGCCGTCCGTTCCGGGGAGCATGGAGACCCGGCCGAGACGCGGTTCCGGGTGGTGCGACGCGAGGGTTCCCTGACCTGGCTCGAGGCGGAACCCGTGACGGGCCGGACCCATCAGATCCGCGTCCACGCCGCCGGGGAGGGCCTACCCCTCCTCGGGGACGTCTTGTATGGAGGGACTCCCGCGGGACGACTGCACCTCCACTCGGCCCGCCTCCAGATCCGTCACCCCGCCACCGGTGACGAGATCGTCTTCGAGGCTGTGCCGGATTTCGCGTCACCCGCCTCACGACAGCTCCGCGAGGCCTTCGTGGATCCGCACGAGACCACCGCCCATCGGGTGGTACATGGGGCTTCCGATGGGGTCCCGGGATGCTCCATCGAGCGACTGGGGGACTGGGCGCTCGTCCTTGCCGAGGATCCCACGAACTGCCCCATCGCGGACGTCTTGTCGTCCGGGATGAAGGGCGTCTACGGGAAGCGCTGGACCCGCCAGGTGCGATCACTCGCGGCCGAGGAGGCGTCGCCTCGGCTGCTGTCCGGGGTCGAGGCCCCGGAGCGGTTCGAGGTCCTCGAGAACGGAGTCCGCTTCGAACTCAGCATCAAGGAGGGCTATTCGTATGGGCTGTTCCTCGACCAGCGGGACAACCGTCATCGCCTGCTGCGAGGCCATGTGGCGGAAGGGTTCGGGCTGCACCGGGAGGTGGGGGGGCAGCCCGAGGTCCTGAACTGCTTCGCCTACACCTGCGCGTTCAGCGTGTGTGCCGCCCTCGGCGGGGCCCGGACGACGAGCCTCGACCTCTCGCGGAAGTATCTCGACTGGGGACGGCGCAACTTCTCGCTCAACGGGATCGATCCTGCGGCCCACGACTTCATCTATGGGGACGTGTTCGACTGGCTGAAGCGTCTGGCCAAGAAGCCCCGCCGTTTCTCCGTGGTGATCCTGGATCCCCCCACGTTCTCCCGGTCGCGGGAGCATGGGGACTTCCGGGCAGAGTCCGATTATGCGGGTCTGGTCGGGCTGGCCTTGCCGCTGCTGGCTCCGGAGGGCGTCCTGCTCGCCTCGACCAATGCGGCACGGTTGCGTCCGGAGGTGTTCATCGAGGATGTCCGCGGGGCGGTCCACCGCTCGGGACGCCGCGTGCTCCAGGAACGGTTCCAGCCGCAGCCCCCGGACTTCCCGATGTCCCGGGAGGAGCCCGGATACCTCAAGACCCTCTGGATGCGGGTGTCGTAGGCGTGTGGGGAAGAGGGGCGGGTCGGTCCCTCACTTTGCACTTTGTGTTCAAGATGGAAGCTTTGAGACTCGATGGCCTTGAAGAAAACGCCTTTTGACGACCTCACCGCGGTGCTGTCCGACCTCAAGCGCGGACGGATGGTGATCGTCGTGGACGACGAGGACCGTGAGAACGAGGGGGACCTCGTGATGGCGGCCGAGAAGGCCACGCCGGCGGCGATCAACTTCATGGCCCGGTTCGGACGGGGTCTCATCTGCGTCCCGACCACGGGGGATCGGCTCCGTCAGCTCGGCATCGAGGAGATGGTGGCGCGGAATCGCGAATCCTTCCGCACCGACTTCCAGGTGAGCGTCGACGCCTCGAACGGGATCAGTACGGGAATCAGCGCCGCGGACCGGTCGCGGACCATCCAGCTCCTCGCGGACCCCCGGGCCAGCGAGTCCGATTTCGTCCGTCCCGGGCACATCTTCCCGCTCCGGGCCAAGGCCGGAGGCGTGCTACAACGCAGCGGCCACACGGAGGCGGCCGTTGACCTGGTGACCCTCGCCGGGTGCCGGCCTGTCGGGGTGATCTGCGAGATCATGAACGACAACGGCTCGATGGCGCGACTGCCCGAGCTCCGTCGATTCGCCCGTCGCCACCGGCTGAAGATCTGTTCGATCGAGCAGCTCATCGGATTCCGTCGCCGCACCGAGAAGCTGGTCGAGCGGCTCGAGACCGTCCGGATGCCCACCGACTACGGCGAGTTCGCCCTGCACCTCTTCCGCTCCCGGATCGATGACCAGCATCATCTGGCCCTGGTGAAGGGCGAGGTCTCCGGGAAGAAGCCCGTGCTGGTCCGGGTCCACAGCGAATGCCTCACCGGCGACGTCTTCGGGTCCCGCCGTTGCGACTGCGGACCCCAGCTGCATGCCGCGATGGAGCGGATCGACAAGGAGGGTTCGGGGGTCATCCTGTACATGCGCCAGGAGGGTCGCGGCATTGGACTTCCGGCCAAGCTCCATGCCTACCGGCTCCAGGAGCAGGGGCTCGACACGGTGGAGGCGAACCTGAAGCTCGGGTTTCCCATGGACCTCCGCGACTACGGCGTCGGGGCCCAGATGCTCTGCGACCTCGGGGTCAGCAAGATCCGGTTGCTCACGAACAACCCCAAGAAGGTCGTCGGCCTCCAGGGACACGGTCTCGAGATCGTCGAGCAGCTGCCGATCCGTGTGAGCCCGAATCCCCACAACGCGAAGTACCTCAAGACGAAGAAGGACCGCATGGGTCACCTGCTGTGATCCGAACCCGGCCGCAATCTTCCCCGCGAGGACCTGGAGTGGCTGAGAGCCGGGAGGTGAGGAATGAAGGCGGCCTCACTCGGCACCCGTAGGGTGGGTGGGCCGTGGCCTGCGGACAGGGCACGGGGGCGCCCCTCAAGGTGCCACTCCGGCTGCTCCTACTGCGTCTTCGCCGGGAGGTTCTCGGAGGGGAACTTGTCGAGGAACTGGTTCCACTCCTTCTCCGTGACGGCGTTGGTGATGGCCTTGGCCCGCTCGGTCTGCTGTCCGGTGATCGCAGCGAAGTCGGCCGGCGTGCGGATGATGCGCGGCGTGAGGAAGATCAGGAGCTCGGTCTTGGCGCCCGTCTTGGAGGTGGTCTTGAACAGGTTGCCGATCCACGGGATGTCCCCGAGCCAGGGCACCTTGCGGACCGACTTGGTCTGGTCCTCCGCGATGAGGCCACCGATCACCACGGTCTCGGCGTCGGGCGTGACCACGACGGTGTCGGCCGAGCGGACGTTGATGTAGGGGGCGTTGACCTGGGCGGAGAGGGATTGGCTCTGGGTCTGGGAGACCGAGGAGATCTGGGGCTGGACGATCATCTCGACCTTGCCGTTGGCATCGATGTACGGGGTGACGTTCATGATGATGCCGACGTCGGTGTAGTTGACGTTGATGATCGGGATGGTGTTGCCACCGGAGGTGTAGAAGGAGACGCCGTTCGGGAGCGGGACACTCTGTCCGACCACGATCCGGGCCAGCTGGCCGTCGCGCGCCACGACCGATGGCCGGGACAGGACCTTGGCCTTCCCGGCGGTGGCGAGGGCCCGGAGCGTGGCCTGGAAGTTGGAGCCGGCGATCTGGTAGAGGCCGCCCGATCCGCCGCCGGTCGAGTTCGGGGCGAGTGCCGTGCCGGCCGCCTGGCCCTGGCCGTTGAAGTTCGTCACCACGGTGTTGAGCCCGGCGAGGCCGAAGACGGTGCCCGCGGTGCTCGGGGTGTTGCCGCCCTTGACGTAGGTGCCCTCGATGCCGAACTCGAACCCGTCGGTGTGGGTCACCTCCATGAACACGACATTGATCAGCACCTGTGGCTTGGGGGAGTCGAGGTTCGCGATGACGTTGCTGATCTGGAGGCTGGTCTGGGCGTCGGTGATGACGACGATGTTGTGCGTCTGGGGGTCGACCGAGATGAGGGCGGAGCCGACGGAGCCGTTGAAGTTGTAGGCGCCGGAGGCGGTTCGGGAGTTGTTGCCCCCACCGGCACCGCCGAAGCCACCGAACTGTCCACCGAATCCGGCGCCCCCGAACCCGCCGCCGCCGCCGCCCTGTCGCTGCTGGGCGTGGACGGACGTGGTGAGGCCGAGGACGAGCGCGGCGAGGCCGACGAGGGAACCCTTGCGTGAGACGTGTCGTTTCATGACTGGGGGAGGGTGGGGGTTCAGAAGAGCTGTCCGCCGGTGCGGCCGGTGTTGTTGCCGCCACCGAAGCCGCTGCTGTTGCCGGTCGCAGAGCTGCCCATGGTGTTGTTGTTGTTGAGCTGCCGCTGCATGAGCGCGCTGTTCTGCTGGTTCTGCATCCCGGTCCGGTTGGCCGTCTGGCTCTGGAACATGTTCTGCAGCACCTGGACGGCCTGCTGCGGGTCGGCATTGGTCATCTTGAAGACGTAGACCTGCTGGTCACGGAGGGTCGGGACGTCGAGTTCCTTGATGACATCGCCGATCTGGCCCATCAGGTCCTTCGACGCGGTCACAACCACGGAGGACGTCCGGAGATCGGCCACCGCGAGGACCTGGCTGGCCTTGCGGATGCGGTCGCTCTGGGCGGAGCTGCCTCCCGAGCGGGCCCCACCCCCACCTCCACCGCCGCCGCCGCCCCCGCCGCCACGGTTCCCACCCGCGAAACCGCCGAAGCCGCCGAACCCACCAAAGCCCCCGCCGCCGAAACGGATCGGCGCCTGGTTGTTGCCGCCACCGGAACCCGAGCCACTCGAGCTGGGGAAGACCCCGGAGAGGGCCGTCGCCACGTCGTTGGGATTGGCGTGCTTGAGGTGGAAGACCCGGATCTCGGTGCCAGCCTCGGCACTGGAGTCGATGGCTTTGATGATCTCGACGAGGTGGCGGATGTTCGACTGGGTGTCGGTCATCACGATCGAGTTCCCGGCCGCGTTCGCCACGAAGGTGGCACTGGGCGAGATGAAGGCACCGAGGTCCTTCGCCAGCTCCTCGGCCTCGACGTACACGAGGGGGATGATCTGGGTGACGATCTCGTCGTTGCGCGGGATCATCCGGGGATCGTTGCCGACCTTGACCGGCGTGTTCCTCGACTTGGCGGTGGCGCGATCGACGATGGTGAGGATCCGTCCGTCCCGGATCGCTGCGAGACCGTTCTTGTCGAGGATCGAGTTGAGGAGGTCGACAGCCTCGTCGCGGTTGACCGGGCGGTGGCTGACGACGCTGACCGTCCCCTTTGCCGGGGCCTCGAGGACGATGACGAACCCGGCGGCCTCGCTGAGGTGCTCGAGCACGAGGTCCAGCGGGGCGTTCTTGAAGTTCAGCAGGATCTCATCGGGGTTCCCGGTGAGGGCGGGTGCGGTTGCCGGGGCTGCCGGGGTCGAGACGATCGCCGGTGTGGCAGCGGGAGGGGTGGATGTGGCCTCGGCCGGCTTCGGGGCCTCGCCGGTCGCGGCGGGGGCCTCCGCGGGTTTGGCGGCGTCCTGGGCCGGGGCGAGCATGAGGCATCCCGCCGTGGCGAGGGTCATCAACAGTGGGTTCTTGCCGTTGTTCATTGCGACTCCTGTTCCCGTTTCTTCATCAGACGTTTCAAGATCTCATCCTCGGCGGCGTTGCCAGTGGACCCCGCCGTGCCTCCCGCGGATCCCGTGGAGGGGGTGCTGCTCGACCCGCTGGTTGCAGCCACACTGCTGGCCTCGGCCAGCTGCCACCCGGCGTCGGCATCCTGACGCATCCGGGAGCCCACCCGCAGCTCCAGCGGCGGCTGGTTGCTGATCGAGAGCCGGATCCGGGCCGGGGTGATGTCCATGACCGTGTACCCGGCGATGGTGCCGTTGAGGGGGATCGCCTTCCGGTACTCGGCCGTGCCGCTGTCGAAGAACGCGATGGGACCCTTCTGGGCCTTCAGGACCCCGACGAGCGTGAAGCTCGGGTCCTCAACGGTCCGGGGTCGGGACGGAGGGCGGGGTGGGGCCCCCGGAATCCGGGGCTGTCGGGATGGATCGAAGATGTTGCGCTCCGAGACCCAGGTGGCGAGCGACCGGAAGTCGCTGGGGGCCGCCGTCGAGGTCGGGGCATTGGTCGAGGAACCCTTCCCGGCCGATGCCGTCCGGGTGCCTCCCACGGGACGGACCGGCGTGTGGGAGCCGCTGCCCCGGTCCCAGAACAGCAGTCCGCCGGCGACAACCGCCGCGATCACGAGCCATTGGGTAGTGCCGGGGCGCTTCATGGGGTGTTCGAGCTGAGCACCAGGGCGTTGAGCTGGAGGCCCAGGGTCATCTGCTGCGCGGACGGGTCGCGCGTGGTGAGCTGCATCGCGTCCACCTTGAGGTCGAGCGACCCGGACTCGAGGCGCTGCAGGAACTTGGTGAGGCTCCCGAGCGAGCCATTGATCTCGAGGCGACAGGTGAGGGTCTGGTGGTCGGCCTCATCGCCCCGCCACTGGGGGACGCGGTCGAGGATCTCGGACCCCGACTCCCGCGCCCATTGGTCGAGGGTGTTGAGCAGCTGCTGCTCGGCCTGGGAGGGGTTCGCGGGCAGGGAATGGGTCCGGATCCGATCCCAGACCTCCTGTACGCGGTCGGCACGTCCGACGAGCTGCTCACCGGAACGGACCTGCTTGCGGAGCTTCTCGATCTGCTGCGCGCGCCGGGCCCCCCAGTTGTAGAGGGGTTCGACCAGGATGAGGTTCGCCATGTACAGGCCCGCGATGGTGGCGGTGGCGACGACGAGGAGGCGTTGGCGGCGTTCGGGGGTCATGGCTGTCCGGCCTCCTCCCAGCGGAAATTGACCTGGAACTGGAGCGGCGACTTCCCGCGGATCTGCTCGCTGTGCAGGGCGCTGACCGCCGGCAGGGCCTGCAGCTTCTCGAGCATCCGCAGCAGCGAGGCGCTGTCGGCCGCCGTGCCGGTGCAGACGATCTCACCCGACTGACGGATCTCGATCGAGCGTGCCGTCACGGATCCGGACTCGGGAAACGCCTGGGTCAGACCCTCCAGGATCTGGAGAGCGCGGGGCGATTCCGGGGCCCAGGGACGGAACTGTCGGATCTTCTGCTGGAGCGTCTCCAGTCGACGGACCTTGGCGGACATCCCGGACCACCGGGATTCCAGCAGCGCGAGCTGGACCTGTTGGACCACGAAGAAGAGGGCCACGAGGGCGGCGGCGGCTGTGCCCAGGCTCCAGGTGAGACGGAGGCGTCCCTCGGTGTGCCGGTTCAGGAACTGTTCCAGGGCCGAGGGGGTCGGGGGCAGGAACTCGAGCGCGGA
The DNA here is from genome assembly GCA_039800465.1 of Verrucomicrobiota bacterium. Classification (GTDB taxonomy): domain Bacteria; phylum Verrucomicrobiota; class Verrucomicrobiia; order Limisphaerales; family UBA9464; genus UBA9464. Next base: position 13,597 of record JBDLQQ010000013.1, read on the forward strand.
GGGACGGCCCCCGAGGAGACGTCGACCCGCCTGGATGGCCGCCTCGAGACCGACCGGGGATTCCTGGGGGGAGGGGATGGCCTCGACGGTGATGCCGCTGTCGGCGAACCGGGTGGCGAGGACGGTGGCGACGGCCTGTGCGGCGGACGCAGGACCGTGGATGCGCAGGGTTCGGATGGATCCGGCCAGGGCCTCGGGGAGTTGGCCGAGGGTGATCCGGATCTCCCGGGCCACGGGTTCCGGACGGACCGTGGCGGGGACGACGGTGGCGTCGATGGCGCGGTCGAGGGAACGCAGCGCCGCGATGCCGCCGTCGATCGTCACCTGCAGATGGACACTGCCGGTCTCGGGGGACAGGGCGAGGTCGATGCCGCCCGGGGTGCTGGCCGACGGGGCCGACACCAGCTCGGTGATCGCCGGAGAGAGTCCGAGGCACTTCAACCGGGCCGCCTCCATCACGCCCCGCAGGAGGTCATGACGTCCCGGGGAGATGGTGGCGAGGGTCACCCAGCGTTGGCCGTCTGCGAGGCGGCATCGGGAGTCGGCCACCCGGCTGGCGGAGACATCCCCATGGAATCCCTTCTCGGCCTCGAGCTGCAGGAGGCTGTCGACATCCGCCTCGTCGATGGCCGGGACCAGGGTCTGGGTGGTCAGCACCTCCGAGCAGGGCAGGACCCAGACACAGGCACGTTCACGGATCGAGGCGCCCTCGAGATGGGCCCGGAGGGCCTTCCCAAGCGCGGTGGGATCGGCGAGGTCGACCCCCTCCGGCAAGGTCCCGACGTGTCGCGTGACGACCTCGACCCCGCCCTGGGCCTGACGCAGCACCGCTGCGGCGACATGGCGGCCCTCCATCGACAGGGCGAGGACCGACGACGGGGGACGTCGGAGTCGCTGGATGAGTTTCTGGGTGTCGATCATGGGAGCGTGCCGGCGGCGATCAGGTCCCGGGTGCGGGTTCCCAGCGCCCAGCCGAGCCGGCTGAGGTCCTGGCGGAAGATGACCTGTGGAAATCCATCGCTGAGATCCAACACGAGCCTCACCCGGTGGTATCCGCGGCCGTTCGGGCCGAGGGCTACGATGTCGCCCGAGTATTGGAAACTGCGTGTCGTTACAAGATCCCGGCGGGCAAGGCTGGTTACGATGGGATTTGAATTTCCGAGGGCGCTGACCAGCCAGGCGATGGAGGTCGGCCGGCTCGGCGTCTGGCGTCGGTAGCCGACAAGCGTCTCGGCCGCGCCGGCCGCCGTCTGCTCGGACTGTCCCAGTCCGAGGAACAGGGCGGTCAGCACCTCCACGCTGGCCGTGTTGATGTTCACACGGCCATAGACGTAGGTGTTGGTGGAGGTGCAGAGGTCGGGGGCGATCTTCTCGAACTCGTCGGGCGTCAGGCCGCTGGCGACATAGAAGCCGAGGAGGCTCTGGAACGTGGGCGAGGCATTCCCGGTGAAACCCAGCTGGGTCAGGACCTGCCGTCCCCGGGTGGTGCCCAGGGTGGTGTCGAGCAGCGACTGGATCTCAGCCCGGGTGTTGACGTTGGTCAGCGTGGTGCCGTCGGCATGGAAGTTCGGCTCCCGCGTGAAGACGGTGGTGGTCTGGAGGAGTCCGGGCGCGGCCTGGACCGAGGACGAGAACCGGTTCTCGTCGAGATCCAGCACCCCGTTGAGGTTCGGGTCCTCCCCATAGAGTTCCAGCAGGGTCAGACCCTGCACGAGGCGGAGTTCCTCGACCGTCTCGAACGGCCCGTGTTTCGCCGTGTATCCATAGGTGGCATAGGGCAGGGACAGGTCGCTGTTGGTGCTGCGCCAGTCGATGATCGCAGAGGCGAGCTCGGAGCCCATGCCGGGAAGCGAGGCGAGGGCGTTGGAGTTGGCGACGTTGAGGTTGAGCTTGGAGGCCTCGTCGACCAACCCGAACCAGGGGTCGGTGCGCTGGGGTTCGTCGGGGTTGCGTCCGATCAGCCAGAACCGGGCATCTCCCACGGGGACGCCCTCGCACTGGAACTGCGCGTTGGTCATCAGGATGCCGTTCGAGACCGAATTCCAGAGGGTCCAGCTCACATAGCGCACCGCCCCCTCGGCCGCCTGCTGGGCGGCCATGCCGGAGACCCGGTTCGCAGTCGCCCGGATCTCCAGGCCCATCGAGTCGGCGAAGTACAGGGTCACCGACAGGATGGCGACCGTCACCCACAGGACCACGATCAGCACCGAGGCATCGATGGGCCGCTGACGTCTCCGGGGAATGCCCGGGGCTGGAGGGGTGTAGGTCATCCGCCCACGGTGGTTGTCGAATTGGTCCGACTCTGGGTGCCGATCGGCACCAGCAGCTCGGCCGGCGCATCCTCGTCATCCGTCTCGCGGTAGACCCGCACCCGGACCGCGACCGGGAGATTGGTGCGCACCGAGGACGTGTCGGTCGTGTCCCAGATGGGATACCACGCCAGGCCGTCGTAGCTCTGGATGTCGAGTCGCCGGACGTTCCGGAGGAGCAGCTGGTCCTCGATGTCGGGGGTCGAGCTGGCGAGGAGGTTCCGGCAGACGCCCCGGTAGAGGTTCTGGCCGCCGGTGCCGTCGGTCGACGGCTTGAGGCTGTAGGTGACCCGCTGGATGTCCGCCCATGGCTCGGCGGCGAGGAGCGTCCCTGTGCTGGTATTCAGCTCGAGCGACACGGGTTGGCTGATGCCCGTGCTCAGGATGTTCCCGGAGCGGAATCCACCCGACAGGATCCCAGAGACCTTCGGGGGGACGACGCATTGCAGGTCGCGGCGCAGGACGTCGAACGCCATTTCGAGGGGCACGGCCGCCTCGAGCGCCCCGGTCATGCGGTCCTGGAGGCGCAGCGTGGTGAAGAGGGTCGACTGTACCGCCAGGAGGATGAGTGCCGCGGCCCCGATCGACAGCAGCAGTTCAAGGAGCGTGAAGGCCCCCAGGGCTGGCGACGAGGGGCGGCGCGCCCCGATGCGGGAAGGGGGGCAGGTCATGGGCTCTGGGTGCCGACGGTGCTCAGCTGCACCGATGACGGCTGGCCCTGGATGGTGAACTGCACCTCGGCGGTGAGGAGGGGCAGGGGGGTGGTGAGCCAGTTCTGCCGGGTGACGGTCCAGGAATAGTCGTGGTTCCCCTCGCTGACGACGCCGGACCGGTTGCCCGACACCTGGTTGGTGAAGACGATCGATTCGTTGAGCACCCGCTCGGCGATACGCGCCGCGACGGCCCGGCGTTCGGCCATGGCACCGGCGCGACCCGCCAGGTGCAGCGCCTCGACCACGGTGGGGATCACGATGGCGAGGAACAGCAGTGCCGCGAGCGTCTCGGCCAGCGTGAAGCCATCCCGGATGCGACGGGTCTCAGAGATTGGCCGGACGCAGTTCATAGTGTCTCCGGTCGGAGCCCTGGACGAGCCACAGCGCGGTGCCGTCGGTGTTCGTGATCCGGATCGACTGGGGGCTGGATTCGTCGACCGACCCGTCCGGCATCATGCGGATCCCGGGCAGGATCTGGAGGGGGCCAACGGACACGGCATTGGGGAGTGGGGGGACCTGTGGGCGCCGGCTGGTCGTGGTCTGGCCGACGAGGGCCTCGGGGGTGTCGAATGCGACCGCGATTCCCGGGGCGAGGGTGAACTCGAGGGCGTTGGTGTCCACGTTGGCCACGGGTCCGTCCTGGCGGAGTCCATAGGTGCCCGCGGTGGTGTCGATCCAGAGCACGATGGGACGTCCCTCCGAAATGGCCCGGGAGCGGGCGGCGTGGGTCAGGGCGAGGAGGCGTCGGGTCTCGGAGTCGAACGCCCGGCCGCTGGCGAAGCCTGAAAGGCGCGGGGTGACGATCGAGACGGCGATGGCGAGCAGGGCCAGCACGAGGATGAGCTCGAGCAGCGTGAACCCGTCCCGGCGCTCCGCCCGCGGCTCAGTTCTGGGTCCAGTTCCCGAAATCATCCTCGGATCCCTCCTTGCCGTCCGGCCCCACGGAGGACAGGTCGTAGCCCGCCTTGCTGCGGCGCGCGGGCTGGCTGTAGACGTACGGATTGGCCCAGGGATCCTGCGGCAGGCGGTCGAGGTAGGGTCCCTTCCACGACCGGGCGTTGCGTGGCGCCTCGATGAGGTCCTGCAGGGACTTGGGATAGGAGCCGTTGTCGATCTCGTAGGTGTCGAGGGCGGTCTTGATCGCCGCCAGGTCGGCCCGGGCGGCGGCCTCGCGGGCCTGCTCGCTGCGGCCCATCATCTTCGGGACCACGAGGGCTGCGAGGATGCCGATGATCGTGATCACCAGGAGCATCTCGACGAGGGTGAAGGCCCCACGACGGGCGCTCCGGTGCGTTCGGAGGGAGGAGGTACGGTTTCTGTTCATGCGATGAGAGGGGTCACTTGATGTAGTCCTGGAGCGAGAACACCGGGAGGAGCATGCCGATGAAGATGATCCCGATGAATCCGGCAATGAGGAACAGCATGAGCGGTTCGGCAAGGGCGACCGCGGTCTTGAGCTGACGGTCCAGCTCCGACTCGGTCACGTTGGCGATGCGGACGAGTTCGCCGTCGAGGCGTCCGCTCTCCTCGGCGACGGAGATCATCTCCATGACCGGGCCACTGAAGAGCATGGGGCATCGGGAGAGGCTCTGTCCGAGGCGTCCCCCCTGTTGGACCTCGGTGATGGACTGGGTGATGGCGTCGGAGAGGATCTGGTTCCCGAGGGAGCGTCGGGCGACGTTGAGGGCCTGGATGAGGGGGACACCGGCGCCGATGAGGGTGCCGAGCATGCGGCAGAACCGGGCCATGGCGAAGCGGGCGCTGAGGGGGCCGACGACGGGGGCCCTGAGGGTCCAGCCCTCCCAGACGCGACGCCCTTCCGCCGAGGTCAGCCAGTTCCGCGTCATGAGCACGCCGCCCACCCCGCCGGCGAGCACCACGAGTCCGTAGGAGCGGAGGATCTGGCTGGCCGCGACGATCACCTGGGTGAGCAGCGGCAGGGATCCCTGCACGCTGTTGAACATCTTCTGGAACTTCGGGATGAAGAAGACGAGGAGGACAGCCAGCACGACGACGGCGAGTCCGAGGAGGACGCACGGGTAGATCATGGCCGTGGCCACCTTGGACTTGAGCTCCTTGTCCCGGGACTGGAAGTCGGCGATCTGGGCCAGGACGACGTCGAGGAATCCGCCCGCCTCACCGGCCTCGACCATGGCGGTGTAGACCTTCGGGAAGGTGTCGGGCGACCGGGCCATGGCCTGGGCGAGCGACATGCCGTCGACCACCAGACCATGGACCTCGCGCCACTGGGCGGCGGCGATCGGGGTGGAGGCCTCCTTGCCCAGGATCAGCAGCGCGCGGCTGAGCGGGACACCCGCGGCCAGCAGGCTGGAGAGGAGACGGGTGAAGTTCTCGAGGTCGGCGGCGGTGACCCGCTCGGGTCCGAGGGACAGGCGGAACCCCTTCGAGGCCGCGCCCTCGGCGGCTTTCCGGGTCCCGCCGCCCGACTCGGTGAGGTTCACGGGGCGCAGTCCCCGAAGCTCGATCTGCTTGAGCGCCTCGGGGCGTCCGGAGGCCTCGATCTCACCCCGGGTGAGGACACCGTCCGGTTGCAGGGCCCGATAGTGGAAGGTCGGCATGGCGACGTTCAGGCGGTCGGCGTGGCCTCGGACTCAGCAGCGGTTGTGGCGGCCTCCGGGGTCTCGGCCGGGGATGCAGGTGTCGACTCCTTGTCGGTCGTGACGCTCAGGATCTCCTCGACGGTGGTGAGCCCCTGGGCGACCAGGCGCCAGCCGTCCTCGGCAAGGGTCTGCATGCCGGCGGCCCGGGCGGCGTTGCGGATCTGGTCGGTCGAGGCCCGGTCCAGGATGAGGGTCCGCATGGCCTCATCGACATCCATCCACTCGAACAGCGCATGGCGTCCGAAGAATCCGGTGCCCCGGCATTCCCTGCAGCCCACGGCGCGGCGGAGGGGGGCTTCGGACCCGATGCCCATCTTCCGGCGGAAGGCCTCGGCGTGGCTCGAGATGTCGGGTTCCGCGCAGTGGGGACAGAGCACGCGGACCAGGCGCTGCGCGAGGACGGCCTCCAGGGAGGAGGCCACGAGATAGGGTTCGACCCCCATGTCGACCAGACGGGTCACGGATCCCGGTGCGTCGTTGGTGTGCAGGGTCGAGAAGACGAGGTGGCCGGTGAGGGAGGCCTGCACTGCGATCTGGGCCGTCTCCCGGTCGCGGATCTCACCGATCAGCACGACGTCGGGGTCGTGCCGCAGCACGGAGCGGAGGCCCCGGGCGAAGGTGAGGCCGGACTTCTCGGAGACCTGGATCTGGTTGACGCCCTTGAGCTGGTATTCGACGGGGTCCTCGATCGTGATGATCTTCCGGACCGTGTCGTTGATCTCATTGAGGGCGGTGTAGAGGGTGGAAGTCTTGCCGCTGCCGGTGGGGCCGGTCACCAGGATGATCCCGTGGGGCAGGCCGAGGACGCGTCGGAAGGACGCCAGCTGGTGGGGACCCAGGCCGATCTCGGACAGCTTCCGCAGGGTGGAGTTCTGGCGGAGCAGACGCATCACGACGGCCTCGCCATGGAGCATCGGGATGATCGAGACGCGGATGTCGACCTCGGCGTCCTCGATCCGGACCTTGATGCGGCCGTCCTGCGGGAGGCGTTTCTCGGCGATGTTGAGGTGGCTGAGGATCTTGACCCGCGACACGATCGCGGGCTGGAAGCGCTTGAGGGAGGGGGGGACGGGGATCTCCTGGAGGTCGCCGTCGATGCGGTAGCGGATGCGGAACTCGTCCTCGAAGGGTTCCAGGTGGATGTCGGAGGCCCGGAGATCGATGGCGTCCTTGAGCACCTGGTTGACGAAGCGGATGATGGAGGCCTCGTCCTCCTGACCGGACTCGAGCTGGTTGTCCTCGGCCATCTCGTCGAGGACCTGCAGGCTCTTGTCCTCGTCGAGCGTCCCGATGGTGTCGGCGCCGACGCCGAGGTTCTTCTTCATCTCCCGCAGGATCGCCTCCCGGGGGGTGAGGACCGGCTGGAGGTCGAGTCCCGACAGCGTCCGGAGTGTGTCGAGCCCCCGGGTGGAGAACAGGCGGCAGGTGGCGATCTGGACCTGGGAGCCCGCCCTCCGCAACGGGAGGAGTTCCTCCTTCAGGAGGATGCGGGCGGGGAAGAGGGAGAGGACCTGCCGGTCGGCCTCGAGGGTGTCGAGCGCGTCGAACGGGACGTCGTATTCCCGGGCGAGCCACTGGAGCACCTCGGCCTCGCTGGCGGGTGCGGGGTTGCCGTGGCCGTTGCCGCCGTGGCGTTGGCGGTGGAAGGCGACGGCATCGGTCATCGACAACTGCCGTTCGGCCACGAGCGGGTGGAGTGGCGAATCGGTCGGCAGTGGTTCGGTGACGGGCATGGTCGGGTGCGGTCCTGGGGTGGGAGGCTCTCTGGGAAGCGACAACCCAGGGGAGGGTCCTGGCCCAGCCCCTGGGTTCGCGTCGTGGATCCGGGGCTACTTGAGGAGTCCCATCAGGACGGCCGTGGCCTCCTGTTTCACGGAGAGGACCTGACGGAGATCGTCCTGCGCCTTCTCCAGTGCGGCCTCCTTCTGCTTCTGGGAGGCACGATAGGCGGCGAGCTTGGCCTTCACGTCGTCGGCGGAGGCGCCACCATCGAGGGAGCGCTGGAGGGCTTCGGCCTCTGGACTGGGCTGGCCACCCCATCCCCCGCGACCACCTTGGCCGCCTTGGCCCCCACCGGGACCACCGGGGCCACCGGGGCCACCGGGACCACCACCGCGTCCCCCAAAGCCACCGAAGCCGCGCCCG
>JBDLQQ010000014.1:0-3340 GCA_039800465.1 Verrucomicrobiota bacterium
GGCTTCGTGACCCAGATGCCGCTGAAATCGATCCAGGCGGAGAGCGACCACCTCACCCTGCAGCTCGATCACCGTCACACCGACTGCCTCGCCCAGGACCGATGTCTGCCGAAGCCCGCACCCACGGCCGCGATTGGGTTCCGAAAGCCGGCACCGCGCGCCTAAAGAACCCACCTTCCGATCGATCCTCCCTCCATGACTTCGACCACCGACCGTCCGCTCGTCCTTGTCCTCTGCACCGGCAATTCCTGCCGGAGCCACATGGCCGAGGGCATCCTCCGCACCGCCTCCGGCGGCCATTTCCGTGTCGCGAGCGCGGGCAGCAAGCCCAGCGGCTATGTCCACCCCATGTCCATCCAGGTCCTTTCCGAGATCGGCATCGACATCTCAGGGCACACCTCCAAGCACATGGACGAGTTCCTGGGGCAGAACGTGGAGACGGTGATCACGGTCTGCGGGAACGCCGACCAGGTCTGCCCGCGCTACCCGGGTCAGGTGAACCGCCACCACTGGCCGTTCGATGACCCGGCCCACGCGGTGGGCACGGAGGAGGAGCGCCTGGCTGAGTTCCGGCGGGTGCGCGATGAGATCCGTCGGGTCTTCGAGGCCTACGCCCAAGGCCGCAGGGACGAGGCGGGCCTCGCCTGATCCGGCAGTTCAGGGCACCCACCGACAGAAGGATGGATAACAGCTCTGGGGCTCACTGCTTCCAAGCCTTCTTGACCGCATCGATGATCCTCCGGTCGTCCGAGCCGGATTCGCGGACCACGCCCAGGAACGCCGCCGGAGTCAGTGTGACCTGACCGAAGAAGGCCCGGTCGCCACCGCAGCCAAACATCAGGTCGGAGGGCATCTCGCACCGGAGCTTCAACCGCGCCTTCACGATCAGGCGGGGCAGCCAGGGGATGCCGTCCACGGCTTCCGTCTTGGCGGGGAGATCCGACATCAACGCCGTGCGTCCCGACCGACGCCCGTTCAGCACGTTCAGGAAGTGGTCACGGCAGACCGTCTGGATCGCCAGCACCGTCGGGTAATCGGGTTCCCCGTAGCGTTGGAGATCGTCCACGAAGTCGAAGAGTTCCTGGGCCGAGCACCCGATCCCTTCCAGAAACGCGGCATCTTCCCTGGAGAACATCGTCTGGGGAGCTCTCCTGCCCTCCTTCCACGCGACGATGCCTCGGTCATAGACTCCTCGAAACTGTTCCTCCCAGGACACATTGGCCATGAGCGGACCCTAGACCCGACTCCCGTCGCCGCCAACCCGGAGACGTCCCGCGGAGGGCTGAAGGTTCAAGCACGGGCTGATGATGTCGCAGGATACATCGTCAGCAGCCGGCCTGAACCCTCAGCGCTCAGCACCTGATCCCGGCAGATCCCTGTCACCGATTCCGCCATGGCTACTGTCCCAGCTGCTGGATCCGGAAGAACACCGGATCCCCCATCAGCAGCATGGGAGCATGCCGATCCATGGTCTCCTCACCCCCATGCCACGGCACCCGCATCAGATCGAGGGTCGTCTGGACCCGGAACGGTGGGGAACCGCCATGCCAATTGAGCACCGTGGTGACCACCCGGGTACCATCCTCCAGGGGCAAATCCAGCTTCAGCACCGGGGTGATCGTCTCATGGGTCATGCGAGCAATCAGGCGGTGGAACGCCGCCGTCGGATTGACCCCATCCCACCACAGGAACTGCTCCGGATCACCGGGGGGACACTTCAGGTTCGCCGCATCCACGAGGTTCGTGAACCCATACGCACCCGGGTTGGCGTGGATGTGTTCGAGGAGGTGGGCGTGGTCGTAGCGGTGGACTGTCAGATCGTACTTCGTCCGGAGGGTGTCGATCTCATGCTCCATCCGGTTGTTGATGTCCGCATAGTCGAGGTTCCGCGTGTAATCGTTGCTGAGGCCCGGCACGAGATGGAGCGGGGGTAATGTGGGGAGGATGAAGGACCTAGCGCCGGCATCGAGCAGGAGTGTCAGGTTCGCGACGTAATTGGACACGGCCGTCTCCACCGGGGCGCGGTTCAACGCCAGTTCTGCGGTCATGCCCGCCCACCATGGAGCGAGCAGACTGTTCGCGCCTGGGGTGTGGCTCTTGAGATAGTCCGTGATCTGATTCCGGACATCTGGCCCATGGGATCCGGATGCGGAGTAGTTCAGGACCTGACCCGCCTTGTTCAGTCCCATCCGATCCGCAAACACCTCCACCCAGGAGTCACCATTGGAGGCACTCTTCAGGGAGATGCTGCTGTCGAACACCGCCAGCTCCGTCCATCGCGCCAGGAGGATCGAGGCCGGACGACTGACGGTCTCGCCCGTGGCGTCCCGGACGACCACGACATAGTCACCCAGCTCCTTGAGGGTCACAGAGGCCAGGGAGAGTTTCGCCTGCGTGGCGGATTCCAGTTCATCTCCGTCACGGATCCATCGGTAGGTCAGCGGCGGAACCCCTGTGGCCTCCACCTGGAGGGTCACCGCATCGCCCAGGAGCACCGCCTGGTTCCGCGGGGCGACGACGATCACGGGAGCCGCCATCAGGCCAACCCCCCAGGCCATCACCGCCGTCAGCAGCACGCCGAATCGACAAGTTCTTTGATTCATAGTTGTAAACGTCAGAGGCGACAGGAGGCCCGGGTTGTTTCCGTGGGTTGGGACGTGGACCGGGCCTGGGTCTGCTGCACTCCGCGCCCACACAACGGGGGTGGCTGACTGGATCTTACCCCTCGAGGTCCATTATCGGATTCCCGACCGGGGGGCGTCTGCGACACCCTTGGGTCATGCTGGCCGACCTGACAGCCCAACTGCACAAGTCCCAAGATCTCGACGCCTCGTCGATCGCCGCAGCGGTGAGGGCGCTCGTGGATCCAGCCCAGGATGTCGAGTCCAAGGCCGCCTTCCTGACAGCGCTGGCAACGAAGGGGGAGACGACCGCGGAACTGGCCGGCTTCGCCCGCGAGTTGCGGGCCCTTTCCATACCGGTTCCCGTCAGCGACACCCTCCGTCAGGGGGAGATCCTCGATGTCTGCGGCACCGGTGGGGATCGCTTGAACACCTTCAACATCTCCACTACGGTGGCCCTGGTGTGTGCGGCTGCGGGATGCGTCGTCGCGAAGCACGGGAACCGGGCGATCACCTCGCAGTCCGGAAGCGCGGACGTGCTGCAGGCTCTTGGGATTCCGATTGAGCTGCCCCCGGAACGGGCTGCGGAGTCGCTCGAGCGACACGGCTTCGCGTTCCTATTCGCCCCGCTGTTCCATCCAACCTTCAAGCACATCGGGCCCGCCCGACGCCTCTGTGCCGAGCGGGGGCAGCGGACCCTGTTCAATTTCCTGGGACCT
>JBDLQQ010000015.1:0-36623 GCA_039800465.1 Verrucomicrobiota bacterium
AGCAGCAACACACCCAACCCGATCGACGGCAGCCAACGATGATATCTACCCAAGATGGACCTCATCACCCCACTCCGGAGACGCTGGAGCTGGTGCATTGGTTTCGCAAAACCTGAATCAAAAAAGTCCGAGGCATGGCCGTCAGAACCTCTCGGGCACGCCCTCCTCGAGGACCCGGAGATGGCGGTGCAGGCGCTTCTCACCTGCCACCTCCCGAAGCCAGCGTTCCGGCTCATCCATGTCCTCGAAGCTGAGTTTGAACGTCCCGAAATGCATCGGCACCAGCCAATCCGCCCGCAGATCCTGGAACGCACGCACCGCCTCGTCCGGCCCCATGTGCACGCGCCGGAACGACTCCGGGTGGTACGCGCCGATCGGCAGCAGGGCCAGTTCCGGACGCATCCGCTGTCCGATCTCCTCGAACCCCTCGAAATAGGCCGAGTCCCCGGCATGGTAGACCCTTCGGCCCTGATGCTCGATCAGGAAGCCACCCCAGCCGCGATGCTCATCCTTGAGGGTCCGCGCACCCCAATGCTTCGCCGGCACCAGCGTCACCTTCCAGTCGCCCCGACCAAAACTCTCCCACCACTTCAGCTCGATGATCCGCTCGAATCCCAGGGAACGGGCCAGGGACCCACACCCCCACGGCAGCACCGCGATCTTGGCCGACGGCGGGAGCTTGCGGATCGACGGCTTGTGGAAGTGGTCGAAATGCGCGTGGGTCAGGAGGACGACGTCGATCGGAGGCAGGTCCTGGGCCCGCAGGCCCGGACGCTTGAGGCGCTTCAGGAGGAAGAGCCAGTTCGCGAAGTTGGGATCGATGATGACGTTCAGGTCCGAGAACTGGAGGAGGAACGAGGCATGGCCGATCCAGGTCAGCGCCAGCTGGCCATCCTGCAGGTGCGGGAAACGGGGGACCTTCACCGATCCACCCTGGGGCGTCATGAGGGCCTTCCAGACCATCTCGCGAAAAAAGGTCCGGGGGTCGAAGTGGTTGCTCGGGGTGAGCTCACGGAACGATCGCGGGATGCGACGCCGCTTCGCCCGGGCGTCCACTGGCTTCGGATGCTGCCCTTCGGAACTCATCGGTCCCCAACTGTTAGCGGCTGGACCCACCGAGGCCAAGTCGGAGTGCAGTCGGGGTGCAGCCACCCACCCAGATCCTTTGAATAACGGGAACCCGTCCCACGAACGCCGTCCCTGAATAGGTCGGACCCGGACCAGTCGAACCCGGCGACAACATCCGTCACCTGATGACTCTCAAGTCCACAGTCCTGGGGCTCCTCCTGACGTCTACCGCCATGCCCCTTGCCGAGGCGGGGCCGTTCTCCTGGAACCTCCAGGTCGGCGGCGCCGGACCGGGGATCGGTTGGGGATTCCGCATGGGGTCCCCGGGACCCGCCTGCCCTCCCCCCGCGGTCCAGCCGCTCGTCCCCGTCACCGTGGCCGCACCGGTCCTCGTCGTGCCACCGCCATTCGTGGTCCTGCCCGGCGTGACGGCGGTGCCAAGGATGCCGCCGCCAACGCCGGCAGCGCTGTTCGTCGGACCGCAATGGATCCCGGGCCCGCGAGGCCCTCGACCGCACCACATCCATGCCTTTCGCCCCTGTCGATAGTGGGTTGGAGTCAGGGGCTGGGGTCCGCCGGAGGAGACGCCGGCGGACCCCTCATCGCCATCCACCAAGAGAGACCCATGCTGTCTGATCTGAATCCGTTCTCCCGCGATCGGGTCCCGTCGTCCCTACACGTCCGGACGGCGGCGACGTCTGACGGGAGCTCTGCGGTGGATCCGGATCGGTTTTCCGTTTCCCTCCGGGTCGTTTCCCATGCTGAATCCCGGGGTCAGACTCCGCGGTTACGAGACCCCGACATGGCCGCATTCCCCACCCCCTCAGACGTCCGTCCGCCGGACCTCCTCTCGATGGAAGGGGTGCGGGTCCGGGTCGAGGGCAAGTTCTTCCGGATCGGGGACTCCAAGTTCACCGCGAAGGGGGTCACCTACGGGCCGTTCGCCATGGGACCCGAAGGCGAACCCCTGCCCCCACGCGACCAGGTCGTGCGGGACCTGCACCAGGTCCGGGAACTCGGCGCCAACGTCCTCCGGGTCTACCACGTACCGCCCCGATGGTTCCTGAACCTCGCCCTCGAGCAGGGGATCCGGGTCTTCGTGGATGTCCCCTGGAACAAGCACCTCTGTTTCCTCGACGACGCGGAGGCCCGGGAGGCGGGCCTTCGGGCCGTCCGGGAGGCCGCGGAACGCTGCTCCGGGCACCCCGCGGTGTTCGCGCTCTCGGTGGTCAACGAGATCCCGGCCGACATCGTCCGCTGGAGCGGGGCCCGGGCCGTGTCCGACTTCGTGGATGCCCTCATCGCGCAGGCCAAGGCCGTGGACCCCGGCCTCCTGTGCACGTTCGGGAACTTCCCGACGACGGAGTTCCTGCGACCCCGGCTCGGGGACTTCGATTGCTGGAACGTCTACCTGCACCAGCAACGCCCATTCGAGAACTACCTGGCGAGGCTCCAGATGCTGGCCGACGCCCGGCCGCTCGTGATCGGGGAATTCGGCATCGACTCGCTTCGGGAGGGCGAGCAGAGCCAGGCGGAGATCCTCGGGTGGCAGATCGAGTCGGCGTTCCGCGGCGGCTGCGCCGGGGCCTTCTGCTTCGCCTTCACGGACGAGTGGTACAAGAACAACGAACCGGTGACCGACTGGACGTTCGGACTCGTCCGCAAGGACCGCTCGCCCAAACCCGCCTTCGAGGTCGTCCGCCACCAGTTCCATTCCGCGCCCCGATTCCCCCTCCCCAGGACGCCCCGGGTCTCCGTCGTCATCGCCAGCTACAACGGCGCCGCCACCCTCCGATCGTGCCTCCACTCCCTCGAGCGGCTCCGCTATCCCGACTACGAGGTGATCCTGGTGGATGACGGCTCGACCGACGCCACGCAGTCGATCGCCGCCGAATACCCCTCCGTGAGGTATTTCCGTCACGCGATGAACCAGGGCCTCGGCATCGCCCGCAACACCGGGATCACCGCGGCCACCGGGGAGATCATCGCCTTCACCGACTCCGACTGCCGGGCCGACGAGGACTGGCTCCACTATCTGGTCGGCGACCTGATCAATTCCCCCTTCGCCGGGATCGGCGGCCACAACTTCCTGCCCCCCGACTCCGCGGCAACGGCCGCCTGCGTGCTCGTCTCACCCGGCGGTCCCGCCCACGTGATGCTCAACGACCGCATCGCCGAGCACATCCCGGGCTGCAACATGGCGTTCTACAAGTGGGCGCTCGACAGCATCGGGGGCTTCGACCCGATCTACCGCCGCGCCGGGGATGACGTCGACATCTGCTGGCGGCTCCAGCAGCGCGGCTACCGGATCGGGTTCAGCCCCGCCGGCTTTGTCTGGCACTATCGGCGGAACACGGTCCGGGCCTACCTGAAGCAGCAGGCCGGCTACGGCGAGGCCGAGGCCCTTCTCGAACGGCGGCATCCGGAGAACTTCAACCGGTTCGGCGGTTCCATCTGGCACGGACGCATCTATTCCAACGCAAAGTTTGGGCTCCAGACCCGGGCCCCCATCATCTACCACGGCCTCTTCGGCAGCGCCTTCTTCCAGAGCATCTACACCGAGCGCCCGAGCCTAGGGGCGATCCTGGCGACGACCCTCGAGTTCCATGTGCTCGTGACCCTGCCCCTCTTGGTCCTCGGCTCGGTCGTCCCCACCCTCCGGGCCTTCGGCGCCGCCAGCGCCCTCTTCTCGATCGCGGTGTGCAGCCTCGCCGCCGTCCAGGCCGAGCTCCCCGCGGGACAGCTCCGGTGGTGGTCGCGACCCCTCGTCGCCCTGCTCTTCTTCCTCCAGCCCATCGTGCGCGGATGGGCCCGGCACCAGGGACAGCTCTCAGGACAGCAACGGACCCTGTCCGACCGCGAGACCCTCGACTCCCTGAGCCTCGAGGGTCACGAGGATCAGCTCGGACAACTCCTCTACTGGAGTGAACAGGGCCTGGACCGGATGCGGTTCCTCGGAAGGATCCTCGAGCGTCTCGACCAGAGGAGCTGGCCGAACCGCCCCGATGCCGGATGGAGCGACTACGACATCGAGCTCTACGGTTCCCGGTGGGCCAGCCTCCAGCTGACCACCGTGGGGGAATGGCACCCCGGACGCCGTGAGATGATCCGGTGCCGGCTCGTGGCGCGCTGGAGCTTCCTCGGGCGCGCCCTCTTCTGGTCCGCCGCCGGACTCCAGGTGGTCATCATCGGAGCGGTGGGCCACTGGGGAGTCTGGGGCCTTCTCACCACCCTGCCCCTCCTCGTCTGGTGGTTGAATGGCGAGAAACGTCACCTGACCCGGGTGACCGCCAACTTCCTCGATGAACTCGCAAAGGAGTTCCGCCTCGTCAAGGTCACCCCGTCCCAGATCGCGAAGGCCAAGGTCCAGGCCTCGCAATCCAGCAACACCGCGAAGGCCGGCTGAACCGGACCGTTCACCCCCCCTGGCCGCCTCATCCCGAGGCGGCTTCCGCGTCCAGCCCTGTGGAGGACAGCCGCTGCTGGATCCTCCCGATCGCCCATCGCGCATGTTCCGCCACCAGGGGTTCGGGATCCTCCGCAGCACGGTGCAACGCCGGCAACGCCGTCTCATCCCCCACATTGCCCAGGGCCACGCAGACATTCCTCAGGAGACCGCGACGCTTGGATCGCAGCATCGGGGTTCCCGCAAACACCTCCCGGAAGCCCGCCTCGTCGAGAGCCAGCCATGCCAGGAGGTCCGGACGACGCAGACCCGGCCGGAGGCCTTCCTTCAGCAGGGCACTCGCCCGGGCAAAACGGTTCCACGGACACGCCGCCAGACAGTCGTCACACCCGAAGATCCGGTCCCCAATCAGGGGACGCATCTCCACGGGGATCGAACCCTTGAGCTCGATGGTCAGGTAGGCGATGCACCGCCGGGCATCCAACACGAAGGGCCTCGGGAACGCCGCCGTCGGACACGCATCAAGACACCGCGTACAGGTCCCGCACCGGTTCGGTTCCGACAGGTCCGGTCGCAGAGGAACCGTCGTGAGGACCGCACCAATCAGGATCCAGTTCCCAAGACTCCGCGAGACGAGGTTCGTGTGCTTGCCCACGAAGCCGAGTCCAGCCCGACGGGCCAGGTCCCGCTCGAGCACCGGGCCGGTATCAACGTACCAGAGCGCCCTCGCACCTTCGCCCCCTGACTCCTCTAGGAACCGGCTCAGCTCCCGAAGACGGGCTCCCATGCGATCATGATAGTCCTCGCGACACGCGTAGCGTGCGACCGTCCCACGGGGCACTGGAACGCCGGGCCCGGGGGGATCTGCCTCCGCCGGCAGATCATAGCTGGCCGCGACCAGGACGATGCTCTTCACCCCGGGCAGGACCAGCTCCGGCCTGAGGCGCTTCTCGGCATTGCGGGCGAGCCACTGCATCTCGCCATGACGACCCTCCGCGAGCGCCTCCCGGAACCAGACGCCCGTCTCGGGATCGGAGGCGTCCGTGATCCTGCAGTCGTCGAAACCCAGCTCCAGGGCCCGCGCCCGGATCCTCCCGGTCTCCTCAGCGGTCCACATGACGGGGTTCCTGACCAGCGATCTTGCGGAAGGCCGAGGCGATGAGGCGGGCCGACTCGTTGGGAGAACGGTAATCGACCCCGAGAAGGAGGTCCGCCTGACGGTAGACGGGGCCACGGACCTGGAGGAGATCCCGGATCGTCGCGATCGGATCCGGCGTGTGGAGCAGCGGACGATGGCCCTGATTGCGGACCCGTTGGTAGATGGTCTCGACCGACGCCCAGAGACAGACCACATAGGCATGGCTGCGCAGGCTCTCCAGATTCCCCGGGGTCATGGGGAGCCCACCCCCGGTCGAGATCACCTTCCGCTCCGCCCCCTCGAACTCGCGCACCAGATCCGATTCCATCCTGCGGAACGTCGCCTCGCCGTCCTTGGCAAAGATGTCGGAAATCCGTCGTCCCGACCGCTCCTCGAGGATGCGATCCGTGTCCACCAGCTCGAAATCCAGGAGACCCGCGACCATCGAGCCCACGGTGGACTTCCCAACCCCCATGAATCCAATGAGGGCCACATTCCGTACCGGGCGGGTATCCGACATCCCGTGGTGGTACCCGTTGCCCGACCTCCGAGGAACCCGAAATGTGTCCCAGGGAATCCCATCGCCCGCCATCGGAGGCACCCTCGGGGCAGAATCACAAACCGCACCAGAAGCCGGGCCGGGGACGTCAGGCCAGGACCGCCGGCTCCGCCAGCAGCCGTTCCATGTAGACCACATCCAGCCAGCGGCCGAACTTGTACCCCACCCTCCGGAACCGGCCGACGTTCACGAATCCATGCCGCTCATGGAGCCGGATGCTGACGGCATTGTCGGCATCGATGGCCGCGATGATCGCATGGAGCCCCCGGGCCTCCCCGGCGGGGATCAACGGCGCCAGGAGGCGGGAACCCAGGCCCCGACCCCGGCAATCCGCCGCCACATACACCGAGTTCTCGACCGTGAACCGGTATCCGGCCCGGTCGTGATAGGGGTTGAGCGCACTCCAACCGGCGACACGACCGATCCGATCCACTGCGACCAGGACCGGGAACCCCTGCCGCTGTCGGGCGGCGAACCATTCACGACGATGCTCCAGCGTCCGGGGCTCGTAGTCGTACGTGGCCGTGGTGGTGAGCACCGCCTCGTTGTAGACCTCGAGGATGCCCGGACAGTCCTCGAGGGTGCCAGGGCGTATCTCGAACCCGGAGCCGTCCATGGGGTGCATGGCCTTAGACCGCGACGGGGGCCTTGATGGGCGGATGGGGATCGTACCCGAGGAGCTGGAAGTCCTCGTAGACGAACTCCTCCAGCTCCCGCCGCTCCGGATTCAACTGCATGCGCGGGAGCGGCCGCGGGTCCCTGGCGAGCTGGGTCCGGACCTGGTCGACATGGTTCGAGTAGATGTGGGCGTCCCCGAGCGTGTGGATGAACTCGCCCGGACGTAGACCCGTGACCTGGGCCACCATGAGGGTCAGCAGGGCGTAGCTGGCGATGTTGAACGGGACCCCGAGGAAGAGGTCGGCGCTCCGCTGGTAGAGCTGGCAGCTCAACGTGCCCTCACTGACGTAGAACTGGAAGAAGGCGTGGCAGGGCGGCAGGGCCATCTGGTGCAGCTCCCCGGGGTTCCAGGCCGACACGATCAGCCGACGGGAATCCGGGTTGCTCCGGATCTGGGATACGACGTCCCTCAGCTGGTTGATCGACCGCCCATCAAACGACCGCCAGTCGGTCCACTGGGCCCCGTACACCCGACCCAGGTCCCCGGTCTCCTTGTTGGCCCACTCATCCCAGATGGTCACTCCATGCTGCTGGAGCCACCGCACATTGGTCTCGCCACGGATGAACCAGAGCAGCTCGTACACGATGCTCTTCAGGTGGACCTTCTTGGTGGTGACCAGCGGAAAGCCGTCGGACAGCGGATACCGGGTTTGGGCGCCGAAGATCGACCACGTCCCCGTCCCGGTCCGATCCGCCTTGAAGGTGCCATGATCGAGCACGTGGCGCAGCAGGTCGAGGTAGGGACGCATTGCCCGGGAACGTTGGCCGGCCACGGTGGAAATGACAACGAGAGTCCCACCCCGGCCGAAACCCCAATGGCCCCGTCGAAGCCTTCTCCCCATCCACCACTCCCACACCCGACCGACCTGATTCAAACTGACAGCAGGACGCGCTGATGGTCTCGTCGCCGCTGCCGGAATCCCACCCTCACGACCCCGTACCGACGACGAACGATGCAGAAGCTTCCACGGGTATCCATCGTCATCCACGACTTCGATCCCAACCTCGGCCAGGGCCGCTACTGCCACGAGCTCGTCAAGCGCCTCGCGGACCGGTTCGAGTTCCACATCCACGCTAACACCTGGAAGCCCGTCGACGCCCCCAACACGCACTACCACAAGGTGCTGGCGAACCGGTTCAACGTCATCACCACGATCGCCTCGTTCCTGCCCTTCGCGGAGCTGTCCCTCGTCCGGAACCCGGCCGACGTGATCCATGCCCAGGGCCTGAGCTCGTGGCGGACCGACATCATCACCGGCCACATGTGCAACGGGGCGCGGCTCCGACACCTCCGCGGGGCCGGGTGGCGATCCCGGTGGTTCGCCGAGATGATCACCCCGTTCGAACGGGCGTTCTACCGTCAGCGACGCGCACGACACCTCATCGCCATCGCCCGCAGCCTCGGACGGGACGTCGAGCAGGAATACGGCTGGCGGGGCCGGACCCACGTCATCTACCACGGCACCGACAGCACCCGCTTCAGGCCCGCTGCCGATCCCGCCGAGCGCCGACGGCTCCAGGAACGGTTCAAGGTGCCCCCGGATCGGTGGCTCTGGATCTTCATGGGTGAGGCGGTGAAGGGCCTCGCCGGGGCCATCGACCAGCTCGAACATTTCCCCAACGCCCACCTCCTCGTGGTCTCCCGATCTCATTTCGCCGACTTCCGGGAACAGGCCATCGCCCGGGGCGTCCTCGACCGCATCACGTTCCACGGCTACGACCCGAAGCCGGAGGAAGCGTTCCGGGCGGTCGATGTCTTCGTCTATCCGGCACCCTACGACCCGTTCGGCCTCGTGGTCACGGAGGCGATGGCCTCCGGGTTGGCCGTCCTCGTCGGCGTCGGCGTCGGCGCCTCCGAACTGATCGAGAACGGCCGGAATGGCATGCGCTGCCATCCCGAAGATCCCGCCAGCATCCGCCAAGGACTGGTCCAGCTCTCCCAGCTCCCAGACCGGGGCTCGGCGCTCCGGATTGCGGCCCGGCAGACCGTCATCGAGCAGTCGTGGGACCGCTGCGCCGAGGAGACCGCAAAGGTCTACGAAGAGGCCCTCGCCGAGCGCGGCCGGCGGTCGTCCTAGTCGCACCCCAAATCCCGTCTTCTCACGCGTGCGGCCGTCGGCATCCTCGGCCCATGATCCGCCCCCTTGTCGTCTCATTGGCCCTTTCCCTGACCGCCCTCGCCGGAAACTGGCCCCAGTTCCGCGGCCCCGATGGACAGGGACATTCTCCCGAGAAGGACGTCCCAACCACCTGGTCGGCCACGAACTCCATCGCCTGGAAGACTCCGATCCCCGGGGATGCGTGGTCCTCGCCCATCGTCCACGGGCGCCACGTGTTCGTGACGACAGCGACCGAGAACGGTGAGTCGTGCCGGGTCCTCGCCCTCGACCGGGATTCAGGTCGGATTCTCTGGAACACCGAGGTGTTCCGTCAGATCCCCCGTCGCAAGGAGACCCGCAATTCCTATGCGACACCCACACCCGCCACCGACGGGAAACGGGTCTACGCCTGCTTCGGTGACGGGAGCTTCGCGGCGCTCGACTACCGGGGGAAGGTCCTGTGGATCAACCGCGAGCAACCCTTCTACAGCCAGCACGGACTGGGCACGGCCCTGATGCTCCATGAGGGCCTGATCCTCATGTCCCGCGATGCCAGCAGTGAAGGGCCCGACAAGAAGGTCGGCTGGCAGACCCCCTGGGAGAAGTCGTACGTGGTGGCGCTGGATGCCCGGACCGGCAAGGAGCGGTGGAGGACCGGACGCGGACGATCCCGCATCTCGCACGGGACACCGGTGCTCTGGAAGAATCCAAAAGGACGCCCCCAGATCGTCACCGAAGCCGGAGATGTCCTGCAGGGGTTCGATCCCCAGACCGGTTCGCTCCTCTGGACCAGCGATGTTCCCGGTGAGGGCAAGGTGCCCTCGGTCGTGCTCGGCGACGGTCTCGCCTTCTGCTCGGGGGGCTGGGGAGGCAAGGAGGGCATCAAGGCCTTCCGACTCGGAGGCGAGGGAGCACTCCAGCAATCGAACCTGGTGTGGGAACAGAAACGGGGCGAACCCAAGGTGCCGTCGCTCCTGTTCCTCGACGGCCTGCTGTTTGCCATGACTGACACGGGGGTGGCCACCTGCTATGAGGCCACGACGGGGAAGATCGTCTGGCAGGAACGGATCGGCGGGAACTTCTCCGCATCCCCGGTTTCAGCCGGCGGCCGGATCTACTTCGTGGGCGACACAGGCCAGACCGTCGTCCTGGACGCCTCCCGGAAGTTCCGTCTCGTCTCCCGGAATCCCATCGACGACGGCGAAGAAGTCCAGGCGTCCCCAGCCGTCTCGCAGGGTCGATTCCTCATCCGAACCCGATCCAACCTCTGGTCCGTGGGTCGTTGAACAGCCGGTGGCCCGACTCCCCCAACGAGGTCCCCATGCCACGCCACCTTGCCCTTGCGATCACACTGGTCTGGCTGGCGTGGTCATCCGCCCCCGCCCGGTCGGCTGAACCGAACCGTCGAGGGATGGTGGCCACCATCCATCCCGTCGCCACCCGGGCGGGTTTGGAGACGCTCCAGGCCGGGGGCAATGCCATCGACGCCGCCATCGCCTGCGCCCTGACGCTGGGCATAGTCGATGGACATAATTCCGGGATCGGTGGCGGATGCTTCATGCTGATCCGCCTGGCCGACGGTCGCCTGGTGGCGTTGGACGGAAGGGAGACCGCACCGGCCGCTGCGACGCGGGACATGTTCCTCCGCGACGGCAAGGCCGTCCCCGAATGGAGTCAGCACGGAGCCCTCGCCGTCGGGATCCCTGGCGAACCCGCGGTCCTCGATGAGGCCAGCCGCCGGTTTGGGAGACTTCCCATCCGCCAACTCTTCGAGGCCGCGGCGATGGTGGCGGACCAGGGGTTCCCGTTGGACCGCCACTACGCGAACCGTCTCAAGGCCACCGAACGGGAACTGGCCTCATTCCCGGAGTCCAAAGCCATCTTCCTGAAACCCGACGGCTCCCCGTTCCAGGCCGGCCAGCTCCTGCGCCAACCCGACCTCGCCACCTCCTACCGGGCGATGGCACGCGAGGGGGTCGACTGGTTCTACCGAGGCGCCTTCGCCCAGAAGACCGCCGAGTGGATGCGTTCCCACGGGGGCCTCGTCACCACGACCGACTTCGCCCAATACCGGGTCGTCCAGCGGGAACCCGTCCGGGGCACCTATCGGGGCCACGAGATCGTCAGCTTCCCACCGCCGAGTTCCGGAGGTGTCCACGTCATCCAGATCCTCAACATCCTCGAACACTTCGACCTCGCCTCCCGGGGCGACCGCTCCGCGGATTTTGTGCACCTCGTTGCCGAGGCCATGAAACTCGCCTTCGCCGACCGCGCCGTGTGGCTTGGGGATCCCGACTTCACCCGGGTCCCAAGAGGACTGATCTCCAAGGACTACGCGGCCAGCCTCGCGAAGCGCATCCAGCCCGACAGGGTCACGACCGTGCCCCGTGCTGGAACCCCTCCAGCGGCCGACACCGATGTCTTCCAGAGGGAGATGCAACGGCACACGACCCACTTCGCGACGGCGGATGCTCAGGGCAACTGGGTCGCCTGCACCGCCTCCCTCAACACCAGCTTCGGCAGCAAGGTCGTGATCCCAGGCACCGGAATCCTGCTGAACAACCACATGGACGACTTCGCCGTGCAACCCGGCGCCCCGAACTACTTCGGCCTCGTCGGGGCCGAGGCCAATGCGGTCGCCCCGGGCAAACGCCCGCTCTCGAGCATGAGTCCCACCTTCGTGCTGCGGGACGGCCGACCCATCCTCAGCGTCGGAGCAGCCGGTGGCCCAACGATCATCTCGCAGACCCTGCTCGCCCTCCTCCGTGTGATCGACTTCGGGGCCGACCCGAAGGCAGCCCTCGCCGGCGGACGGTTCCACCACCAGTGGAAACCCGACACGCTGATGATCGAATCCTCCTTCCCCGCCGAGACCCTGGCGGAGCTGCGGAAGCGAGGCCATCACATCGCGGTCGAATCGACCCTCGGTGCCGCACAGGCCATCGGCATCCAGGACAACGGAGCCTTCACAGGATCCGCCGACCCGAGGTCGGAAGGCGCCGCACTGGGATTCTGAACGCCGCGGAACGCTGCGGGTCTGCCGAGCCAAATCGGCCGGATTCAACAGGCTCCATCCCGGATCAGAGGAACCTCGTGCGGACTCTCTCCCAGAACGGGAAGAACCCCTTGGCCGCCAGGGGCCACAGCTCGGAATCCCAACGCCGACGGACCCGGACGAGGGTGATCCCACGCGCCTGAAGGCATTCCTGGATCCGAGGCATCTCGTCCGCCAACGGTCCCACTGCCGGAGCCACGGTCACCAGACGCCGGCAACCGAGTCGACTCAACCCCTCGGCCAACGAGTCCGCGATTCCTCCGACTGATGGCTGGATGCTCAAAACGGGTGACCGGAAATGCCGGGTCGCGCGTTCCGAGACATCGGCCCGCGCCCGGGCTTGCCACGCCCGAACCGTCGGGCTCGGGAGGTCCACGGGCGAGGGTTCGACAGCAGCCTGAATCAGGACCGGGTCCAGGAGTGCCGTACCCGGGGTCTCTTCAGGGAGACCGTCTTCGTCATGAATCCAGAGACCTGTTCGGGCCGAGGAGTGCTCGGGGTCGTGGTCATCCGGCAACCTTGGAATCCCTCGGGCCTTGGTATCGGCGTGGTCCTCGACGACAGCCGCCTGGACCCTCGAGTCATCCAGTCGCTGGAGTCCCGTGGTGTCCTCCAGCCACGACGGGTCGGCGAACCGTTCGAGGTTGGAACGGCGGACGAGGTAGACCTTCCCCGGTGTCTGCAGGCCCGCGACCCAACGCCACGACAACGTGTTGCTGGCGGGGTCCGCATCGAGGAGATGGCGCAGGAAGAAGTCCGCCCCCCATTCCCACGGCAGCCGTTCGACATGGATCCAGAACGAGGCCCACCACATCCGGGCATGGTTGTGAAGGTACCCGGTGGTGAGGAGTTCCCGGGCGAAACGATCCATGACCGCCACGCCGCTCCGTCCCGCGGCCACCTCCTCGGCCCGACGGCGCACCGGTTCAGGGGCCTGCTGGCGCAGGACCTGGAGCTGGTCCCGATAGGTCGTCCAGACCTGGGGTCTCAGTTCCAGCCAGCCCTTCCAATAGGTCCGCCAGACGACCTCCTGGACGAACTTCTCGACCGCAGGGAAGGCGTGCAGGGCGAGCACCCGATCCAAGACCTCCTCTTCCGTGATGAGCCGGGACCGGATCGCTGCCGAGAGGCGTGAGACGTTCGGATGCCCAGGAACGACGCCATTGCGATCCCGTCCATAGCTGCCAGCGATCTGCTGGAAGCCCTCCAACCGGGCCAAGGCCTCGCCACGCGTGGCCGGATACAGGTCACTCAACACGTCAGAGGGTTCCCCGGATGGCGCCAGGTGCAATCAGCACCTGCCTCACCGTCCGGGAAGCCCTCACCGCCGTTCGTCGGGTCTGCGGGTCAGCGCGAAATAGAGAACGTAGAGCCACGAGAAGAGGCCGGCCAACGCGGCGAACAGGATGGATCGGTTCCGATGCCAGGAACAGACGATCGCGATTGCAGAACCGATTCCGATGCCATTCTGGGCCACGGTCTGCACATGGGTGATTTCGGTGAGAAGCATGAGGTGACGTCTGACAGAAATTGGTCTTGCCGCTGCACGCAGCGGGGACAGCTCACAGGAGCGTGAACCCCGTCCGCCTGGGTGCAAGAGTCCGGTTTCATCGTGGCGGGACACCTGTCGTCCCATCCCCAAAACCCTCCTCTCAGGAGCCCACATTGCCTGTCCGGCTGTGCTCAGCCGGACAGGCCATCGTCGAGACTGTCGCCCGACTTCGAGCTCCGGCACCTTGGGCGGATGGAAGAGCGACCCTACATCCACGGAACCGGGAAGGAGGAACAGGAGCGTCTCGTGCGACAGGCAAACCTCCTGCGCGACGTGATCCTCGAGGGCTTCCATCCCACAGCTGGGGAACGAGTGCTGGAGATCGGCTGCGGCGTCGGCGCGGTCCTGGAGCAGATCGCCGGAGCCTACCCGGGTCTGCAGCTCGCGGGTGTCGACATTGCCGAGGCCCAGGTGATGCGGTGCCGGGAACGCCTCGGTTCTCTGGGAATCGAGGCGGACCTCCGGAGGGTCGATGCGGTGCGGCTTCCATGGCCGGACGCCCATTTCGATCGGGTGGTCTTCGTCTGGGTGGTCGAGCACCTCGCAGATCCGGAACCCGTGCTCCAGGAGGCCCTCCGGGTGTTGCGCCCCGGGGGCACGATCCACCTGACGGAGACGGACTACGCAACGCTTCGGGTCTCGCCTCCAGACCCGCGCATCGAGGCCTTCCTCGCCGCGTTCGTCGCCCACTTCAACCGGTTCGGGGACGCCCATGCCGGTCCCAGGTTGGGCTCGCTCCTCGAGCGGGTCGGCTTCCAGGAGGTCACCAACCGGATCCTGGGAACGCATCATTGGTGTCCGAGCCGCCGCGATGCGGTCCAGGGCTTCTGCGCCTATCTCCTGGAGTTCATGCGACCCGAGTTCGACGCCCTCGTGGCGCATGCCGGCGGCGATGCGGATCGGATCCGTGAGGGTCTGGCGCGGTTCGAACACCTGGCGGATCGCGAGGAGGGTTCCATCAGCATCTCCGTCTACAAGGCGGCTGGTACGAAGCGTTGAACCGGGGCGCTCGATCGGCTTCCCGCCGGCCCGACGTGAGTGGCTGGGGAGACAGGAGCGAGAGGTGGGTGGTGGACCGCTGGACACCGTGCCCAAGGCGCCGCTCGCCAAGGGGATGGCGACCCACTAGGCTCCTGCCCACGAGTATGCAACCGACGCACAACCTGAGGGTTGTCCGCACCCGGAGGCTCCGGTCTCCGGCCGACCTCAAGACCGAGCTGCCCATGACGGAGCGGACCAACGCCACCGTCGTGGAAGGCCGCGCCACCGTGCAGCGGATCCTCCGCCGGGAAGACCCCCGCCTGCTGGTGGTCCTCGGCCCCTGTTCGATCCACGACCCCGCGAGCGCCCTCGAATACGCCCGACGCCTCGCGGCGCTCGCGCCCGAGGTCCAGGACACCCTGTTCCTGGTGATGCGGGTGTATTTCGAGAAGCCGAGGACCACGATCGGTTGGAAGGGACTGATCAACGACCCGCATCTCGATGGAACCTACGACCTCGAGGAAGGTCTCAGGGCCGCACGCAAGCTGCTGGTGCAGATCAACGACCTGGGTGTCCCGGCGGCCACCGAGTTCCTCGATCCGATCGTCCCCCAATACACGGCGGATCTCGTGAGTTGGGCGGCCATTGGAGCCCGTACGACGGAGAGCCAGACCCATCGGGAGATGGCCAGCGGGCTGTCGATGCCGGTCGGCTTCAAGAACGGGACCGACGGGTCCCTGCAGGTCGCCGTCGACGCCATGCTGAGCGCGCGGCATCCGCATCATTTCCTGGGCATCGATGATTCCGGCGCCGTGGCCCTGGTGCAGACGACCGGCAATCCCGAGGGGCATGTGGTGCTCCGGGGGGGTCGGGCCCGGACGAACTTCGACGCCTCCAGCATCGCCGATGCCGCCCAGCAGCTGCAGAAGGCGGGACTCCCCTCAGGACTGATGGTGGATTGCTCCCACGCCAACTCCAGCAAGCAGCACGCGAAGCAGGAGGAGGTCTGGATGAATCTCGTGTCGCAACGGGTCGAGGGATGTGAGCCCCTGATCGGCGTGATGATCGAGAGCCACCTCTTCGAGGGGAACCAGCCGATTCCCAAGGATCTCTCGCAGCTCCGCTACGGCGTCTCCCTGACGGATGCCTGTCTGGGTTGGGACGTGACCGAGCGGATGTTGCGCCATGGCGCGGAGCGCCTGCGGGAGGCCCGCCGGGTTCCCACGACGGCCTGAGCCGAATGGATCCCGAGGTCCGAACCTATCTGATCGCAGCGGGCCTCGTCGTGGTGGCCCTCCTCGGGTTGGTCGTCGTGTGGAAGGTGGCCGCCTCCTTCCTGCGGCTGTTCTTCTGGATCCTCATCCTGGGCCTCCTCCTCGCCTCGGGTTGGTGGCTTCTGTACCGACAAGGCCTCGTGCCAGCGCCGGGCTGGGGCGCGCCCTCAGCACCCGCTCCGGGGGCGACCCCTCCGCCAGCCGCTTCGATCCCAGGTTCCCACCGTGCTGCCTGATTTCACCGTCATGGAGTGGGTGTTGGCGGGAATCGCCGCCTTGGGGATCGGGATCTCCAAGAGTGGTCTCCCCGGACTGAGCCTCCTCCACGTGGTCGTGTTCGCCCAACTGTTCCCCGGGACGGCATCGACCGGGGTGGTGCTCCCGATGCTGATCATCGGGGATGTGGGCGCGGTCCTCCTGTTCCGTCGGTTGGCGGACTGGAAACATGTCGGGCGCACCCTGCCGCCCGCGCTCGTGGGGGTGGTGATCGGATGGGCATTGCTGGTCTGGACCGCTGGAACTTCCTTCGCCGGGACCGGATTTGGACGGGTCGTCGGCGGCATCATCCTGGTCCTCGCGGCATTGCAGTTGTTGAGGGACTGGAAGCCGGACGCATTGGCATCGGTACCGCACACCCTCCTGTTCGCCTGGGGCATGGGACTGTTGGCGGGGGTGACGACGATGGTCGCCAATGCGGCGGGCCCGGTAATGGTGCTGTATTTCCTCGCGGTCGCGTTGCCCAAGGAGACGTTGGTGGGGACCAGCGCCTGGTTCTTTCTGCTGATCAACGTCTTCAAGCTCCCGTTTGGCGCCCACCTCGGGCTCATCCATCGGGACTCATTGGCCTTCAATGCGCTGCTCGTCCCCGCGATTGTCGCAGGGCTGTTCCTGGGCAAGGCCCTGGTCCGTCGAATCCCCCAGCGGGGGTTCAACGCGCTCATCCTCACGCTGGTCATCCTGGCGGCGTTCCGGTTGTCGGGCCTCCTCCGGTGGCCTTGAGCGGCTCGGTGGCGAATCCCGGCAGGAAGGACAGGTCCAGAGGGGATGCCGCCGACCACCCTTCCGCGAGGCTCACACCCGGAATCTCTTGGGGAAGATGGAGAAGCGATACGACATGGCCGGCTGTCCAGTTGGCTCCGGCCATGGAATCGAGATGGGGAAGTTCGTTTCCTTTGACGGTCCCCATCTTGACCTCCACCGGGGTGGTTCGGCCCCCGGATTCCACGAGGAAATCGATCTCCTGCCCGTCCCTCGTCCGCCAATAGGTGATATCGACCTCGCGGGCTCGATGACGGTAATGGCGGAGGATTTGGCCGAAGACGTAGGTCTCGAACAGAGGGCCAGCCATCGGACCATGGCGGAGTGCTTCCGGGTCGCGCCACCCTCCAAGCCATGCGGCAAGACCGGCATCGAGGAAGAAGAGCTTGGGGCTCTTGATCATCCGCTTCGTGCGGTTTGAGTGGTATGGATGGACGAGCCGGATCAGAAAACTGTCCTCCAGCAGGCTGATCCATTCCTTGGCGGTCCCGGAAGCCACCCCGGCGTCACGGGCGAGGTCGCTTACGTTGAGGACCTGACCGGTCCTCAGGGCACACATCCGGACGAAGATCTCGAATTCCCGCCGCTTTTGGATACCCAGCAACTCGCGGACATCACGCTCGATGTAGGTCTGGAGATAGCTCGAAAGGTAGAGATCCAGCGTCGCCGGGTCGGACTGACCCTGGAGCTTGGGAAAAGTAGTCGCCCAAAGGTGACTGAAGATTTCCTGTGGCCCGGCGGGCTTCAGCCCCTTCTCCTGGTCGGAAAGGCCAAACAGATTCAGAACGGCGACCCTGCCCGCCAAGGATTCCCGGACGCCCTGCATGACCTCGAAGCTCTGCGAACCCGTCAACCAGATCGACCCGGGCGGAGTGTCAGGTCGGTCCGCGAGACCTTTGACGACGCTCAGCAATTGGGGTGCGTACTGGATCTCGTCGATCAGCACCGGACTCCGGAGATCCGCGCCGAAGAGAGCCGGGTCCTGGATGGCGCGTGCCCGTGTCGACAGGTCGTCCAGGTTGTAGATCCGGCGCCCCTCCTCTGCGCAGTGTTGGAGCAGGGAGCTCTTCCCCACCTGACGCGGTCCCAGAATCAACCACACCGGAAAAAGCCGAAGCGGCGACGCCGAATCCATCAACACGGACTCCATCGTCCTTGAATACCACATGTTTGGCATTTTTGGACTCCGCTCGATTTTTGCCAGACCAGACTTTACTCCTTCATCCAAACAGAGGACCTGTCCCCCTATCAGGCCCGGGAAGGACCTGTCCCCCGTTGGGATGAACCTCGACGCCCCCCTAGGGAGGTGATGGGCCGAGGGGAAGGGCCTGTCCCTCTATCGCCGTGAGCCAAACAGAGGACCTGTCCCCATCTGGAGCTCGAATCGACTCCCTCAGGCTTCCCTACGGCGGACGGGGCCCCCGCGATCTTCAAGTCTCGGACGCCGTCACCCGATCGGGTCCCGGTGGCGAACGCTTCGGCATGATCGCCACCACCCGTCTTCCACTGCCAAAGGGACGATGGATTCTCCGGACCTCCAGCGACGACGGCATCCGGGTGCGGGTGGATGGCAAGGTTGTCCTCGAGAACTGGACATGGCACGGACCCGAGAGGAACGAGGCGACCTTCGAGGCCACTGGAGATCGGGAGGTCCTGATCGAGGTCGAACATTTCGAAATCGACGGTCATGCCGAACTCCAGGTGGACCTCGAGGCCCAAAAACCGGCCACGCCTCCCGTCGAAACCGGGACGGGGGGTGCCAGGTGACGACTTCGTCGAACCCAACCGTCAGCACCCTTGGGAATCCTCGAGTTGACCCTCTTGGTCTCCCAACCGTTTCCGTTCATGCTCCTCGCCATGAACCACCGTCTTCATCCTGGGAAGAAGGTTCCGCATCACATCCTCGGAATCTGGCTGCTGAGAGCCCTGGGCGCCTCCACGCTCCTGATTCTCTTCTCACTCGGAGTGGGTACCGTGGGCTACCATTACCTCGCCGATCTCAGCTGGATCGACGCCCTCTACAACGCCGCGATGATCCTGACAGGGATGGGACCTGTGGCGATATTGACGACAGACACCGCCAAGCTCTTCGCGTCCGCCTATGCCCTGTTCTCCGGCGTCGTGTTCGTCACCGCCGCCGGAATCATGGTGTCGCCGCTCTTCCGACGCGTCCTCCACCATTTCCATATCGACCGGGAGTTGTGACCCAGGCGTGGGAGCGGTTCGGGGGCGAGGTGGAACCCAGGAATACATGATGCGGCTTCCGTCACGGATTGGGCACCTACTCGGCGGTGGGATCTTCTTCTCCATGGGGATGCTGTTCGTCTCCATGTTCCTCTACGCGATCGTCGAATCCGTCCGACTCCGCCTCCAGGCTCCCATCGAGTTCGTGGTGGTGCGTACGGAGATCCTCCCGGCGGAGCTTGGCCGAGGCGGTTTCAACCTCGTCATCCACTTCAAGGAACCACGTCGCAGCGAGACACCTTGGGTTGAGCTCCACGACGTCGACTACCGGGATTTGCTTATCGTCCAACGGACCCTTTCCCCGGGGTCAACGGTCATCGGACGTCGCTGGCCCCCGAACAGTCCTCCGCGGCTGGATCTGTGCGAACCCGGCTGGCGTTCCCTTCTGGCCCTGCCGGTGTTGGCAGTGCCGCTGGTGTTCGTAGGGATCGGTATGCGGTTCCTCTGGAGCGCCACCACTGGAAGGGAACCGATGCCGAAACGCACTCGAGAAACCCCTCCGTGGGCCTTTTTCATCGGCGGCACGATCCCGGTCCTCGTCGGCACCATTGCGGTGACAATACTGGGTGTGCTTCCACTGAGGGATAGGGCTCGCTCACGGGACTGGATCCCCACACCCGCAACGATCGAGATGTCGCGGGTCGTTGTATCAAGCTCCCATAAGGGCAGAACCAGTCATCATCCCGAAGTGCTCTACCGGTATTTGTGGAAGGGAGAGCTCCACAGGTCCTCGACCATCGGCGGCTGGGGGATACGGGCCGAGTCGGGAACCCGGAAATTCGTCGCCGACCATCCGGTGGGTTCCACCACGACCTGCTTTGTGAATCCCAAGGACCCGACTGAGGCGATCATGGACCGATCCCTGTCGTGGTGGATGCTTCTCAGCCTGCCTTTCTGCGCCTTCCTCGCATTCGGCGTGATGTTGTGGCGAGCCGGCTGGAGAAAGCGCCAAGCGGTTCGTGTTGCGCCAAGGTCCCAATCGTTTGCCTCCATGATTACCTTGTGAAGCACAGGGGGGGCCGGCCTCACCCGTTCAGGACGTGACCCATCTCATTCCACAGGACCGGAAAGGAACACGGGGCATACCCACCAGACGTCCGACCGACGGTGCCCATTGGGCCCGCAGCAAGGAGGGGGCGAACCGTGGAAAGAAGGCGCTCGGAATTCCTCCAGTCCTGATGGGCACACTTCGTGTCGGTCGACACGCCCACCACGGTCCCTCCGAGGGCCTTGAGGGAACCGTCGGGGAGGACCTGTCTCTCCTTCCAACTTCCGTGATTTCGTCGCCGCGGAGATCACATCGAAGCGGCTGTTGGAGGCCCATTCCGCTGGACCGGTATCCTCCCGAAACACCCTTGAGGGTGAATACAAACAGATCAGCACGAGGTCTGGAGGCGCTCCACGATGGAATCCACATCGTAGACACAGCCTCCCCAGGTGCCCCCACCTGCCGCCTGCAAGGCACCCCATAAACGGGTGTCCTCCGGCAGGTCCGGGTGGGGGGACAGGTCCGGGTGGGGAGGCCGCGACCGCAAGAGCTCCCGGGCTTCCGTATCATTGAGGACCCGCTCCCCGTCGGCGATGAGGTCGATGCTGCCCTCCAGTCGGATGCGATCGACCTGGATCCGGATGCGGTCGCCATCCCGTAGTTTTCCGATCGGGCCGCCAGCCAGTGCTTCCGGACCCACATGCCCAATACAGGCACCCGTACTGACCCCACTGAACCGCGCATCCGTGATCAGCGCCACATGACGCCCGAAGGGCAGGTGCTTGAGAGCGCTGGTCAGCTGATAGGTCTCTTCCATGCCCGTCCCCAGCGGACCCGCTCCCATCAGGACCAAGACATCACCCGCACGGATCTCCCCGCGCTTCAAAGCCTCGATGGCCTGGCGTTCGCGGGTAAACACCCGGGCCGGACCCTCGTGTCGGTAGATGCCATCGTCATCCACGACTGTCGGATCGATGGCGGTGGATTTGATGACCGATCCCTGCGGCGCCAAGTTACCCCTCGGAAACGTGACGGTGCTGGTGAGCCCCCGCTCCGCCGCCCGTTTGGGTGGCAAGATCACGTCGTCGGGGTCCACGCCATCCAACTCCCGAAGCCGCTCCCGGAACCGGCTCCGACGCTCCGACCGTTCCCAAACCGCCAACACCTCCCCCAAGCGGACGCCACCTACGGTCAAGACCTCCAGGTCGAGCAGGTCCAGATCCCGGAGGTGGAGCATCACCTCGGGCACCCCCCCCGCGAGAAATACTCGGACCGTCGGGTGATGGACTGGACCGTTCGGCAGAACGCTCACCAACCGGGGTGTGCGACGGTTCACCGCAGCCCAGTCCTCGACCATCGGGCGCCGGAGCCCGGCCGCATGGGCGATCGCAGGAATGTGCAAAAGGAGATTGGTCGAACCCCCGAAGGCCGCATGAACGGTCATCGCATTCCGAATGCTGCTTCCGGTGAGAATCTGGGACGTGGTGCTCCCCGACCGGCTGAGTCCAACCAGTGCCCGTGCCGATTGAACGGCAAGATCGAGCCAGACAGCTTCTCCACTGGGAGCCAGCGCGCTGTGGGGAAGTGACAGCCCGAGGGCCTCCGCGACCACCTGCGCGGTGGCAGCGGTGCCCAGGAACTGACAGCCACCCCCGGGACTCGCACACGCACGGCATCCCAACTCCGCAGCCTCTTCCAGGGAGACAAGCCCATGACTGAACCGGGCCCCCAGCGTCTGGACCTTGCCAGCATCCTCGCCGCGTTCGGGCGGGAGGGTGACACCGCCCGGCACCAACACAGTCGGGAGGCTGGGAGTCCCCGCCAAGGCCATCAGCATCGCGGGTAAACCCTTGTCGCAGGTCGCCACACCCAGAACCCCTTTCCGCGTCGGGAGCGATCGGATCAGTCGTCGGAAGACGATCGCCGCGTCGTTCCGATACGGCAGCGAATCGAACATCCCCACCGTGCCCTGGGTGCGTCCATCGCAGGGATCCGAGACGTATCCTGCGAACGGGAGGGTCTTGAGTTGCCGGAATTCCTCGGCTGCTGCCTTCACCTGAAGACCGAGTTCCCAGTGTCCCGTGTGGTATCCCAAGGCGATGGGTTTTCCATCCGGCGACCGCAGTCCCCCGAGCGTGCTCAGGATCAGGAATCCGTCGCGTCCCAACTCCGAGGGCTCCCATCCCATCCCGGCATTCTGGGTCAGCCCGAACAGGTCGCCGCTCGGGGCGTCCCGCAACTGTTCCGCGGTCAACGGAAGCTTCCCACCGGGGCCCGCAGCGCGGGATCGGACCTGGTACAGGGTGTCAGAACCATTCCCGAACCAATCAGCGAGGAACATGCCCGGAGCCTGCGTCGACAGGCCATGACGGGAAAGTCCGGTTTCCAGCGGGACACTCCACGGAGTGCCGATCGCCACGCCCTGGACCTGCTTTGACCTTGCTCCCGATGTGGGATTCCCGGTTCATCCCAAGCATGCCCGATTGGCTTGCCGTCGTCCTCCTGGGGTGTCTCGAAGGGATCACCGAGTTCCTACCCGTCTCGTCCACTGGACACCTCCTGATCGCCGAACACTGGCTGGGGCATCGCAGCGACCTCTTCAACGTCGTCATCCAGTCCGGCGCGGTTCTCGCCGTCATCGTGGTTTTCGCCCAGCGGGTCCGCGATCTGCTGACCGGTTGGGCCCGACCCGAGGTCAGGGACTATCTCTACAAGCTCGGCTTGGCATTCGTGATCACCGCAGTTGGTGGACTGATTCTCAAGAAGCGAGGCCTCGAACTGCCGGAGACGCCCCATCCCGTCGCCTGGGCAACCCTGATCGGGGGTGTGGCTTTCATCGTCCTCGAGCGGTGGCTCCGGAATCACCCCGGCTCCGCTGAGGTCACCTGGCGCGTGGCCATCGCCGTCGGGATCGGCCAACTCATCGCCGCGACCTGTCCCGGGGCCTCCCGATCCGGAACGACCATCCTCCTGGCTCTCATGGTCGGTATGAACCGATCCGCCGCCGCAGAGTTCACCTTCCTGCTGGGAATCCCAACACTGCTGGCCGCCGGGGCGAAGGAGACCCTCGATGTCCTGAAGACCCCCAACGCCGCCCACGAGCCCTGGGGGCTGATCGCCCTGGGAACCCTCGTCTCCGCCATCACCGCGTTCCTCGCGGTCAAATGGCTCCTCGGCTACATCCGACACCACACCTTCGTGCCCTTCGGCTGGTATCGGGTGGTCCTCGGCGGAGCCATCCTGATGTGGGTCCGCTGACCACTCGCCGACGCAGTTCACGCATGGAACCACGGATTCCCCGCATGATGCGGGCGGTCGTCTACCGGGGAGCCCACGATCTCCGCGTCGAGGAAGTCCCCGTCCCGCGGATCGGCCGACAGGAACTCCTGGTCCGGGTCGCCGTCTGCGGGGTGTGCCCGACGGACATCAAAAAGATCCAGACCGGGTCGGTGCCACCCCCAAGAATCCTCGGCCACGAGACCGCTGGAACGGTGGTGCGCGTCGGTTCCGGGGTGACCGGCCACCGCGTGGGGGATCGCGTGGCACTCCACCATCACGTGCCCTGCGGAACCTGCCACTTCTGTCGACACGACGACTTCGCCCAGTGCGCCACCTATCTCCGGACCGGCGTCACCGCGGGATTCGAACCCGCAGGCGGTGGCTACGCGGAATACGTGAAGGTGCTCCCGTTCTGCATCCCGGGCGTCGTCCGGATCCCATCCCGCAACACCTTCGAGGAAGGCGCCCTGCTGGAACCGGTCAACACCGTCCTGAAAGCCATCCGTCGCCTCCACCTGCAACACGGTGATTCGGTCGTGGTCGTCGGGCAGGGGCCGATCGGACTCCTCTTCAACCGCCTTCTCGAACTCTCGGGACAGCAGGTCTTCGGGACGGATCTCGTGGAACGCCGACGGAAACTCGGGCGAGCGTGGGGAGCGACAGCCACCTGGGATGGTCGGGATCCGGGACTTCCGGAGCGGATCCACCAGCGGACGGGTCGGCGCGGTGCCGATGCCGTCGTGCTCACGGTTCCCCAGGATGCCGCCTTCCAAGGAGCCTTCGACCTCGTCCGGCGCGGAGGACGCATCCTGTTGTTCGCCCACACCCTCCGGGGTCATCGGACGCCCACTGATCTGGCGACCCTCTGTGTGGACGAGAAGACCGTGGTGGGCAGCTATTCTTCGGACGTCTCCCTGCAGCGCGAGGTGGCTCGACTGGTCTTCTCGCGTCGACTGGATGTCCGCCCGCTGATCACCCATCGATTTTCGTTGGAGCGGACCCCCGAGGCCATCGCCCTCGCCGCCTCCGCGACCCCCGAGGCCCTGAAGGTGATGGTGGAAGTGTCCGAGGTGGAACGCGCAGTCCACCCATGAGAGGAAAAGGGATCCGCTCACGCTCCAGACAATCCCATCCCACCCCTCAGCCCCCCAACCCGCGCGGTCGAATTGAGGACGCCAGGGACGTCGCCCTTGGACGTGATCAATCGATGCGGGGCGAAACAACGCGGAAGAACCGGGAGACGTCGATCTGTTCGGGGACGAGAACCTCGATCCTGCCGCTCTGCGGTTGCGGCGTGATCCGCGGGCCGGGAGTCCATGGACCTGCGACCGGATTCAACGTCGACTCCACCGAGTAGCTCTGCCCCGCGGTCACGCTCACCACGAGCCGCATCATCCCGGGGGTCGAGATCGGACGATCCACGGCGACAACCTTGAGATCGGTCGCCACGACATCCTCCCAACCGGGGGTGCCGCCCATCACGACGCTGGCCGACCACCCGCCCGATGGGAACTGGCGGACCAGGGATCGTCCCTGTCCATCGGTCGTCGGAAACGGGGCATCGTCATAGGTGAACGCTTCCAGGGGTTCGCCCCAGGGACCCGTGAAGACGAGGGTCTCGCCGGCGTTGTTGAGCTGGCCGGAAAAGGTCCCCTCGATGCGCGCCGATCTTCCATACCGTTCCACGAAGGCCTCCGGGTTGCGGACGACTACCGCATTCTCCCCCGGCAGGAGCGGACGGGTATTCGTGGTGAAGGTGAACTCAATGCCGGCGCTCAGTTGGGCGCCGGCGAGCGTGGTGGGGGCCGAACCGATGTTCCGAACCTCAAGGAACTCATAGTCGTTGGCGTCGCGGAGGCCCCTCGGATCGTCTGGCGGATGGTACATGATCTCCGAGATCCGGAGTGGCGGGACCGTGGTGGCGAAGTTGCCCATGACGGGCGGGCTCCACTTCGTGCCATTCCGAGCCCGGGCCATCACCCGCGTGCTGGCATCGACCCGGAAGGGGGCGGAGTAGGTCTGGGCGGATCCGGAGACAGCACCCCCCACCGCCCTCGGATCCGATCCATCCAGCGTGTAGTAGATCGGGAACGTCGATCCGAGAGTGACGGTGACCCCGTTCGGATGATAGCCGCTCGCCGGGGAGAGGGTGGGCCAGCGGACGATGGTGGAATCGATCCATCCTAGGCGCCCCACCACCCATTTCTTCAGGAACCCAACCTCCTCCTCATACGTCTTGCCGATGAACCAGTTCGGCCAGACGTACTGCCCGAGCGTTGGCCAGCGGACAAAGTTCCGCTGCTGCGCCTCCATCAGCTGGTTGGTCAGGCCCTCGATCACCGCGAGGATGTTGCTGGTGGCGAAGGGACCCTGTCGCAGCGACGCCCAACGGTCGGCATGGCGTTGGGTGAACTCGGGATCCTGAAACAGTTTCGGATACCACGGGTAGTCGGACGTGCCGATCAAGGGCCAGTACCAGCCGTTCGTCTTCCACCCATCGGCATAGTCGGCGTTCCCGAGCGAAAGGTTGTAGTCCCAGATCGGCCCCATCTTCAGCCGTCCCCCCTTGTCCCGATGCATGAACGTGCTCAGCCGGTAGCCGTCGATGTTCTTCATCGTCTCCACCATCCACCAGTGGTCGATGAAGGCGTCCGCATCAGCATGGGCTGCATAACCGCGCACAGGATCCTTGAACTGGGTGCCGTACAACGCTGTTTCGAACTGGTTCATCGCGTTGCGGATCGCCGTGGTTTGGGTAGCCCCGAGTTCCCGGGCCCTCGGCCATTCAATGCCCAGCTGCTGGCCGCGCACGGTCGTGATGGGCCAGTCGTTGTTGTCGAGGCGGTCCTTCTTGAGGATGAACCCGCCGCTCAGATCGAACGGACTCGAGTCCGTGGGTTCCAGCCCCGCGATGTCGACCCGATCCACCCCACCCTTGATCTTCTCGACCACGACATAGACGCCCCTGTAGTCGGCCGGCTCCAACGATCCGGTCTTGTTGTAGTAGAGCTCCACCAGCCGGGTGCGGGGTGCGTAGCGGCCGATCTGACGACTCAGCTCATAGGCGATGACATCGCGGATCAGCGTCTTGTCGGTGTACGGCGCGTAGAGGACCCAGTCCGACTCGGCAGGCAGACCCAGGACCGACATGGGACGATCGGAATCATCGTCGTTCCGGAGCTCGAGTCCCATCGACTGCTTCGGGAAGCTCGAGGAACTGGACCCCCGGATCTCGAAGGTGGCGCGGGTGTGGACATCGATCTCACCGGGCAGGCGGGTGCGGCCATCGACAGGCTTCAGGATCGTCACCGTGCCCCGGGTCCGTGTGTCTTGGCCGATGCTGGAGCCGTAGGTGTCCAGGATGATCAGGGGCAGGTTCGAGGAATGGCCCTGGATCGCCGGGTCCACCAGCGTGTAGGCGGTGCCACAGATCGGACCGGGAACCATCCCGGGAACGAACTCCCGGGCCCGGATCCGGAGCGTCCGATCCACCCGCAGGGGAGTCTCGTAGAGGGCTGAGGATTCCGTGGGGACGGCTCCATCGAGGGTGTAGCGGATCTGCCCGTTCGGATGGGTGGACGTCAGAGTGACGTCGAAGGTTTCGACGAACAGGCCCCCCGGGCGGGAGTACGACACCTTGGCGGCGCGGCTGGGGAACCCGGGGGTGTTGGCGACGCGGGGTGTGGGGAGGTTGAGGTAGACCGGAACTCCGGGTTGGTCGCTGGAGAGGCCGTAGGAGACATCCGAGAACTGCTCCGGGTAGTCCTTGAACTCCGAGGCGATCGTGACGCCGTCGGGCCGGACCAGTGCGAGATAGCCGCCCTTGGAGGACAGACGAAAATTGGTGTGGAGGCCCGTCGGCACCAGCGTCTGGTTCTTCGCGGAGGCAAAGATGACGAAGTAGCCCCCGGCCGGGATCGTGTAGGCAGGAATCTGCCAGGTCGTCTTGTTGGTCGGGGTGTCAGTCAGGTACCAACCCCCGATGTCCACGGGATCCGCGGACGTGTTGCGGAGCTCGATCCAGTCGGAGTAGGCCTGCTTGTTGTCCGTGAGCACCGTCACGTTGCGGGCCATGAACTCGTTCAGGACCACATCCGCCATCGCCTGTTGTCCGAGGAGGCCGAGCAGAAGGCACAGAAGAATCCGGGGGGGCGACATGGCGATGGGGAGACGATGACAGCGGGCAACGGTCGTTTCACGCCCAACCTGCACCCCGCCTCGCACCCGCCCACCGGTGAATTCCTTTGACTCCGACCTCCCGGAGCTGAACTTGCCGCGGTTCCGTCCTCCTTCTCCCAACATCATGAAACCACTGTCCCGTCTGCTCGTACTCCCGCTGTCCACCCTCCTGGCTGCCGCCTCGTTGGCCGCCCAGCTCGGCGATCCGGCCCCAGCCCTCGACATCAAGGAATGGATCAAGGGCGGCCCCGTCGACCTCGCCGCCGGCAAGGGCAAGACCGTCCATGTCGTCGAGTTCTGGGCCACCTGGTGCGGTCCCTGCCGCACCAGCATTCCGCACCTCACCGAGCTCCAGAAGCGCTTCAAGGACAAGGGCGTGGTGTTCATCGGGGTCTCGAATGAGAAGTCCGACGTCGTGAAGAAGTTCGTCACCAAGATGGGCGACAAGATGGACTACGCCGTGGCGATCGACGGCGGGAAGACCTCCGAGGGCTACATGGAGGCGTTCAACATCAACGGCATCCCGCACGCCTTCGTGGTCGACACGGAGGGCCGCATCATCTGGCAGGGCCATCCCATGGCCGGACTCGACACCACCCTGGAGAAGGTAGTGAAC
Organism: Verrucomicrobiota bacterium; assembly: GCA_039800465.1. GTDB lineage: Bacteria > Verrucomicrobiota > Verrucomicrobiia > Limisphaerales > UBA9464 > UBA9464. Next base: position 28,155 of record JBDLQQ010000015.1, read on the forward strand.
GGCCAATACGACCTCGCCGCCGCCAAGGCCGAGTCCGCCAAGCGTGCCGCCGAGGAGGAGAAGGAGATGGTCGCCCAGAAGAAGCTCCAGCAGCTGGCCAAGCTCATCACCGCCGGCAAGGACGACGCCGAGACCAAGAAGCTGGAGGACGAACTCGTGGCGCTCGACAAGGAGCAGGGCGGCATCCTCGGTGGCCAGCCCTTCAAGCCCGCCGACTTCCGCAAGCGCGTCCTGTTCATGCCCAAGTTCCAGAAGTACCAGCAGGCCATGATGAGCGGACAGTCGGAGGCGCAGCTGGCGGATCTCGAGAAGGAGCTGGTCGCAACCGCTCCCGAGGGCTTCGACCTCGCGTTCCTCAAGACCATGATCCGCAATCAGGTGGAGCTCCAGAAGGTGACCCCGCTGTTTGAGGCTTATCTCGAGGCTGTGGGTGAGAATGGAGATCCCGCCAAGGCGGCCGACGCCCTGGCCAAGATCGATGCCGCCAAGATCCAGTCCGGCATGGCGCTCAACCAGCTGGCGTGGAGCATCCTGACCAGCGAGGAGGTCAAGAAGCGGGATCTGCCCGCTGCACTCCGCTTCGCCAAACAGGCCAACGACCTCGCCAAGGGAGAGGAAGCGGCAATCCTCGACACCTACGCCCGGGCGCTGTTCGACAACGGCAAGACCCAGGACGCCATCGCCACCCAGAAGAAGGCGATCGAGAAGGCACCCGAGCAGATGAAGGAAGGCCTTGAGAAGGCACTGAAGGACTACGAGGCCAAGGCCAAGTAACCTTCCCGGTTCCGTCGCTCCCAACGCCGGCGTGGGCTCAGGCCTGCGCCGGCGTTTCCCATTCCACCCACGGCGGCATCGGACACTGCAGCGCGTCGGCCACCGTCTGCAACAGCGGTTCAGGTTCCCGAGTCGTCACATCCCAGCGCTGCGACGCCCGCCGAGCAAACCCGAGATGAAAAGCCGCCACCGATTCTCGGTGGCGGCTCTGGCGCAGCGGTTTCCTACCGCAATTCAACAACCACGTTGTCGCTGGCCCAGTTGTCGACGGCCACCGGACCTCGCCGGTAGATGACCACCCTTCCCAGGTTGCTGTCATAGTCCAACCGGGTCATCAACCTTCCTAGGCTGTCATAGCTCCGGATTACAAATGCCCCATTCCAAGACATCCCGGCATTCGCGGGCTCGATGGAGTACCGCCAGTTGGCCTGGGAATAGATGGTCACCTGGCCGCTCGGGAACGTGGAAATGGCGCGCTGCAGTTGATTCCGCTGGATTGGCTCGAACACGATACCTCGCAGCCCGATGTTGAAGACGGGTTCGTCCGCATCGTTTGTCCGGAAGCTCAAGCTTCCAGTTCGAAGCGGCAGGACGTTCTCGGACGGTCTGATCGTCACAACCACGGAGGCACCCGGCCTGAGGGTCGTCGGAACGGTGGGGGTCGCCACGAAACCTTGGGCCAGGCTCCACTGGGATAGGGTGAGATCAGCGCTTCCCTCGTTGCGAATCGTCAAAACAATGAATTTACCGGAGTTATACCCCCGATTTACGTAGGTCCTGAAGTCTTGATAGCCATTTGCCATGTAGGGAATTCCATTCACAAACACACTGACCTCAGGCCTCCCCGCCAGTGCCTGGACGATACCTTTGATCGGGAATCTGAACGGGTTTCTTTTGGGATCGTTATTCGGAATGGAGACGGTGCCCGACGGTGTCCCGGCCTTCGCGGTCATAAGTCCGACCGTGAAAGAGGTCTCCTTTCCGGGCGCGACTGTCCTAGCCGGTCCTTTGCTCAAGACGAATCCAGGGGGGAGGGTCATGGCTCCAATCGTCAGGGGCGTGTTGCCCCGATTCCTGATCACAAAAGTCCGCTGGGGCTGGGGGCTACCGACCGTTGCTGGGCCGATCAGCACGGGGCTTGGCTGGCCATTCTGAACCCCGTCGACCTCGATTACTGAGGCCGCTCGTACGGTGGTGATGAGTGAGAACATGGCCAGCAGTATGCCGACCAGGTTCGCCCAACCGGCAGTTGTTCGGCCTTGGTGAGGCCATGACGGAGTCGCCGTGGCTACGTTGTGGTTTAGGCACCCATTCGCGAGTGCCAGGTTGTTGATACGCTGGGGATTCATGAGAGATACTAGGTGAAGGTTCGGAGTTAGTGATGGCACCGGTGAGTGCCGCTTCCTCTTCCGTTCGTGCGGTGAGGACTACTTTTTGAACTTTTGTTTTCCCGAGATCCCGGGCTTGAGAGCCCCCTGTAACATCGTCACCCGACCTCTTCCACCTTGAGAGGACGCATGATGCCCCCCATCGGCGCATCCGATCAGCGGTCGGAAAACCGTGATGATGGCAGGCCGTCATCATTCGAGGTTTCGCGACGACGAGACGAAGAAGACCAGCGAAGGATTCCAAAAAAGCCCAGGCGGGTGGTCTGGAAACAGGGATCGGATTGAGGAACCGCCGCCCCTCGGCCAACTAACGATCTGAATCAGTGCATTGCAGATTCACGGCTCATCGGGTCGCTCTTTTTCGAGACGGGATGGTGAGGAGAAATCCCATCCAGATGCGGAAGCCCACCCAACGGAAAAGGCGATGCCACGCAGTATCTGACACCAACGCCGGTCAGGAATCACGACCCGCTCCAGGAAAGCGCGCAGATCGATGATCGCAGGGCGGAAGACCGAGGAGACCTGAGGAATTTATCAAAAGACGGACGAGTCTTGTCGTTAGGACCCATTGGCGCGTCGCGCAGGCTTCTCGGCTGATATCCCAGGAGACGACATCGCCCCCATCACCATGAGCCCCTCATACCTTCTCCAACCCCTAACTAAAACCATCAAACCCCGGACGTTTGGCATCCCATACCGAGGCTCTCGCCCCAGCAGTACTTTCGTGAACCGAACCCCCGGCCGACTTGCCTGTCTGTTTCTTGCCATCATCAGTCTGCTCTCCCCTCTGCTCACCCAGGCCCAGATGGTGCCTGTCGGCGGCATCGCCAGAGACTTCGAGATGATCGATCGGGCCACCGGAAAACGCATCCGGCTCCATGATTTCAAGGGGCACGTGATCCTGCTCGACTTCTTCGCCTACTGGTGTGGGCCGTGCAGGTGGTCGGCCCCACAGGTCGAACAGGACATCGCCCAATACTATGAGAAAGCCGGGGCCAATCCCCATGGCGTTCCAGTGAAGGTGATCTCGGTCAACATCCAAGAGGGGTACACTTCCGAGACGGATCGGTATATCGCCGAGACCGGCGTGAGCTTCGCTGTCGATGACATAATGAACGAGGCGTTCAGCCAATTCGCCCCTCCCCGGGATGCCGGCATCCCGATGTTCGTGGTCATCAACGGGGTGGAGGCCTCGCCAAGCCATGCGCAGTGGCAGGTTCTAAGCTCCCAGTCTGGATATGCGGGAGCCTACTTCTACCGAGACGTCATCGACTCCGTTAAGAAGGGGAGCCTCGACGGTCCGGCCGTTATCTACAGGGACCTCAAACCGACGATCACGGCCGCGGGGAAACCACTGTCCGCTGATATTCTTGTGGGTGGGAGCGGACCATACCGATTCGACTGGATCCGAAACGGAGCGGCTCTTGCCACCACCGACATCCCCTCGTTCTCGGTTGCGGACCCCGGACCGAAGGACAGTGGATTCTACAGCGTCCGTGTCTCCAATGGGCTGGGCGAGACGCCAGGAGTCCCTGCACTTTTCTGGGTGCAGCCGCCGCAGCCAGACCCTGGCAAATGGATTGCTGAACATCCCGCGACGACGGCTGCAACCCTCGGCAAGATGGTTGTCCTCACCGTCAAGACGACGGTGCCGGGGCTCTCCCTCCAGTGGAGACGCAATGGCATGAACCTGCCAGGGCAGACAAACACCCAAATCACCCTCGGCCCAATCCAACAATCCGATTCCGGGATCTACTCCGTGCTGGTTTCTGGGGCCGGGGAAACCCTCGAAAGCCATCCTGCACTCGTCTCCGTCAATAGCACCGGCGGCTGGGACATCGGGTTTGGGCCGGACGTGACCCGGGAGGGGACAGTCCGATCCATCGCCGTTCAGAAAGACGGGCGCATTGTGATCGGAGGCGACTTCACTCGCGTCAATGGCAGGCCGGTCCGATCCATCGCACGAATCCATCCCGACGGATCGCTGGACGACTCATTTGAGATCGGCTCCGGCGTGGATGGTGACGTGAATGACATCGAACTGCTCCCGGACGGACGAATCATGGTGGTCGGATCCTTCTCAAGGTTCGACGGTATGCCCGTCCGAAGCATCGTGCGTCTCCTCCCATCCGGACGCCTGGATCCGGCATTCCACCATGAGGTAGGTGTGGATGGGGGAATCCTAGATGTCCAAGCCGATCCGCAAGGGCGTCTCTGGATCGCCGGCTACTTCCGCAGCGTCGGTTCGAAGGAAAGACCCAACCTCGCCCGCATGACCCCAGATGGACTGCTCGACACCAATGCCATGACGGCGGGGGCGCCCAACTACCAGGTGTCCGAAGTCCGCCTCTTCCCCAACGGGAAGCTCCTGATCCGGGGCTACTTCAATGAATTCGGTTCAAGTTCCAGGACGGGCGTCGCCGTCCTCTCCGGCGATGGCCATTTGGACATGAACTTTCCGTTCACCAGCAGCTATGGATCTTACATCATGCAAGGAATCGAGATCCTGGACGACAATTCGTTCCTCGTGTCCGGCTATCTTGGAACTTTGAACGGAGTCGAATCCGGAAAGCTCGCGGTGGTCCGAAGCAACAGTGTCCAGCCACTGAGTGCGCCAAATCTCTACTCCCCTGGTCGGCTGCAACACGACTCCAACGGGGACATTCTGATCGCGGGATGGAACTCCGTCTGGAAATGGAGGCGCTCCTCCGACTCCAAGATCTTCTCTCTCGCCACGGACCTGGTTGGCTCCGCGTTCTGTCTCCACCCCAGCGGAGGAACCGTACTCGTCGGCGGTTCAGGATTCCGCATCCAGAACACCGATCGCGGCAGCCTCCTCAGGCTCGGCCCCACCGGTGTGCCGGAACTGACACCAGCGCCGGATATTCGTGTCCCCGGAACCATCAAGGCGATGCGCTACCGCTCCAGTGGAGAACTGGTAATAGCCGGTGATTTCAACCGCGTTGCGGACAAAAAGGTGTCCAATATCGCCGTGCTCGGTACCAGCGGCCAGTTGGACCCTCTGTTCAACCCCGGGCTCCGAATCGCAAACGGCACCATCAATTCCCTCCATGTTTACCCTGACAACCGGATCCTGATCGCCGGGAACTTCTCAGGTGTCCGCACAGGCCTCGCCCTTCTCAATCCCGATGGATCCCTGAATACATCGTTTGGCAACGGCAACAGTTTCGACAGTGCCTACGACGTCAGGGCAACGGTTCTCGACAATGGACGCATCCTCGTCGCCGGATCTTTCGACCGTTACGGCACCACCCCTTCGAAGGGACTGGCACTCCTTGAGCCGAATGGCCTTCTGGTTCCCGGATTCAAAGCACCTTTGATCAACGGCTATGTGACGGATTTGGTTCCAAGCCCAGGAGGTGAGGCCTATGTCCTCGGACGCTTCACCTCGGTCAACAACCAGAACCGGACGGGCATGATCCGCCTCACATCCGAAGGAATCGTTGACACGGAATTCTGGTTTCAGCCCACCGACGGTACCTATCAAGCCTTTAATAGTGCCACCGTGCTGGAAGACGGAAGCGTCGTCGTGGTGGGTTACTTCTCAAGCATCGCTGGGCAGAAGCGGAATGGTATCGCCCGGATTAGCCGCGATGGTCTCCCAATGCCCGGGTTCGACAGTGGTTCCACCTACAACTACTACAGGTTCATCACCAGAGATTCGAGCGGACGGATCTACATTGGCAGCCAGAATTCGGCGATCCGCATGAAGCCGGACGGTTCACCCGACCTCAGCTACCGGTTTGCGGTCGACCTCAGCTTTAGAGGCAATGCCGTGGAGTGTGGATCTGTGTCTCCTCATGGAGATCTGATGCTCGGGGGACGCCTGCTGACCGTGAACAGCCAACGTGTCAGCGGCCCCATCCGCACATTCGCTGACGAACCCGCCTCCCAGGAGCTGCATTGGGTATCCGAGCCCAGCAGCCAGCCCATCGGATTGGGTTCCGCTGTCGAACTCCAAGTCGAAGCGGCAGGGGGATGGCCCCTGCTGTACTACTGGTACCACGATGGCAAGATGCTCGATATCTCGCCATACCCGGTTCTCCGCATCCCTGGTTTCGGGGAAAAGCAGAGCGGAGACTACCGTGTCCAGGTCGTCAGCCCCGTTGGCGAACTGTGGAGCCAACCGTTCCGACTCACCAGCGTGACGACACCTCAGGATCCGTTCACGTCCTGGGTTGCAGGCCAAGGATATGTCTCAGGGAAGCGCGGTGCAGAGGATGATGGTGATGGCGATGGAATTGCCAACATCATGGAGTTTGCCATCCCAGACCTCCGCGTGGACGGCGGCTGTCAGCCTATCTCTCTCCGGACGACTCATCTGGGAATCGAGGTGTCCTACACCTCCGCTGACATTGCCTCCGACGTCGAGGTCATCCTCGAAGCCAGCTCCGACCTCATCAACTGGAAGAAGCAACCGGTGCAAATGATCTCAAAAAACACCGGCCTCACGACGTTTGGATCCTATTGGAATCCCGGGACACATCCCGCCCAGGTCTTCCGCCTCCGTTGCCAACTTGCCAACTGATTCAACGCAAGCTCCTCCCAGGAAATACCATGCAACCCCCTGCTGCCTCACCGACCCGACGCGGCTTCACCCTAGTAGAACTCCTCAGCGTCATGGCGGTCATTGCTGTGCTCGGGAGCCTGATGCTCGGTGCGGTCGCCAAAACCACTTCCCAAGGGCGTCGAATTGCATGCGTTTCCAACGAACGCCAAATTGCCTTGCAGACCCAGCTCTGGGTCATCGATCACGGGTTCCGATTCCCCGAGCGGTCGATGATCTCTCACTGGAGATCCACCATGGGTTTTTCCCGGGAAAAACAGGATAGATACCTCTTCTGCCCGGAGGAACTGAGGCGGATCCATCCATCGACAAAGGAGTCCGAAGCCCCAGATCCATGGGCCACGAGCTACATCATGAACGGGTTTGCTGATTATCACCTAGAATCAAGCCCAGCAGGTGATCCTCGCTTCGGAGTCATGCCTTCTTCGACACCGGAAGCCGCCATATTAGAGCCCTCCCGGACCATACTCTTCGGTGAACGTGCATCGGACACGCAGCGATTGTACGTCGACATCTTGCCCATCACAGCCACCTACCTGGCGCATATTGAGGAAGGCCGCCACGGATCTGGCGAGTCCCACACCCCTAAAGGAAGAGCTAACTATGTGCTGGCAGACGCCAGCGTCCATCCGATCGCCTTCGGAAAGAGCACATGTCCCGTCAACCAGTGGGCAGTCACGGAGCGCTGGCGCCGGGATGCCGCTCTGTGTATCCCACGTTTCTAGTGGACGCGAACGACGCCTCCGCACTTGGACTACGGTTTTCAGGAGTCGCTGCTGCAGAAACGCTTGGGGAGATCCTCGAAGGCAGCATCTGGTCCCGGGGCCCAGGCCTAGTGAACGGATCGTAGCGCCCGCAGATACTGGATGGTGCAGTAGGCCATTTTTCACCGCGACGGCGTTTCCCATTCCACCCACGGCGGCATCGGACACTGCAGCGCGTCGGCCACCGCCCGCAGCAGCTCGGCCTCCCGTTCATGGAGGACACCATCCTGGGCCACCGCCACCGACGCGGCCTCGACCACCCGGTGACGAACCTCCGGTGATGCCACGATGAGCTGTTCGAGGGCTTCCTCGACCGGTCCCAGGTTGCACTTCGAGACCGGCAGGAGCGTCGCCCGCGTCGGATCCAATCCCAGATGCCGGATCGCGCCCTCGAACGCCTCGGTCTGGGCCGACTCGTCGACGCCACCCACGTGGGCGATGCACGACAGGAGCACCCGACAGGGGTTCTCGACATCCTCCACCCGAAGGTGTCGCACGATGCGCGGCGGGGTCCTGTCGAAATGCGGTTTGAGGTGACGATGTAGGCTCTTCTGGAGGGCGAACTCGAACAGGTCGATCTGCCGGTCGGCCGCGATCAACGCCTCGGTTGTCTGACAGAAGTCGGTGTACTGGGAGGGGGAGAGCCGATGAAGGGCACCGGTGGCCAGGGTTGCCAAAGGGAGTCGCGACAGGACCGGCAACGCCTCGAGATCCGGCAACAACCGTTTGATCTCGCGCACGAGCGCCGGGGTGGCTTGTTTCTTCAGGATCGCCAGCTGGTTCGCCCTCGCCCGGGGCTCGCCTTGGATCAGGAGTCCATGGACGACGGCGGACGCTCCGAACGGCTCCTCGACCGCCACCGCGAGCCGCTCCGGCAGCGACTCCAGGAACCGGGTGGCCTCCTCGAGTCGAGACGCTGACGGGAGAGGCGTCGCCTCGGAGACCGCCTCCCGAG
>JBDLQQ010000016.1:0-17796 GCA_039800465.1 Verrucomicrobiota bacterium
GGTCGGTCGTTGGCCGCGAGGGGGACCCGCGGGCGTCGGGACTCCTTGGCTTCGGCCTCGAACCAACCCGGAACGGTCGATGCGGCGGTCAGGGTGGCTGCAGTCCGGAGAAAACGACGGCGCGAGGAACTGGCGGGGATCATGGCGGGTTCTTAACGCAGTCTCTTGGCTGGAGGCAAACGCTCAAATCCACGATCCCGATTCCCGTGCTTTCGGTTGGGTTCGCGGCCGGCGAATTGAAAATGCCAGGTGACATGGGAATCCCCCTGTCTGTTGATCCTCCCGTGTTCCCAACCCTTTGCTCCCTACGTCTCCTGGTCAGTCCTTGGCTCCTTCTTGGAATCATCATGGCGACTGGATGCCTGGTGACGGAGGCCGTGGACGTCCGGACAGAACGGGTGCCGGAGGGAGGGCTGCAGCCGGTGGTGGTGGAGAACGGAGGTCTGGTGCATCTGGTCTACCTGACCGGGGATCCGAAGGCGGCCGACATCCATCACGTCCAGAGGAAGATCGGGGGTGGTGCATGGTCTCCCCCGAGAACGGTCAATTCGGAGCCGGGCGCGGCGGTGGCTCTTGGCTCGGTGCGGGGACCGCGGTTGGCCCTCGGAGGTGGAGGAATCCTTCATGTCCTGTGGAACGGTTCCTCCAAGACCCGGCCGACGACCTCAGGCTCCGCACCGTTGCTGTATACCCGATCCATGCCCCGCGAGGGTGGGTTCGAGGTCCAGCGCGCCCTCGGTGAGAACACCCGTCATCTGGATGGAGGGGGTGCGGTGGCGGCGGACGGCAGGGGAACCGTCTGGGTCGTTTGGCACGCAGCCCAGCCGACCCCTCCAGTCGGTGGCGACGACGAGACGCATCGTGGCGTGTTCCTCCGTGTTTCCCGCGATGAGGGACTCACCTTCGGTCCGGTCCGCCGCATTGATCCGCCGGGGATGGGTGTGTGTGCCTGCTGCGGTTTGGATGCGGGGATTGGGCCCGACGGTTCCGGGTGGGTCCTCGTCCGGGGTGCCGCTGGTAGATCGGAACGGGGCATGCGCCTTCTCACCACGCGGGCTGGGTCCCTCGACTTCCAGTCTCAGACGCTGGACTCCTGGAACCTGGACCAGTGCCCCCTCTCCACCTGTCGGCTCGTCCAGACACCGGATTCTCCCTCCGCGGTGTGGATCTCCAAGGGTCGCGTGCAGTGGGCGTCGCTCGGGGCTCCTGATCTGAGACGAACCCTCTCCGCATCTGCCAGGAGCGCCAACCACCCTGTGCTGGTGTCGCTGGGTCGGACGGGGTCCGCGATCGTTGCCTGGACCGAGGGGACCGGTTGGCAGCGAGGCGGGGATCTGGCGTGGTGTACCCTGCAGGCTGGAACCCCGAATCCAACCGTTCAACGTCTCCCCGGTGTCCCCGTCTGGGGCGCTGTCGCCGCCTGGGCGGAGTCCGACAGCGTGGTCACGCTCCTCTACTGAAGCGGGATTGCCCAGCGGACGCATTTGGTGAGGATCCGGGAATGTCTCCCGATCCCAATGCTGCCACCCGCACGGTGCCGAGATCCTTTTTCGGAGGCTGGATTCTTGCGGGAGCCCTGCTCCTCGTTCAGGTGGGTGCCAATGAGATACAGGGCGCCACCCCAAGGATGCAGACGATCGCGGGCACCGGGACGATGGGGTGGACGGGCGATGGCGGTCCCGCCCTCGAGGCCCAGCTCAACAATCCATTCGGCGTCGTGAAGGGCCCCGAGGGCGCACTCTTTGTCTGCGAGTATGGGGGAGCCGTGGTACGGCGGATCGATCCTGCCGGACGCATCACCACCGTCGTGGGTTCGGGACGGACGGGTTCGGGAGGCGATGGGGCGCTGGCTGCCGAAGCGGAGTTCAACCAGCCCCACGAGATCCGCTTCGACCGGGACGGCAATCTCTTCATTGCCGACATGTTGAACCACAGGATCCGACGGGTGGATTCACGGACGCACCGCGTCTCGACCGTCGCGGGCACCGGGCGTCCGGGATACCGAGGGGATGGTGGGTCCGCGAGCGATGCCGATCTCAACAACCCCATCAGCATCCAATTCGATCCCCAGGGCGATCTCTTCCTGTGCGACATCGGGAATCATCGCATCCGGAAGGTCGACATGAAGACGGGAGTCATTGTCACGGTGGCTGGAACAGGTGAGCGGGCTCCGACCATCGATGGGGCTCCGTACGCCACCGCGCCGCTCAACGGACCTCGTTCCTTGGATTTCGATCACCGGGGTGACCTGTGGGTGGTGTTGAGGGAGGGGAACCAGGTCTGGCGGCTTGAGTCGAAGACGGGTCTCGCTCGCCATGTCGCTGGCACGGGCCGTCCGGGAAACACCGGCAACGGGGGCCCCGCCAGTCGGGCAACCCTGTCGGGGCCGAAGGGCATCGCCCTCGCACCCAACGGGGACGTTTACCTCGCCGACACCGAGAGCCACACGATCCGGCGGATCGAGTCGCGCACCGGCAACATCGATGTCGTTGCCGGAATCGGGTCCAAGGAAGACGGGAGGGAGGAGGATCCGACGCGCTGCGCCTTGGCGAGACCGCACGGGGTGTTCGTCGATCGCGATGGTACCGTGTACATCGGAGACTCCGAGAACCACCGGGTCCGGAGACTCCGCCAGTGACCTAGGGGCCGAGTCGCCCCGCTAAGCCCCGGAATCCGGCGGGCCATCAATCTGCCCGCGGCTGGGTCAGGCACCCACGATTCTCTGGAAGGCCTCCCCCTCGTTGAGCGTGGCCCGCTCCGGTCGGCCCTGGTGACGATAGACGAGGTCCATGTGGTCGAGCCCCAGCAGCCAGAGGAGTGTCGCATGGAGGTCATGGACGTGCAGTTTGTCCTCCACGGCCCGGAGTCCCACCTCATCGGTGGATCCGATGACGCGGCCGCCCCGGACCCCGCCGCCGGCCATCCACATCGTGAACCCGGTTGGATTGTGGTCCCGTCCGGTGCCCTTCTCGGACATGGGTGTCCGGCCGAATTCACCGCCCCAGACGACCAGGGTCTCGTCCAGCAGTCCCCTGGAGCGCAGATCGCGGAGGAGTCCGGCGATGGGCTTGTCGGTCTGTTGGAACAGCGATCCATGGTTCTTCTCGATGTTCTCGTGGGCGTCCCAGCGGCTGCCGGCACCGCTGTAGAGCTGCACGAACCGGACCCCGCGCTCCACCAGCCGACGCGCCTGGAGACACATCCGTCCGAAGGTGGAAGTCTCAGCGTCGTCGAGCCCGTACAGGCGGCGTGTCGCCTCCGTCTCTCGGCTCAGGTCCACCGCCTCCGGGGCCTCGGCCTGCATGCGGAAGGCCAGCTCATAGCTGGCGATCCGGGCCTCGAGCTCGCTCTGTTCGGGATGGCGGCTGGCGTAGTGGCGGTTGAGGTGGTCGAGGAAGTCCAGTTTGCCGCGCTGTTGGGCCCCTGTGGTCCCCTCGGGCGTGTTCAGGTTCGGGATGGGTTCGGATCCGCCCTGCATCCGGACTCCCTGATAGACCGCTGGCATGAAACCCGAACCCCAGTTGCGGGGCCCATTGATGACCTGGGCGGGGGAATCCTGAAGGACCACGAACGCGGGCAGGTTGGCGTTCACCGATCCCAGTCCGTAGCTGACCCAACTTCCCAGACAGGGGCGTCCAGCGAGCGTGGATCCGGTGTTCATCTGACAGACCCCGGTGGAGTGGTTGATGCCATCGGCCCAGCAGGAGCGGATCACCGCCAGTTCATCCGCGCACTGCGCCACGTGGGGCAGCCAGTCGGAGACCCAGAGACCCGATTCCCCGTGCTGCTTCCACGACCGTTTCGACGGCAGGATCGGGGAGCGGAACTCCCCCATGGCGGTGATGACCTCGCCGAAGCTCGAGGGAATGGGCTGGCCTGCGAGGCGTTGGAGGAGGGGCTTCGGATCGAAGGTGTCGAGATGGCTCGGTCCCCCCTCCATGAAGAGGAAGATGACGCTGCGGGCCCGTGGACGGAAATGGGGACGTTTCGGGGCCAGTGGCGACATCGCGTCGGCTCCGGGACCGGGAGCGCGGAGGGCATCGGCCGCCATGAGGTCCGCCAGTGCGAGCGCCCCGAAACCGCATCCAGCCCGAGCCAGGAACTCGCGTCGGGATTGGGTGGGTTGAAGATGGGCGGGGTCCATACGGCTCGGTCACTCGAGGTACAGGAACTCGTTGGAGTTCAGCAGGGCATGGCAGAGGTCGGAAAGCGCCAACATCCGGGCGTTGGGACGGTCTCGTCCGGACCGTTGAGGGGACTGGATGGAATGTCCGTGGCCGCTGCTGTCGTGGAGGTAGCCGGGCCGTGGCTCGAACGACCAGAGGCCGATGGTCTGTGGCAGGGCGCCTTCGTGGACCCACTGGAGATCCGGGAGTGAGACCTCGGAGGCGGTCAATCGGACCTCGTCGAGATAACCATCCCACGACCACACGCCGCCCTTCTTGCCGCCGAGGGTCAGGATCGGCTCGGTCGACGGAACCCATACCGCCTTTCCTTCGACCTCCACGGTCTGGAGGGGTTCCTCGTCGTTCGAGAGGTCCTTGAGGTGGAAGACGATCCGCGGAGGCCTCCCGTCGGCGTGGCCCACGAGGGTGATCCCCACGTAGCACGGCTTGTCGGGACGCATGATGAGATCGGAGACGATCTCCTCGATGGCAGGTTCCGAGTTGGTTCCGTGGTGGAGCTGGACCATCAGGGATTGGGGGCGTCGTGGGGATCTGCGGCCCGTCACACCCAGGCTCCACCCGGATCGGGAGCCGTCGCCCAGGGAGGCGATCATCCGGGGTGCACCATCCTCCGGCAGGGATCGGAGCAGGACAAAGGCCTCGAAGGTGAGGGTCGGGAAGGGGGCGGATTCCCGGAGAGATGCCGTCAGGGTCTCCTGTGGGGTCTTGGGGGCCAGGACGGCGACGCGCCCCTCGCGGAAGGGCATCCGGTCCGAACGGAACCCGGCTGTGGCAGAGAGTGCGAGATCGGGGTCCACTCGGCGTTCCTGGCCGTGCAGGAACTCGGTGGCCTTGGCGAGTTCCTCGGGGTTCGGTTTGCGGCCGAATGCGGAGAGGTAGGCCAGAGTGATGGCCTCCGCCTCACGTCCCCCGGAGGCCTTCTCCAGCCGGCTGGCCATGGCCCGGGACCGCTGGACCATGAAGGGGCTGTTGATCAGCAGGAGGGATTGGATCGGGGTCGTCGTGGTGTCCCGGGACGCCGTGCTCGCGAACTGCTGGGGGGTGTCGAAGACGTCCAGCACCGGATCCCGGGAGTTGCGCAGGATCTTGGAGTGGATCGAGCGGCGGAACTGCGAGGGGTCCGCGGCCCCCTCGATGGACTCCTGGACCAGTTCCCCGGTGGCTGCCAGCAGGGCATCCCGGATCTGTTCGGCGTCGAGGCGACGGGATGGACCTCGCCACAGGAGCCGGTTGTCGGGATCGGCCAGCAGGGCCTGTCTCCACCTCTCACGCATCTCCATCGGAGGCCCACTGCGGGAGACGGTGGATGGGCTGGATGCCTGGCGGTAGGTGGCGCTCGTGAGGATGAGACGGTGCAGCGATTTCAGGCTCCAACCCTCGGTCGTGAACCGTCGCGCCAGCCAGTCGAGCAGTTCCGGGTGGAGGGGGCGTTCGCCAAGGCGGCCGAAATCGTTTCCTGTGGCGACCAATCCCAGTCCGAAATGCTGCTGCCAGACCCGGTTCACCAGAACCCGGGTGGTGAGGGGGTTCTCGGGACGGGTCAGCCACCGGGCGAGCGCGGCGCGACGTCCGGTGGAACCAGGCACCCCGGGGATCGGGACGACGGTTGCGACGGTGGGATCGAGGACACTGGGGAAACCCGGGGGGATGGGTTCCTCCGGGTGACGGGGGATGAACACCTCGGGGGCTATGGGGCCCACGTCCCGGACCGTCAGCGTCACGGGAAGGGGCGGCGGCTGTAGGGCGTCGAACTCGGCCAGGCCTCGCCTCAGGGAGTCGTGGCGCTCCCGGTCTGCGGGCTTGAGCTGGGAGGCCAGGCGCTCGTGCTCGTACGAGATCTGACGATAGGCCAGTGCCCCGATCTGTCGTTCCAATGGCGAACGCTCAGGCTCGGGTTTCCTCAGGATCGCTTGGATCGCGGGAGGGAACTTCACCACGGCGTTGCTGGCCGCGCGGTCCCGGTACGGGGCGAGCAGCGACTCGATCTCCGCCCGGACCCCTGCCGTCTGTTCCCGCCATCCCGAGAGCTTCCTGTCGTGCTCCTCGCGGGATCGCGCGGTGGCGATGGGGAGATCGTCATGCCACTGGATCCCTGCGAAGAAGGCCTGGAGACGGTAGTAGTCCTTCTGGAGGATCGGGTCGAACTTGTGATCGTGGCATCGGGCGCACTGGAAGCCCAGGCCCAGGAAGACATCGCCGGTCGTGTCCGTGATGTCGTTGAGGATGGCGGTCCATTGGCCGGCGGCATCCCGGTTGTTGTACTCGTAGATGCCGCTCCGGAAATAGCCGGTCGCGGCCAGCGCCTCGGGTTCGTCCGGGAACAGTTCATCCCCCGCCAACTGCTCCTGCACGAAGCGGTCGTAGGGTTTGTCGCCGTTGAGCGAGTCGATGACGTAGTTGCGGTAACGCCAGGCCGTCGGCCGGAGATCGTCGGCCTTGTAGCCGTCGGAATCCGCATAACGCACCAGGTCGAGCCAATGCCTGGCCCAGCGTTCCCCATAGTGGGGCGAGGCGAGGAGACGATCGACCAGCTGCTCATAGGCGTCTGGCCGTGGGTCGTGGAGGAAGGAATCGATCTCCGAGGGGTCCGGGGGCAGGCCCCAGAGGTCGAAGCTCAGCCTGCGGATCAGGACCAGTCGATCCGCCTCCGGCGACGGGACGAGTCCCCGCTGCTGAAGCCTCTCGAGGATGAAGTGGTCGATCTCATTGCGGGGCCAGGGGGAGTCCTTCGACGGTGGGACCTCCACGCGGGCCAGGGGCTGGAATGACCACCAGTCCCGTTCCTTCCCGGTGATGGGTCCTGCGGGGCGTTTCGGAGGCATTCCCGGGGCCTCGGGCCACGGGGCACCGTGACGGATCCAGTCCTCCAGGACGGTCGCCTGCTCCGGGGTCAACGGATCGCCCTCGGGTGGCATGCGATGGTCTGGATTCTTCGAGCGAATCCGATCCAGAAGACCGCTCTCCCCGGGTCGCTGTGGGGTCAGCGCAGGCCTTCCCGAGTCCCCTCCCCGGACGGCGCCAGCCCGGGAGTCGAGCATCAGGCCTCCCCGGATCCGGTCCGCCCCGTGGCTGTGGCAGCCATGGCAGCGTTGCTGGAGGATGGGCAGTGCCCGGTGGGCGAGGTCTTGATCCCTCGTGTCCGCGACACCCTGGCATCCCCCCAACAGGATCCCGATGCCGAGGGACACCAAGGTCCCAATTCGACGGCCTGCGAGGGGAAGCATGGGGATTCCATATCCAATTTCCTGGCCCCAAGCAATGGCACTCGTGGGGCTATTCCCTCGGCAATGGCCTCCGGTCCGGGTGCTGACCCTCCAGCCGTCTGGCCTGGCGGATGAGGTCGATGAACTCTGCGCGGTAGCCCCCCTTGTCCGTTCCGTGGCTCCGTTCCGCCATGCGGGCGACCGCTTCCCAGGTCAGTCCCTCGGCATTCGGGGACTGCCGCAGCAGCATCCCGTAGCCCGCGACGGCCGCCGCGAACCGGAAATCCGCGCTGGCCTGGTCGAACCCGCGGGTCGTGTTCTTCACCGGGGTCTCGATCAGCCGGCTCGTGGTGCCGTCGGGCGACTTGTACCGGATCTTGAGGAAGAGGAGTTCATCCTCGATGGGCTCGTAGCCGTCGCCGCGGGATGTGGGTGGGGAGTCTGGGAAACGGGTCTTTGATCCCGCTTGGGGGAAGGTGTCCCTCCCTCATTCTCCGCGGTCCGGGCGTGAACCGAAGTCATCCGGCCTCACACCCGCGGTGTGTGGTGAAGGCATCCGTGCGCCGATCCTCGTCCGCCAGGCAACCAGTTCGGAGTGCAGCGACTGGGCCCTCTGGGGCTCGGTGGCGGCGAGGTTGCGGGTCTCGCCGACGTCCTCGCGCAGGTTGTAGAGCTCGAGGTGTCCGTCCTCGTAGAACTCCATGAGTTTCCAATCTCCGCTGTGGACGACCCCGACCGGCGTGGTGCGCCACGCGCCGGGACCCGCCCCCAGGTATCCGGGGAAATGGTGGAAGATGGCGGCCCGTGCGAGGGTCATGGCCTGACCCCGGAACAACGGGACGAGGCTCTGTCCATCGAGCGTGTTGCCAGGTGCCCCGGCGTGGGCGAGTTCCAGCAGGGTGGGGAAGAAGTCGACGTGGAGGATGGGAGTGTCATTGGTCGCCCCGGCGGGGGTGTTTCCGGGCCAGCGGACGATGAATGGGGCACGGATCCCACCGTCATGGAGGCTACCCTTGCCCGAGCGCAGCGGCGCGTTGTCGGTCACATCCCCGGCCTGCTTCAACCCCTCCCGCACGTAGCCGCCCACCCCTCCGTTGTCGCTCGAGAAGACCACGACCGTATTGTCCGAGAGCCCGTTCCGATCCAATGCCGCCAGAACGCGTCCCACGCTTTCATCCACGCTGGCGATCATGGCGGCGTAGGTGGGGTCCCGATGACCGCCCGCAGCCGTCTTCCGGCGGAAGCGCGCGATCAGGTCCGGCTTGGCCTGATGGGGGGCGTGGACACCGAAGTGGGGCAGGTAGAGGAGGAAGGGACGGTCCTTGTGACGGTGGATGAAGTCGACCGCCCGGTCCGTGAGGAAGTCGGCCAGATAGGTCCCCTTTGGGTATGACACCGATGGGCGGGTCCTGAAGTCGAAGTGCTCCCCGGCACTCACGATCGCCTCGTCGAAGCCGCGACGCGATGGGTGATGGGCGTCGTCCTCCCCGAGATGCCATTTCCCGAACAGGGCGGTGGCGTACCCCGCCTTCCGGAGGGCGTCGGCGAAGGTGGGCCGATCCAGCGGCAGCCGCGTGATGTTGTCGACCGGACGGAGGGGCCGTTTCCACCAGTCGAACCGGTCCATGTGGCCCACCGTGTAGATGCCGGTCCGGGGACCGAGTTGGCCCGACAGCAGGGCGGCGCGCGTGGGTTGGCAGTTCGGGCAGGTGTAGTAGCGGGTGAACCTCAACCCCTGCCGGGCCAGACGGTCGATGTGCGGTGTCTCGTAGAACCGGCTCCCCTGGCATCCGAGGTCGGTGTAGCCGAGGTCGTCCGCAAGGATGAAGACGATGTTCGGACGTCCCTTCGAAGGGGCTGCTGCCGCGAGGGGGAGGGAACCGAGGAGGACGAGGAGGATTCGGATGAGGGCATTCACGACAGCTTCGGACGCCTGAGGGCACTGCGGGAGACGTCCTTCCATGGAAGCCGATCCGGCCTGGAGCGGCTAGCCAGCATCTCCTCGGGGTTGCACTGGAGGGAATCGCTCGAAGGGAGTGTCCCCGGTGGGTCGCAGCAGTGTGGGGAATGGCAGCCTGCCCCGCTTCAGACGACGGTGGGCATGGCGTCGGGTCGCCCATTGACGGGCCGAGCCTGCGGAGAAGAGGCTCCTCAGATGCGTCCCCCGGGTTGGTCTGTCCTCGTGCTCGTGATGGGCTTGACCTGGAGTCCCACGGAGGCCGCGGACTCCGAGGTCGTCGCCCTGCCGGCGGCGGTGCGTGCCCAGTTGGAACGGATCTGCTCGGCCGCCACGAACTCCACGGTGGGCTACCGCCGTCTGGCCGAGCTGTGCGACACCTTCGGACCCCGACCCAGCGGCTCCACCAACATCGCCGCCGCGGCGGACTGGGTCCTGGCCAGGCTCCGGAACGACGGCCTGGAGAACGTCCACCGCGAGGTGGTCCGGGTCCGACGCTGGATCCGGGGACCGGAACGGGTCGAGTTGCTCTCACCGCGGCCCGAGACTCTCCCGGTGCTGGGGTTCGGCGGGACGGTCGCCACCCCCGCGGGTGGGATCACCGCACCGGTATTGGTGGTCACGAACTTTGCGGAACTCACCGAGCGGGCCGCCGAGGCAAAAGGACGAATCGTCGTCTTCAACGCCCCGTTCACGAGCTATGGCGACTCCGTCCAGTACCGCTGGAGCGGTGCGGTGGAGGCCGCCCGGGCGGGCGCCGTGGCCAGTGCCACGCGGAGTATCACCCCCTTCTCGCTGCGGACACCGCATACCGGGATGATGCAGTACGACGAGGCGGTCCCGAAGATCCCCCACTTCGCCCTCGCCACCGAAGATGCCGAACGCCTGGCCCGGATGCAGTCGCTGGGGCAGACACCGGTGCTGCGGGTGACCTTGTCCGCCACCTTCGGGGAGGAGGTGGAGGATGCGAACCTCATCGCGGAACTCCGGGGTCGGGAGCGGCCGGACGAGGTCGTCGTGGTCGGCGGGCACTTCGATTCCTGGGACGTGGGGCAGGGCGCTCAGGACGACGGCGGCGGATGCATCGCGGCCTGGGAGGTCCTCCGCCTGATGAAGGAACTCGGGTGGACCCCACGCCGGACCCTCCGGTTGGTGCTCTGGACGAACGAGGAGTTCGGCCTGGGCGGCGCCAAGGCGTATCGCGAGGCCCATCGCACAGAGCTCGTACGGCACGTGGCGGCCATCGAGACCGACAGTGGCACCTTCGATCCCTCGGGATTTGGATTCACCGGGAGTGGTCGAGCGGGGGGCATCCTCCGCGGGGTGGCGACCTTCCTCGGGGAGCGGTTGGGCGTGGGTGGGTTCGATCTGGGGGCCGGCGAGGCGGATCTCATGCCACTAGTGGAGGAGGGGGTTCCTGCCCTGGGACTCCGGCAGCGGCCGAACAACTACTTCTGGTTCCACCACACCGATGCGGACACGGTGGACAAGGTGGATCCCCTCGCGCTGCGGCGGTGCACGGCTGCCTTGGCCGTGATGGCCTCTGCGATTGCGGAGCTCGAGACCCCCCTGCCACGTTGAAGCCATCTGGAGCAGTCATGGACAAGGAGGTCTCGAGCCGGATGGAGGGGTGGGCGCTGGGATCCCGCCGGACCTTTCTGGGATCGACGTCCCGGGGCCTTGGGCTCGCTGCGTTGGCTTCATTGTTGGGTTCGGGAAGGACCCTTGGGGAATCCGGACCCGGGAGGGTCATCGACCCCCACCGCCCGACGCCCAGGGTCAAACGGGTCCTCTGGCTGACCATGGCCGGAGGGCCGTCGCAACTGGATCTCTGGGATCACAAGCCGGTCCTCGCCAGGCTGGATGGGCAGCCGATGCCGGAGAGCTTCACCCGGGGACAGCAGCTCGCACAACTCCAGGGCGAACGGCTCGTCTGCTTCGGCCCCCAGACCGCTTTCCGCCGCTACGGCCGGTGTGGATCGCACTTCACCGAGCTCCTCCCGCACCTCGGTTCGGTGGCCGATGAGCTGTGTCTGATCCGTTCGATGACCACGGATGCCATCAACCATGATCCGGCCCACACCTTCATGAACACAGGATCCCAGCTGGTGGGTCGGCCCTCGATGGGATCGTGGGTGACCTACGGGCTCGGCAGCGAGGCGGAGGATCTGCCCGGATTCGTCGTGCTGGTGTCGCATGGGAAGGGGCGTTCGCCGCAGCCCATCGCGGCGCGGCAATGGTCTGCCGGCTTCCTGCCCGGCCGGTTCCAAGGGGTCCAGCTCCGCGGGCGTGGGGATCCGGTGATGTACCTCCCGAATCCCGCCGGTGTTTCCCGTGAGCGGCAACGCGGTGTCGTGGATGCGGTGCGACGCCTGGACCGCCATCACGACGCGGTCGTCGACGACCCGGAGATCGCCACCCGGATCGCCCAGTACGAGCTGGCGTTCCGGATGCAGGCCAGCGTTCCGGAGCTGATGGACCTGTCGGGCGAACCACCGGGGACCCTCGCCCGATACGGCTGCACGCCGGGGGACGGATCATTCGCCTCGAACTGCCTGCTGGCCCGCCGTCTGGCGGAGCGCGGGGTGCGATTCATCCAGCTCTACCATCGTGACTGGGACCACCACAGCCAGCTGCGGGAGGAACTGCCCCTCAAGGCCCGCGAGACCGACCAGGCCTGTGCGGCACTGCTGAAGGACCTGAAGGACCGGGGATTGTTCGACGACACCCTCATCGTCTGGGCCGGTGAGTTTGGACGTACACCGATGTCACAATCCAACAAGGGCACCATCGGCCGGGATCATCACAATCTCGGGTTCACGATCTGGCTCAGCGGTGGGGCGGTCAAACGGGGCCACAGTCATGGTGCCACCGACGAGCTGGGCTATGCCGCGGTCCAGGATGTCGTGACGGTCCATGACCTCCACGCGACGATGCTGCATCTCCTCGGCATCGACCCGCAGCGGTTCAGCCACCGGTTCCAGGGTCTCGACGTCCGGCTGACGGGTGTCGAGGGAGCCCGGGTGGTCCGTGAGATCCTGGCCTGAACCGACCGCTGGGAATGGTGGAGCGCCTCCCCAATCACCCGTCTGGGTTTGCCCGCGCGGGAGTTGCCTGGGTTGCGACGGGACGACTCTGAGGTCCCTGCTCCCGCCCAATCGGGAAGTGTCCGTGACCCCTTCTGCTCAACCCTTGGCGTCCCGGATGTGGACCCAGCAATGGACGTGGGGTTCGCCGCGGAAGTACCAGAGCATCTGGGGACCCTCGATCTGCCAGACATCCCAGACCCCGTCGTTCCCGAGATCCTGCTTCTTGAAGCCTGTCAGGTGGAGGTTCTCCAGTCCCTGGGACTCGACCAGTCGCAGGGATTCCTCGGCATCCTGCTGTCGGAACGGACACCTCCACGTCCACCGGTCTCGCGCCCACCCCTCGAAGGGACTAGCGCCTCCGACGCTCGACCATCACCCGCCAGGCCCGACCCGGGTTGTTGGTGATCAACCCGTCGACGCCCAGGTCCAGGAGCCGGTTCATGTCAGCCGGAGCATCAATCGTGTAGACCCACACCTTCATCCCCCGTTCATGGGCCCGCACCACCGCGGCTGCATCGATCTTCTGGTTCCAGACCACCACCCGGGCCCCCACCCGACGCGCCTCGTCGATCCAACGCACCGAAAGCACCTGCTCCTCCTCGGAGAGCGGTGTCCCCCGGTGCGATTTCCAGGGCCCCAGCGCCCCGAGGATCTGGGTGGGCTCCAACCGATGGTATTCCTCCAGGTACTCCCAATCGAACGACTGCACCACCACCTGGTTGACCTCCTTCCGCTCGCGGATCAGGCGCACGCAGGCCTCGGCCGGCCCGGCCTTGTGCTCGATCAACGTCACCGACTGCGGCTGGATCAGGTCCAGGGCCTCGACCAGCGAAGGGATCGTCGCCGGAGGTTGGTTGGAACCCCGCCACGACGAGGCATCCAATCCTTGCATGCTCGCGAAGGTCGCCTCCGAAACCTTGTGGGGACCCTTGCCCCATCGCTGCACCGCATCGGTCGTCCGATCCAACGTGCCATCATGGACCACGGTCAGGACCTGATCCTTGGAATGGTGATAGTCCAATTCCACCAGATCAGCCTCGACCTCGACTGCCCATCGGAAGGCCGGCAGCGTGTTCTCCGGCGCCGCGGACGAATACCCGCGGTGGGCGATCACCAGCGGCCGATCCAGCTTCAGCAACGCCTCCGCCTTGGGTGGAAGATCCGCGGCTTTCAGGCCCACCACGGACATCCCCAGCACAAACCCCAACTGCCAGAACCATGAACGCATCGGCCTATGCAAGGGAGCCGCTCCCTCCGGGTCAAGGTGCCGACCATCCCCTTGATCCTCGCGTGACCGGTTTCGGCCTCGGCTCCGACTCTGCAACATCCACATCGGATTCCCTCCGTCCGGTCCCACACGACGCTCGGGTGCTCAACCCTTGGCGTCCCGGATGTGGACCCAGCAGTGGACGTGGGGTTCGCCGCGGAAATACCAGAGCATCTGGGGACCCTCGATCTGCCAGACATCCCAGACCCCGTCGTTCCCGAGGTCCTGCTTCTTGAAGCCCGTCAGGTGGAGGTTTTCCAGTCCCTGGGACTCGACCAGCCGCAGGGATTCCTCGGCGTCCTGCTGTCGGAACGGACGCAACAGGTCGCCCATCACGTCCCGCAACAGACGACGCTGGTCCGGGGTCATGTCCGCCGCC
Source organism: Verrucomicrobiota bacterium (assembly GCA_039800465.1). GTDB lineage: Bacteria > Verrucomicrobiota > Verrucomicrobiia > Limisphaerales > UBA9464 > UBA9464. The sequence continues at coordinate 14,083 of JBDLQQ010000016.1, forward strand.
GCCAGCCCCCCAAGACCCTCGCTTCTGCCGCTCAGGCGGACGGTCTCCGTCGCTCGCTCAGGTCGGCTACGGGTGTCGACAAGGGCCTGGGCCCGCTGCTTGCCGTCGAGCGCCTGGAACAGCTCGTTGACCCGCCGTGCCTGGTACCAGAACACGTTGCCGGGATGGTCCGGCTTCTCCTCGTCGTTCGGTCCGGCCTGGTGTCCGTAGAAGATCGGCCCCCCGAACGCGGCTCCGGTGACCGAGTCGCCGTCGCATCGACGCGTGCAGTGACGCCCGGTGAGGACGAGTTCGAACTTCCCCGACCCGGGCTTCCCGAACAACGCCACCGACGTCCCCTTGTCGAACCCCTTGCCCTCCGAATCCTCCACCATCTGCCGCATCATCGCTTCCGCATGCTCGGGCCGGTGCAATCCGAGGAAGATTTGCCGCACCAGATCCCGCTGATCGGGACGGAGGGCATCCTGGATCGAGCGACCGGTGATCATCCAGTTGTTGTCGACCTTCTCCCGCAGCGGATCGTTGAAGTCCCGGCAGAGGAGCGCCCGCTGGGTCTCGTCGAGCGATCCATGCAGCTGTGCCGCGAGGGTCTCGGACGAAGCCTTGGGGTAGGCCACGGCCTCCGCAAAGGAGGGATGGCGCAGGGCTGTCGCCCCAGCCACCGCCGCCGCGGCAGAGGTCAGGAAGTGGCGACGGTTGATCGGGGACGACACGGGGATGGACGGGTTCTGCGATGGGATCGGGGACATGCTCAGGGGTTATCCGATTCGGAGCCCTGGGGTCAACACAGGGTCTGGGATCCCGCCTCAATCCGCGGACGTCCGACGGAGGCTCTTCTTGGTCGAGTGGTGTTTCTTGTCGGCCAGGATTCGTCGCTTCGCTGAAGCGCTCCGGCCCCGCTTCTGGCGGAGCCGACGCTGGCGTTCCTGTTGGGCGGCGGCGGCCGCGGACTTCCGGAGCGACTCGATGCGGTCGAGCAGCAGGATGCGCGCGAGCTCCCGGTTGCGACCCTGATACCGGGTCTCCTGGCATTTGACCGCGATCCCGGTGGGTCGATGGACCAGCATCACACAGGTCGCGACCTTGTTGACGTTCTGTCCCCCGTGGCCCCCGGAACGGACGAACGTCTCGTCCAGATCCTCCTCCCGGATCCCGAGGCGGTGCATCCGGGCCAGGATCGGATCGGTCGCCTGGGATGGGGCAGACGGTGCGTCCATGGGAGGAAGTATTTCACACCCACCCCGTGTTGGCCAAACAAGGCGAGCGGAGTCGTAACGGGGACCGAGCAGAACCTGGCAACAGTGCGCCAATGATGGCGGGCGGAGAAGCCACCCGACCAGTTGGCTTCGTGTGTGCCGGGAATGGCATCCATGGGGTTGCGTCTCCCTATTTGTAATCTGAGCCCCCCGGGTCTTGGGCAGCAGATTGTCAGACAATGAGACGCAACCCGAATGGCGCCGCGTCAACGCCCGCCTGCCGGGGCAGCCGTGGGGTATTGGTCGATTGGGGCGGATTCCGTCTCACCCCGAGCCCCAAGGCTGGAATTGGGAGAGAAGAGCCCGTCCTACAGTCACCATGCGCTCGATGATCTGACGCCGACGCATTTCCCCGTCGACTCCTGCAGGCAGGCCATCCAGCGCGAATGCCGCACACCGCAGCGGACCGCTGTGATCGGGTGCCGTGAAATGCTTTCGGAGGGCCTCCAGGGCTCGCGGAACACCCGGATTGTTCGCGAGCACCTCGTCCCGGAACGAAGCCACCGCTGCTTCCGCCCCATCCACCGACTGCGTGACGGCGAGGAGCAGATCGTAGGCGTCCTTGGCCTGCTGCCGGCCGGCGAATGCGTTCAGCTTGAGGACCAATAGGGCACCCATTCCGCTGACTGGGATCGCAACCCGCTGTCTGACACCAAAGAGGTCCGTGCCTTCGACCCAGACCATCCGCCGCGTGGCCAGTGCCCGGGTCACTCCGGGGAAGACACTCACTGGAATGCCATCCACCAAAGCAGTGCCGGACATCGCCCGCGGGTGTTCCGTCAGGAAGTCGAGGAAGACCGTCAGGTTCTCAAACCTCCGGGCGAATCGTCCCTGCTGGTCGGAGCAGAATCCCTGTCCAGAAAGGTCGTCGGCAAGGCTCCCATACTGCCCGCCCTCCGCCGCCAGCGTCACCCCGAGATCCACGTCCATGGTCACCGCACCGGGGAGCAGTCCCGGAGCGGACTTCGTGAGGTACTTCACGGCCAGGCCTCCCACCAGGACGAGTTCCGAATGGAACCGTTTCAGCGAAGCCCATGCGGTGAGGAGCGCAGCTTCAGCACCCATCAGGCTTCGAGGTGGATACTCGGCGAAGCTGGCGAACTTGCTCATGGATGAACTCCCCTGAACCCCGACCAATCCCGCAGCGCCCTGGCCTGGTCAGGACCTCGCAGGCCGACTTGAAGGAGATCGAGATAAACCTGGGCGTCACAGGTGAGGACGAACTCACCCACCTGTTGGGTCTCGCGGAAGACACCTTCGTCGTTGGGAACGATCAGCCAAAGGGTTCCGCCGTCCCCGACAGGTCGCCCGCCCAACGAGTTCAGTTCCTCCCCGGTCGGCAGCGTCGGCACATATGCCGACACAACAGGCGGTGGCGTGTACGGGTGTCGCAGGTTGGCAGCGAACCACTGGGTGAAGACCACGGGTTGCCGGGCCGCCAATCCCTGGATCAACCGGCGGGCCACCCGTTCCGGATCCGTTTCCAGCAACGAGTACTGGCGCAACGTCGTCCGCCTGGTCCAGTCATCCTCGGTCGCCCAGGCATCGAGGAGGGAATCCGGCCGTTGCAGGCTCAGCACCCGGTCCACCTCCTCGACCCACCCTTGGCTGATCAGATGGCGGGTCAATCGGGACACCAAGCCGGGGCTCAGACCGGTGCGGGCGATCAACTCACGCTGGGTCCAGCCGCGTTCGGGATGGCTGAGGAGGGCCCGGACCAGACGTGAACTTTTTGGCTGGAACGGGTCTGGCGGGGTGAGGAGCGGCCGGTACCGGCGCCCCCCGGATGGCGAGCGGTCAATCAGCACCGGTCCGATTCGTACCCAGACCCGACCGTTGAGGTCGGCACACGGGATCCCACGATCGCGACAATGCCGGACCAGCACGTCGGACAGGGATGGCGCGATGAGAAGCGGAGGATGCGGGTGGGGCTTCTCGGCGATTCGATCCACATCCCGGGCGCTGGGATTGAGTCGGAAGACGGTTTCAAACCGCAGGTCATGGCCATCCAGTTTCAGCGTCAGGACGGGCTTCGGACCGACCCATGCCGTGCAGTCCCACCGCAACGCCGAGTCAGCCGCCAGCACCTCGCGGGCAACCTCGCGCAACTCGGGCTCTGAACGGACAGAGTTCACTTCATTGGAATGACGTCTTTCAATGTTCAGTAAAATGATTAAAACGAGTAAACAATCAAGCGACGTCTGCGGGATGTGATGGGTCTCAGTGGCTGGAAGACCCCAGCGCCCGCAACGAGCAGAAGACCCGCGGACGATCCACGGTGAAATGGCCGAGGTCCGGGCTCGGCCGACGCCCTCCAGTTGCTGGAGTCCGTCGAGAGACGCCCGATCTGCAGCGTGTGGCCGATCACGCCTCGAGCAGGGAGGCGGCTTCGTCGATCGACGGATTCTCGAAGGCACTGGCGTAGGCGGAGATCGTTTCTGCGGAAAGACGGAGGCGT
>JBDLQQ010000017.1:0-4555 GCA_039800465.1 Verrucomicrobiota bacterium
GCGTCGGCGAGGAGGAGCGCGCCGGCGCGGAACTCGTGCTCACCCTTGCCGTGGCTGGCGGAGCCGGCGATGAGGACGATCGTCTTCTCAGCCCTCGCAGGAAGCAGGGCGACGATGAGCAGGATCAGGGCGGAGAGGTGTTTCATGGGACCGAAGGATTGTGGCGTGACCCGGGCGCCGAGCCCATCGGATTCTTCCGCGGAGGGGCCGCCAGATTCCTGCGACCCGCGTCAGCGCCCGTAATGGGGCGGGCGCTCGATCGGCATGGGGCTGCTGACGGCGTCCCGGGATTCGAGGGTCTCGGCGAGCTGGTCGACCCGTTTCTGGAGGCGGACGAGGTGGCGTCCCTGTTCCACGAGGGCCTCGTTCAGCTGTTCCACCAATCGGTCGAGATGGGCGACGCTCGCCTCGATCCGGTCGATCCGTCCTGCAAGATCCTGGGGGTTCATAGTTCGTCCTGGCGTTCCTCGAAGAACAACTGGTGCGCCCGATCGTAGTCGGTCTCCCCCACCAGCACCCGCATTTCCCGACCGAGGTCCATGTCGTCGTCGGCGGGGTCGACGGCTTCCATCTGGGCGCTGATGCCGTGCTTCTCGAGCCAGGTCACGAGCAGGTCGGTCTTGATGAAGGGGCCTGTGAAGAAATGGCGCATGGCGGTCACCCGAACGGGTTCCTGGTCTTGGCCCCGGAGCGTTGGGTGTCGTTCCGCGGCTCCCCTCCGAATGGATTGGGGGGCGCCACGCCCGGCTCCTTGGGGACCGCGGGGAGACAGGAGAGACCCCGGAGCATGGCGACCCATGCGGTCAGCAGGCAGATGGGGAGGAATCCGGCGAGGGAGGGCAGGCGGATCCAGTGGCTGGCGTAGAGGAGGAGTCCCGCATCGAACACCAGAGCCGGGGGGAAGAGGCTGGCGAGACCGAGTTTCCAGGCGCCTACAAGGCCGAGATCTCTCCGTGAGATCCACCCCATGAACGCGAGTATGGGCGAATGGAGGGTTGCGAGTGCCCAGCCTCCGAGAAGGGTGACTACGACGGCTGCTCCCCCGGCCAAGGCCAGGAATGGAGGGCGCCAAGCCCCCCAGGCGGCCGAGGCCCGGGTCCGGTCGAGGGGAAGTTCGAGTCCGGTCGGATAGGGGATCGTCACATGTCCGAGAATGCCTCGGAGATGGAAGGAGTCGGGGTGCAGTTCGATCTGGAGGTCGGCGCTGTGTCCGAGTCCCGGTCCTTCGCCTGCATCGACAGCGAGGGCGAGCGTGGGTCGTTCCGCCAGGAGCCGCTCCGGGTCCCCCGGCCAGGCCAGACGACCGTTGCGGATCTCGGCACCCGATTCGGGAAGCCGTCCGATCGCTTCCCGGACCACCGGCACCCATGCGATCTCGAGGCTCCAGATCACAGCGACGGAGGTGACGAGGGCGGCAGCCAGATGGAACAGGAGGAGACGGGTCCCGTTGGTGCGCGCGAAGGCCCCCAATCCGGCCCCCGTGAAGGGCTGCCAGGCCCCGAGCCGGCCCACCCAGGAGGGGGATCCCTTCGGTGTTCCTTGCTCACCGTCCATTCTCCCAGCGTAGCCTCGAGGACGGGGCAGCGTCCACCCCGTCGAGGCCTCCTTCACGACAAAGGGCCCGTCCGACACGGGGTCGGACGGGCCCTTTCGAATCGTGGTGTGGAGGATTACTGGGTCGCCGGAGGCTGCTGCCCCGGCTGCTGGACGACGATGACGGGCACCGGGAAGCGGACCTTCATGACGTCGTCGACCAGGATCTCGACGTGATAGACACCGGCGACCGGGAACTCGATGCCAGGGAAGACGCTCACGAGGGTGGCGGTCTGGGTCGGGTCGGGCAGGGCGAACTTCGCGTTGCTCTTGCGGAGCACCTGCTGGCCATCCGGGGCCACGATCCGGACCTGCTCGGTGAATTGTCCGATGCCGGCGCACCAGCGGTTCACCACGCAGACCTTGGGCGCGGCGATCGGGACCTGCGGGACCCGGATGACGCCCAGAACACCCACGAGGATGAGGTTGCCGGAGGCTTCCTGGCGGACGTCTTCGACCAGGAGTGAGGATTGGAGATCGGGGAGGATGCGGTTCGGAGTCATGTCGAGGTCGGAGACGTTTCCAGTCGACCGCTGTCGGGTCAAAGATTTTCCCGGATCCGGCGAGGTCTGTGGTGCCGAGGTGGGGTCCGGTTCCGGTCGGGCTTTGGCACGGTCTGGAAACGGGACTTCCGGTTCCTTGCCAAGGAGGCGGCCGGACACCAGCCTTCGCCGGCAAGCGATGTACCAGATCCTGACCAATCCCTGGGCGCTCTTCTCGGAACCCGTGTTCTGGATCTTCCTCCCGTTCCAGTTGTGGATGTTCATCGATGCCGTGCGGCGCAGGGAGTGGATCTGGGCCATCTTCATTTTCTTCTTCTCGGTGCTCAGCGCGTTCTTCTACTGGCTGATGGTCTACCGCCAGGAAGGGCCGGCCTCGGGTGGGGGAGGGGGTGGTGGATGGGAGTGGCCCGGATCGAAGACCCGCCGTCGCATCAAGGAACTCAAGGGTCGGATCTACAACCTGGACCACGCGCGGGACCATCTCGACCTTGCTGACATCTACCTCGAGCAGGGCAAGTTGAGTCCTGCGGAACAGAGCTATCGGGCCGCGCTGCAACGGGACCTCGAGGATCTTGAGGCCCAGGCGCATCTGGGTTTGTGCCTGATCCGACAGCAGCGTCCCGCTGAGGCACGACCACTCCTTGAGTCGGTGCTCCGGTCGGATCCCAAGCATGACTACGGGCAGACCCGTATGGCCTTGGCGGAGGCCCTGACCGCGGTCGGGGATACAGAGGGTGCGATCCGAGAGTGGGAGCAGGTCCTGACGAGCCACAGCTATGCCCGCGCGAAGGTGCAGTATGCGGAGCTGCTCCAGAAACGGGGCGACCGCGACCGGGCCCGCCGGGAACTCCAGGAGGTGGTGGACGATGACGTCCACGCCCCACGCTTCGATCGCCAGCGCGAGAAGGTCTGGGTCCGACACGCCCGATGGCTCCTGGCCAAAGACAATGGCCATGACTTCAGTGCCTAAGCCCGTTGCCTGCGAGTGGATCTCGACCGGGCGTGAGTTCTTCACATGGCTATTGAGGTCGATCAACGAGGCTCGGGTCTCCATCCGGCTGGAGGTCTACATCCTGACTCCCGACGCGATCGGCAGGGCGGTCGCGAGTGCGCTGACGTTGGCCGCTCTCCGTGGGGTTGAGGTCCATGTGCTGTTGGATGGACTGGGGTCGTCGGCCATCCCACCTGACTTCTGGGATGACCTGACCCGGGCTGGCGGGCAGGTGCGGTTGTTCAACGCCTCCGAGTTTCGTCGTCTACCGATCCGCAACCATCGCAAGCTGGTGGTGGTCGATGACCGAGTGGCAGGCGTGGGCGGCTTCAATATTGCAGAGGAGTACTCCGGCGACGGGGTGGAGCAGGGGTGGGCCGATGTTGGGTTGGCCATCACCGGGGAGGCGGTGCCGGCACTGGCGCGGGACTTCGACCGGATGTGGGTCCTGTCCGCGGAGGGTCCCCGGTGGCGGAACCTCCTGGGTCGGGGTGGACGTGTGCTCCCGAAGTCAATTGCTCCGGACGTCCAGCTGCTGGCCTCAGGCCCGGGTCCTTTCGCGGGTTCCCTGCAACGGACGCTCCGGGAGGATTGGCGGTCGGCGCGGGACATCCTTCTGGTTGTCGCCTATTTCCTGCCGGGTCGGGGCATCCGTCGATGGCTTCGGGGTGCGGCAGCCCGCGGTGCGCGGGTGCGGATCGTGGTTCCGGGGCGCTCCGATGTGCCGATCGCCCGCCGGGCCGCCCGTCACCTCTATACCCGGTTCCTGCGCAGCAGGATCGAGATCCTCGAGTACCAGCCCCAGATCCTGCACGCGAAGCTCTACCTCACGGAGCACTCCGTGTTCGTCGGTTCCTCGAACCTCGACACCCGCAGCCTCCACATCAACCACGAGGTGATGCTGCGGGTCACACAATCCGATGTCGTCCGTCGCGGCTGGCGATTGGCGGAGGATCTCGTCGCACGGAGCCGGGCGGTGGATCTCGAATCGTGGGTCAAGACCCGGACCCTCGGGGATCGGCTCAAGGACCAGTTCTCGTGCTGGATCCTGTCCCGCTTCGATCCCTGGGCCACCCGGTGGATCGCACGGGACCCGCGCTGAGCAGTGGATGGACCTTCGGCCGCATCTCCCTCCGGTTCACCGCTTCTTGGGCTTGGGACGCACTTCGACCGGGAGCTTGTAGTCGGGCGAGACGGTGATGTTGGTGCCCGGGTTCCAACCCACGTCCTTGCCGTCGATGAAGAGGGTCCTCGGGATCATCTCCACCAGGTGTCCGAAGACGTCGAGGGTCACGTTCCCCGGCAGGAAGGTCGTGTCCAGGAACACGACCGGACCGTAGGGCAGGGCGTTGGTATTGGGCTGGGAGTAGATCCGGAGCAGGGGATGGTTGGTGAACCGGGCCGGGGCCACCTCGCCCGGGAACCTCAGGGTCACCGGGGCGTTCGAGAGGATCCGATGGTGTTCGAT
>JBDLQQ010000018.1:0-12133 GCA_039800465.1 Verrucomicrobiota bacterium
AGAAAAACCAAAGAAGGAAGAAACCGCTCAGGCGCCCTTCGGAAGAAGACGCCTCAAGAACACCAAACCCACACGGCTTTCAAACCGTCAGCTTTCAACGGCTTTCAGAACGTCGCTGACAGTCAACCTGCAACGCAGGCGGCTTGGGGTCGCGCCGTCCTCAATCCACAGCCGGAAGGACGAACGAGACGCGCTGTCGAAGACTCTCGGCGAAGACGGCGGCAGCGGCATTGGCCACGTTGATCGAGTCGATCCCTCGACACATCGGAATCTCCACGACGCCATCACATGCTTCCCGCACCTTAGGCCGCACTCCATCCCCTTCAGCTCCAAACACAACACAGAGCGGCCCCTTCAGGTCCACATCCCAAGTGGCCGGAGCCCCAAGACCGGTATCCGCCGCAAGACACCGCACACCAAGTCCGCGCAGTGACTTGAGCGTCGATGCCAGGTCGCGAGTTTCATGGTAGACGGTCCTGAAAATCGACCCCATGGACGAACGGACAGAACGCCGCAGGTAAGGGTGGGAGGAGGTTTCGCCCACAACAAGGCCGCGCCCCCCAAACGCAGCCAGATTGCGGATCAAGGTGCCTACATTCTCGGCACTGGTCAGACCATCGAGTGCGGCCAGAAGGGGGGGCGTGTCTCCGCCTCGAAGCCCGTCTAGTCCGACGGGGGCGGGAACTCTGGCAAGTCCAAGAACCCCCTGGAACATCGAGAACCCGGTCAATCGAGTCAGCACATCTTTTTCTCCGACAAAGAGTTGTGTCTTTTCATAGCGGGCCTCCAGAAGTGGCTCGAACACCTGGCGCCATGGGGGTGGTACAACGACCGACATAACCTCCAGATCCGAGTCCAGCAGCCTCCGGACAATTTTTTCCCCTTCTGCCACAAACACGCCACCCCCGAGATGGCCGAACTGATTCCTCATCGTGCGGAATGGACCCAATGCTGGATCGTCGAAGTCAACTATGCTTTGAACCTCAACCATAGGTCTCCGAAAGCCGTTGCAGGCTGCGTTGGATCACAGAGGGAGGACGTTGAACGACCTAATTCCTCCGGAACTTGGGTCCCGAGGGGGTGTCCTCGACGCCCCACCCAAGGTCGCTCAGCTGCTTTCGGAGGGCATCGGCACGACTGAATTCCTTGGCTCTCTTGGCATCGAGCCGCTCCTTGGCTATCCGCAGCACCTCGGCAGGGACCTCCTCCTCCGGCCTATCCCCGAGGCCGAAAACCCGATCTGCCTGCCGCCAGAACGCCAGAGCTTCCGCAGCCTCTTTCGGGGACATGCGATTCGACGAAAGCAGCCGGTTCTGCTCACGAACCCACTCGAAGACCACAGCCCAAGCCCGGGAGACGCTCAGGTCCTCATCCATCGCAGCGATGAATGATGCCATCCAAGGACAACCGGCCACCGGATTCACCGTCAAAACGCCAGCCCGGGCTGCCAGTTTTCCGAGACATTCATCCAAGCGGCCAAGGGCAGCCCGTGAGGCGAGTAGACCCTCTATGGTGAAGTTGAAGGTCTCGCGATAATGAGCCGCCAGCAGGAGGTGGCGTATCTCACGCCCCTTGAACCCCTTGGCCAGCAGGTCCCGGATGGTGAAGAAGTTGCCCAGGGATTTGCTCATCTTCCTACCGTCGACCAGGAGATGGGCCACGTGGAACCAGTATTTGACGAAGGGGCGATCCGGATTCTGAAGACCCGCCCCCTCACTCTGGGCGATTTCGTCTTCATGATGAGGGAAGACCAGATCTTCTCCACCCGCGTGGACATCGAAGCTGGGGCCCAGCAGGGCCATGCTCATCGCACTGCACTCGATATGCCACCCAGGACGTCCCTGTCCCCAGGGACTCTCCCAGAACACCTCGCCATCCTCCGGTACTCGGGCTTTCCACAGCGCGAAATCCGCCACGGACTGCTTGTCGTACTCGTCGCTGGCAACCCGTTCACCCACCCGCAATTCATCAGGGTTGATGTTCACCAGCTGACCGTATCTGCACCCGCAATCACGATACTGTTGGATGCTGAAATAGACCGAGCCGTCCTTGGCCCGGTAGGCAAGTCCACGCCCCTCCAGCCTCGAGATCAGATCAATGATCTGGGGGATGAACTCGGTTGCGCGAGGCATAATGGTCGGAAGCAGGCAGTTCAGGGTCCGGAGATCCGAGAGGAATTCCGACTCGTACCGTCTTGTGAACTCGCCCAGCGGTTGCCCCGACTCGCGGACTCGGCGGATGATCTTGTCCTCGACGTCGGTGACATTCATCACATGCCGTACGGCATATCCCCGGAATTCGAGATACCGACGGAGGAGGTCCGACTGCACAAAGGTGCGGAAATTCCCGATGTGACCAAAGTCGTAGACGGTCGGTCCGCAGCAGTAGAACGTCACCTCGGGATGACCAGCCTGATCGACACCGGATTCAGGCTCGAAGTTCTCCAGACTTCTTGAGATCGTGTTGAAGATACGAATCGGAGTGGGGCGCATGCGGTTTTGTTCCACCGGCAGGACGGTGGACCTCGGCGAGACTTCACGAATATCGCGGAGTTGGTGAAGACCGAAATGCTGTTCCACGGGCGACCCTGGTTTTGGGGGCTGCCGGCGGCGGCGGAAGCCGAGGCCTTGGTCGACTTGATTCACAGCGATGCCAAAATGTTTTAGACAGATCCAGAGAAGGCCATCCCATGCCCCAGAGCTCCCAGACGAATCCCACAGCCACCCGTCGAGTCAGGGTCGTCATCGTCGACGATGAACCGCTTGGTTTGGAGAAACTGCGTGGCCTGCTCGTCAACGAACCCGGGGTCGAGCTGGTTGGAGAAGCCACCACCGGCGACGAAGCGATCCACATTCTCCGGGGCCTCCGACCCGACCTTGTTTTTCTCGACATCAATCTTCCCGGACGGACGGGTTTTTCTGTCGTCGAAGCTCTCGGCCAAGAACTGCCGCGGGCGGTCGTTTTCGTCACGGCGCACGACGAGTTCGCACTGAAGGCGTTCGAGGTCAACGCGGTCGATTACCTCCTGAAGCCCTACGACAGGTCGAGATTTCGGGCAGCCTTGGATCGAGCCTTTGAACGACTATCGAGGCCGGCCAACAAGGATCTCACAACCCAACTAAGTGCCCTGCTCTCCCAGTTCCCCGGCAGGTCAGAATCGAGCCCAGGACGCATCGCCATCAAGGCAGGGGGAAGGATCGTCTTCGTGAACATCGCAGACATCGACTGGGTTGGCTCTGCCGACAACTACGTCGAGATCCACACGGGAGCCCAAACCCACCTGCTCAGGGAAACGTTGACCTCCATGGAACGCCGTCTGGAAGGAGACCCATTCGTCCGGATCAGTCGAACGACCATCGTGAACCGTCACAGGATTCGAGAGCTGCAGCCCCTGTTCCACGGAGAATATGCGGTACTGCTCCAAACCGGAACCCGACTGACCCTCAGCCGATCCTATCGAGAGCAGCTGCCGAGGCTGGGAGTCTCCTGACAGGTTTCCACTCGCCGACGTGGATGCAGTCCCCCCCCCGCTCTACCCTATCCAGTTGCCACCACGGGGCATTGGGTGATTCCCGGGACGCCGTCCGTCCGCCGGTTCTCTGAACTTGTTTCCAAAAAACGCCTTGCGCCCACCGGTGCCAAGGCCACCTTGAACTTCAGCACGCTTGGTCACGCGCGCCGTCGACCACCTCTTTGACCCGGCCTCCCCGGCTGGGATCCCTCGAAGGGGGCTGGCTGCCCTCCCCTTTCAACAAAATTTCTTCCATGCCCCGACCGACCAAATCCTCGTCAGACGCGCCAAAAACACGAACCCCGCGGAAGCGGATACCCAAGCAGGGCGATCCCGACGAGATCACAGGTCAAGCCAGCATCCCGGGGCATGCGCCAACGATCGCTGAGGATGCACAGACCTCCACGGAAGCCGCTCCTGTCGCAGCGGCAAGCGAGCCAACCGAATCCGGAACGGAAGAGCTCGAAGGTCCAATCTCGAACATCGAGGTCCAGCCGAAGACGATCAGCCTCCACGAGCTCCAGCCGATGCCGATCAGCCAACTCAGCGAGTTGGCTCGGGAATTTGGGATCGAGAACTACGGCACGCTGAAACGTCAGGAGATCATCTTCCAGATCGTCCAACGCAACCTCCACGCCGGCGGGACGATCTATACCCGGGGAGTCCTCGAGGTGATGCCTGAGGGCTTTGGATTCCTCAGGTCCCCAGCATTCAACTACCTGCCATGCCCGGAGGACATCTACGTGTCCCCGTCCCAGATCCGTCGGTTCGATCTCCAGAGCGGAGATGATGTGGAGGGGCAAGTGCGACCGCCCAAGGACAAGGAAAAGTTCTACGCCCTTCTGCGGGTCGAGAAGGTGGCGGGGCTGGACCCCGATTCAGCGAAGGAGAAGACCCATTTCGAGAACCTGACCCCTCTGTTCCCGGACAAGCGATTTCTCCTCGAGACGGACCCTGAGGAGTTTTCAACCCGTGTCGTCGACCTGGTCTGTCCGATCGGAAAGGGAACCCGCGGACTAATCGTCGCCCCACCCCGGACCGGCAAGACGGTCCTGATGCAGAAGCTGGCCAACGCCGTCCTGAAGAACAACCCGGAGAGCTTCCTGATCATCCTTCTCATCGATGAACGCCCGGAGGAAGTGACCGATATGGAGCGGACCTGCAAAGGGGCGGAGGTCGTAAGCTCCACCTTCGACGAGCCGCCGGAGAGGCATGTCCAGGTCGCCGAGATGGTGATCGAGAAGGCCCGGAGAATGGTGGAGCACAAGAAAGACGTAGTGATCCTCCTCGACTCGATCACAAGGCTCGCCCGCGCCTACAACACCGTCCAACCGCACTCGGGCAAAATCCTGTCCGGCGGCGTCGACGCCAATGCGCTGCACAAGCCGAAGCGATTCTTTGGAGCCGCGCGCAACATCGAGGAGGGTGGTTCACTGACCATCATGGCGACCGCGCTGGTCGACACTGGAAGCCGGATGGACGAGGTGATATTCGAAGAGTTCAAGGGTACGGGCAACATGGAGATCCATCTGGACCGCTCCCTCGTTGATCGCCGGATCTTTCCGTCGATCAACATCGAACGCTCCGGCACCCGTAAGGAGGAGCTCCTCTATCATCCGGACGAATACAACCGGATTTCCATGCTCCGCCGCGCCCTCGTGGGGGTACCGCCCGTGGAGGCCATGGAACTGCTGCTGGGGCGACTCAAGAAGACCCCGAACAACATCATGTTCCTGCTGTCCGTGGGCCAGACCGGCAAGTAGCAGTGCGGCGAACAGCGCCCGCCTCCGGACGTCAGAGGGGCTTCATTCGCCTCGACGCGAATCCAGAACCGCCCTGGGAAAGAGCCAGTGCCAAGGCCAGGGCGTCTGCAGCGTCTGGTTCCGGGGGCTCCTCGAGGCAGAGGATCCTCTGCACCATCTTGGCGACGGCGATTTTCTGGGCCCCACCAAAGCCCACAATCGCCAGCTTGGCTGCGCGCGGGGACAGCTCGAAGATTTCCAAGCCCGCCTCGGCCACCATGGCGAGCGCTGCACCACGCGCCTCGCCCATCGTGATCGCTGTCTTGAGATTCTGGGCAAAGAACAAACCCTCCACGACACACACCTCGGGGATGTGGCTGGCGATGAGAGCTCTGATCCGGGAGGCGATCATCGCAAGACACCGCGACTTCGAGAGGGAGGCCGGACAGTGGATCGTCCCTGCCTGGACCAACCGCTGCAACCCGCCTTGACGCTCGACGATCCCATACCCCGTACCCCGCAGCGACGGATCGATCCCAAGGATCCTCCTGTAGGTCGGCGCCGCAGGAACAGGATCGCGCTCAACGGCACACCCCTTCCCCAGACGCCCCTGCATCCTGCGGAAATCCTGAGGAGAGATGCCCATCGACGTGTTGGACGTTCATCGCCCCGTCCAGACCTGGTAGAGCAGGAAGTAGATCACGACCCCGGTCACGGATACGTAAAGCCAAAGCGGCAGGGTCCAGCGGGCGATCCGCCGATGGGCGTCGAACCTCTCCCTCCATGCCCGATGCATGGAGATCATCGCCATGGGAACGATGGCCATCGCGAGGATGATGTGACTGAACAGCAGGACCAGATATGGGATCAGATACTCTCTCGGTCCCTCGAACCGGGTATGGATGCCCCGCATCACGACGAACTTGTGATAGAGGTATCCGATCAGGAACAGGGTGGAGGTGGCGAAGGCGGCTACCATGCAGTTCCGATGAGCAATCCGTCGACCCGACCGGATGAAGATCCATCCCAAGGCCAGAAACAGCGTCGAGAGGGCATTGAGACCCGCGTTGATGGCCGGAAGATCGGTACCTTTCATGGAATTCGCTCGTGATTGAGTTGAGTGACGAGAGTGGCAATCCGGTCGAGGGCATCCGGTTCCTCCCCTTGGACAACGGCCCGCATCCGGGCCTTCCGATCCAGGATCACGAAGGTCCCGGAATGGATGAACCGGTCCTCGAGCCGGGGATTGGAATCCCCCGTGTCCATGACGCTGAACAGGAGATACTTCTCGGCGACCCGATAGACCTCCGCTTTCGTTCCGGTGAGGAACCACCATCGTCCAGTATCTGCTCCATATCGCTCCCCATACTGGCGTAGGACTTCGGGTGAGTCGTAGGAAGGATCGGCCGTCAGAGAAATCAACCGCACCGCAGAAGGGAGTCGTTTCTGGAGCTCCGCCATCTGTCGGGAGAGGCGATGGCATTGGGTTGGGCACCGGGAGAAGACGACGTTCGCCACAGAGATCTGCCCAATCAGATCCGAGGGTCCTATCACACTGCCAAGCTGGTTGGTCAGCGTGAAACCCCGGATCTCACTCAACACCGGGAGATCGGATTTTCCCGTCTCCATAAAAACGGCCAGGCTGGCGAGGGCGGCAACCGCGAGGATCAGGCAGAACCAGATCCATTTCTGCACCTGCTTCTCTGTGGAGGTCATTCGAGGAGTAGAACCATCGGAGGAACCAAGGGAAGCATCTACCGCGCAACCGGCAAGCGCCACCATCCGAAGCGGATCCGAAGCGGATCGTCACGACGCTATTGGGTATCGCCTTTCGTGACCTGCAGGAAGACTTCCTCCAGCCCCGCCTCCTCCTCGCGCAGTTCCTGGAGGGCCAGGCCCGCGCCCCCCACCAGCACGGAGGCAAGAAGCGATCCGTCCACCTCCCGATTCGGGATGGAAACTCTCAGCGTGCCATCGACGCACTCGACGTTGGAAACCTCCGGACGCTGGAGCAGCATTTCCCGCGCACGGTCGAGACCATCCCGGAGACGAACCCGATAGACACGGACCTCCTCCAGCCCAACCCGGACGCCTCGGATCGGACCACTATAGATCAACTGGCCCCGCTCAATGATCGCACACCGATTGCATAGGGTCTGGAGCTCCGAGAGGATGTGCGAGGAGATGATGATGGTCTTCCCCATACGCTGGAGCTCCTGAAGGATGGCCATCATCTCGATGCGGGCCCTGGGATCGAGTCCGCTGGCAGGCTCATCGAGAAGCAACAATTCAGGGTCGTGGATCAACACCCGGGCCAGTCCAAGGCGCTGCTGCATTCCCCTGCTCAGGGAGCCGATCAGGGCTCCCTTCTTCCCAGACAACCCCACCAACTCCAAAACCTCACCCACCATGCGCTCCCGTCGTGCGGTGGGAAGCCGATAGCAGGCTCCGAAGAAGTCCAGGTATTCCGAGACCTCCATGTCCTTGTAGACCCCGAAGAAGTCGGGCATGTAGCCAATTCTATGCCGGACCTGTTCGGCATCCCGCACGACATCCAAGCCAAGCACCTCGGCATTTCCCTCCGAGGGTGCCAGAAAGGTGGCAAGAATCCTCAACGTCGTCGTCTTGCCGGCACCATTCGACCCAATGAAGCCGAAAAGATCTCCACGCTCGACCTGGAGATCGAGGGAATGGAGGGCTTTCATGTCTCCGAAATCCCGTCCTAGGGATCGCGTCTGGACCGCAGGGTGACCGGTGGGGGAACTCATGGGGATCGAGAGGCTGGGATACGCGTCGACAACGGAACGGTGAGACGTAGGAGCGATTCCCGTCGCCCCCTGGAGGCAGGGAACCGGTTCAATTCGGGCAACAAACCCGGATCCGGAACCCATGCCAAGACCACAAGCCGCCCCGAATCCATGGGGTTCTGTAGGTCAAAGCCCCGTGGCCAAAGAATCGCCCCTTCTTCCGGCATTGCGGCGTCCATCCTGCCGCAGAAACCGGATGCCATCGCCAGCAATGAATGCCCCTGGGACTCCGCACCCGGTTCACCGGCAATTGGTCGATCCCGACGGCTTAGTGATTCCGGTAGGCCATTCAGGGCAGGGGCGAGCACCTCGTCCAACGGCGTCGAAACCATGCCTACCACCCAATCAAAGGCTCCGCCTGACTCGAGAGCCCCAACCAAAGTCACACGGCCATCGTGGACCAACCAGACCGGGCCAAGCTGTTTCCCGGTCCGGTTCTGGAGCCGAAACCGCCCCTCACCCTCATCGAGAAGGACAATCGGTGACGGGCCTTCATCAACCCATTCGGCAACCACAAGGTTCTTCATCCATAAGGACGCCTGGACTTCTGCCTCGGTTCCTGTCGCTCCAAGACTGGTAGCAACCCGCCCTGAGTCGAGTCGCACCCCAAAGAGATTCCTCAACTCGCTTCGCATGCCCCCATCTGGGATCGCCAGTGCAAGGGGATAGATCCCTGTCGCAGGCGAATAGAGCCCCCCGTAGGTGCGACCCCGCAGAAGGGCCGGAGCATCACCCTGCCGTGGGATCACATCGACAATCTGGAGTTCATTCCACTCCGTCTGCCCCGACCGGAGGCGGTAGCCGATGAGATAGATCAGCCCCGAGAACACGAGGATGTAGGTCGGGAAGGTCACCCAGGTCAGCATCGGACGCCGAAGCCGACCAAGAAACCAACGGTCTCCCGGACCAATCACTGCGAGATAGAGGACCAACAGCGCCAACAGGATCGAGATCGGCACCTTGCGGATCTGACGGGTGTCCACGAGGTCGGCAAACAGCAGGTCCAGACCGGTGAGGACCTTTTCGAGAGCAGTGCTGGCGGACGCAGGCACCGGGGGTATCGCACAGAGCTTGGACCAGAAACGGGCTCGCAACTCCCACGAGCGCATCGGTTCCCGCTCTGGATTGAATCCCAGTACCACCAGCTGCCCCCGTCCCCACCCCCGGACACTCATCCACGGAATACTGTCATCACCTCTCCCCTTGCCCCGCTCCAATGCGAAGTACTGGGTGTGGATGGGTTCTCCCCAGGAGCTGCTTCGAGAAGGAACAGATCCTGGGTCGTTCGTCGGAACAACCGACTCCTTGGAGGGGATGGATCGGAACGCAAAATCCGGGTTCCAGGGACCCTCATCCAACCATCGGCGCATCTCAGGTTCCGTCAGGATCCGCTCATCACCCCGGGGCATCGGCACACCCATCGCCCTCAACCACGACAGCGAGGCATAGTCCCCGGGTCGATCAAGCCCAACAATGAGCTGACCACCGCACGCCACCCATTGAAGCAGCGAGGTGATCTGGCCCTCGCGCAACGCGAGGGCCTTCGTTGGACTGAGATAGACGGAACTCAGCGATTCGAGGGCCAGGGCGGTGTCCGGAAACATCTCGGGGCGGAGCCGGACGACACGCGGTTGATCCGACTCCACATCCCTCATCGCCTCCCCTGGGAGGGATGGCCCCCCTTGAGGGGAGTCTGCCAGCGAGCCCACCAATGGGGCGTTCCACTGGACCGACTGGATCTGTCCTCCGGATCTCTGCTCCAGAACACGGCCATCCCGGTCGAGGAGTCGACACTCCACGCCCGTCCCAGTGCAGAAGAAGGGAACCGACAACCGCTTTCTCGACTGTGTGGGTAGTTCGACGGGAACCCTGACAGTGGCCGCACCCATACGATCGGCGGAGACCTCGACGATGCCGTCTCTCGTGGCCCCCGTGTTGAGGATTTCCACCACCGCGGGATTCCAGGATCCTGGACGAACGATTCCGTCGTGACCGATGAAGACATCAAACTGGATTTCCCCACCCGATGCCGTGCAGCTCAGGCCGAGGAGGAGGATACCGCCAAGGATGTTCAGAAGGAGACGCATGGGGGAACACCGGTCCTGGAGCTGGGGGTCTCCGCGTGTTCCCGGCACCCCGAGACACCCGTCCTGCGCATCCGGAAGGGATTCATCAGCGATGCCTCCGCGGGGATCCACGAGCAATGGAGCGGCTCCCGGATCGCAAAACCTTGCCGAAACGGAATCGACGCACCACCTCGGCCACCCGCCAGCCCGATCGCTCCAACTCCAGTCCGGCGCGCGCCAAGTCCAGGGATGTCAATTCGCTGACAATGCGGCAGGCACGGTCCCGAAGCTTCTCGTTGGAGGGTCTCAGGTCGACCATCAGATTCCCGATCACCTTGCCAAGTTGGACCATGACAAGGGTGGTCAACATGTTGAGGACAAGCTTCGTTGCGGTGCCTGCCTTCAGTCGGGTGGAACCTGTCAGGACCTCGGGTCCTGCATCGATCGCCAGGACATGCTTCGGTCTCCAGGCGGTTTTGAAGTCCAGGTGCGGGTTGAAGCACAGCAGGGCTGTCGTGGCACCCCGAGCCCGCGCCTCGGTCAGGGCACCCCATACGAAAGGGGTTCGTCCGCTGGCGGCAATGCCTAGGACCACATCCAGTGGGCCAACATGCCGATCGGCCACAGCCGATGCCCCCTGCTCGGGATGATCCTCTGCGCCTTCGATCGAAGAGTGGAGGGCGGAGAGTCCCCCGGCCATGATTCCCTGGACCTGTTCCGGTGCCGTCCCAAAGGTCGGGGGGCATTCACTGGCATCGAGAACTCCAAGTCGTCCACTGGTGCCCGCACCGACATATAGGAGTCGCCCCCCCCGACGGAGCGCCGAGGCGGCATCCCGGATCAGACGGGCCAACTCCTTCGCGTGGGGGCGGATCGAATCGGATATCCGTGCATCTTCATCCAGCATCAACCCGATGGCAGTAGTGATGCCGAGCCGATCAAGGTGCATGGACCGGGGATTCCGGAGCTCGGTCGGGGAGGACTCCCTCGAGACCGGGGACAACCGGGATGACGGTGCCTTCCGGTCGCTCTGCTGGGGTTTCGGTGAGATTCGAGACGGTTGCTGAAGAGCCAAGCGCGCCATGACAACTGCACCCCAGACCGAATCCCGGCTCAAGGGTTCCACAGGAACCCTTCCCAGCACCTCCTGGATCCGATGCCGCAGCCTTCGGACAAGACCGGGTTGCTTCAGTAGGACGCTTCCGGCTAGCAGGAAACGAATGGGACCCCTCACAGGACGAAGTCGTCGGGCACAGGCCAATGCATCGGCCGCAAGGATTTCAACTGTCTCCGACACGACCCGGGACGCAGTGCGATCCCCATCTGTAGCCACTTCGAAGACCAGAGGAGCCAAGGCCGCCACCTCCGCCTTCCCCGCATTCGCCAGCCATGCGATCAAGTCATTCGGTTCCTTGAGATCCAGCTTCCGGAGCATGCGCTTCCCCAGGTGACCCTGGACACCGGAGTGGTCCAACTCATGGGCTACAGACCGCAGAGCCCTGAATGCCACATCGTAGGCACTGCCGCGATCACCCAGTAAATGACCCCATCCCCCGACCTTGACCGTCCTGCCTTCGGGGGTGCGTCCAAAACAGCATGAGCCTGTACCACTCAGGATTACGACCCGAGCCTCGCTGGTGGATCCGAGGTCAACATCAGGGGTCGAGATAGCCGACTCGAGATCGTGGTCGATTCTAGCCGGAATCCCAGGCCACACCCGATCGAGGATTCGATGGACCCGATCGCAATCACGCCCATCCCTGACCCCGGCCATTCCAATCCCGATGGCCGACGGTTTCGGCGTCTGCCCCGCAACATCGCGGAAGTGCGCCTCAAGGCGGGCGTCGTCCACGAGCCTCAGGTTGCACGGACCCAGTTCCAGCCGACGCATCACCCGGAACCCAGGCCCCACGGCAAGCGCCACCGTCCGCGTCCCACCACACTCGATCCCAAGGAGAATCTCCGGTGATTCCATCAGCGGAAGCTTGGTATGGACGTCCTCGCTTC
>JBDLQQ010000019.1:0-5030 GCA_039800465.1 Verrucomicrobiota bacterium
GAACTGGACAAATTTGGTCGAGAATCTCGCCGCGCAGGGCAAAACCGCGTTCACCACGGACCCCGACTTCGGCCTCGGGATCGTCACCACCCCGAGCTCGATGAAAAACGTGACGGTTCCATTCTATAGCTATGATGGAAGTCAGCTGACCGATCTCCACGTTGATGGGGTCGGGAACGTGGTCCCAGTCAGCAGCCTCGGCATCGGCTCTGCGTTGGTCGCGACCCCGCACTTCCTGCAGGCGGATTCCAGCGGCTACCTCACACTGGCCGAGAACAACGACCCGACGGCTACTGGTGCGGTGGCCCTGCACGTCATCCAGCTCTCCCAGGAACGCTTCCGCGGCTCCATCCAGGTCCTGACACCGCAGGATGCGTTCAGCGAGAAGATCAACCTCCAGCACACCGGGGACTTCGGCGGCAATACGGCGACGGTGTACTATCAGTGGTGGGTCCGGGATGTCTGCCCGTTGTCCGAGGCCGGGACGCCGGATGCCCCGGGACAGACCGCATGGCAGGTCTACACGCAGGGCTTGGGACTGAACTCGATCGCCTTCACAGGCCGACCGGACATCACCCTGGCCGACAAGTTCTTCTTCGTCCGCTATGGCGGTAAAGATGAACTGGGCACGGTATCAGACTCCAGCTGGCGCGGGGTGCTGCCCGACGATCCCGCCCCGGATTGGTCGCGCCCGAAAGAAAAGCCCGTGCCATTCCAATGGGCGGGTGCGGCCAATTCACCCCAGCTCCAGGCCGACGGCAGCCGGCGTTACCTGCCGCAGCTGGTCATGGGCTGGGTCAAGCGGGTCCTCGACCAGATCAATCCCTACGAGGCCCGCTACTCGGCCACCTTCAACGGCAACGCCCCGGCCACGTACTCCAGCATGCTCCAGCAGGCGGGGGGACCCTACATCGGTCCGGTGGCGCTCAATTCGGACAAGGACAGCCTGGAAAACCTGGGGCTGATCCAGCTCTACGAGACCGTGCTCCAGCGCGCCAAGGACCTGACGTCCACACCCGGCTTGGCCACGGGCGGCACCGACCAGGCCATCCTCCTGGCCGCCACACGCCTCGCGTTCCTCTACCAGCTGCTGGGCAGCGAGGCCTTCTCCGACGCCCAGAATTCCGTCGTGCCCCAGTCCGCCGACGCCTCCACCGCGCTGCCCGGCGACGCGTTCGCCTTCAAGAACGAGGTGGCCAACCCGCTGCAGGAGGAGCTGGCCCTGTTGCGGGGCACCGATTTCCTCAAGGCCTACCCCACGTTCAACCGGCTGTTCTGGAACTACTTCAAGGCCGACGGCGAGGCCTTCTACAACGCCAACTACAACATCGATGACGCCAACAACGATGGGCTCATCGACGAGTCGGATGCCGCCCTCCGGTATCCGATGGGTCATGGCGACGCGTGGGGCCACTACCTCTCGTCGCTGAAGATGCACTACGAGCTGCTCCGGCGGCCCGGCTACGGCTGGCTGGCCCAGGCCGAGCTGTACTCCCTGCTCGGCAATGTGCTGCCGGTGGACTACCTGGACGAGAAGACCCTCGCCACCATCGCGGCGGACAAGGTGCGCGCGGGCGCGGCCATCCTGAAGTCGACCTACCGCAACGCCTATGTGGCGGATCCGGCCGGCCAATGGCAGGGCTACGAGGACACCGCCCAGCCGGCCCGGGCGTGGGGCGTGTCCGAATGGTCGCGTCGGGTGGGGCAGGGGGCGTTCTTCGACTGGCTGGCGGCCAACGCCGTGACGCCGGCCCCGTCGACCAACGTCCTCGAGGGGCTCGATCGCATCGACCGCGCCACCACGGTGGCCGAGACCGCCTCGGTGGCAGCCGGCCTGGTCGAGGTGCAGGAGATCGTCGACCAGAGCAACACCGGACTGAACCCGCTGGGGTTGGATGCCGAGGCCATGGCGTTCCAGACCGACCCCTACTACGACGGCACCGAGTGGGAACGGAACCCGCCCTTCAAGCAGAGCCTCGACAAGGCGATCGCGGCGGCCCAGAACGCCCTGGCGGCCTATGAATTCGCCAGCCAGGCCGATCAACAGCTGCGGCGCATCGCGGACGACACGTCAGCCCTGAAGAACGAGGCGCTGATGCAGGATCTGGACTACAAGAACCGCCTGATCGCCATCTATGGACGCCCCTATCAGGGCACCATCGGCTCCGGGAAGATCTTCGCCGAGGGGTATGATGGTCCGGATCTGGTCACGTACATGTACATGACGGTGACCGATCCGAATCAGTTCATGCCGCTGGACCCAGACACTTTCGTTTGGACGCAATCCTTGAAGGACGACGTGGTGGATGTTGGGAACGGGTTGGATTTCCAGGCGCCCTTTTTTGGACCAACAACCGGCACCAAAGAAACCGGGAACAACCAAAACAACCTCGTCTTCGATGGTTTCTATCTAAACGACAACCCCTGGGGGAGCATCATTCTGGACACATCCAACCACCCGGCATCTGGGTCATCTGGAGATACGGTTCTTAAACTCAAGCTGCCCATCACGGAGATGTCGGATGTGGCCTTCCAAGCGCCTTCGGATTGGGGGAGCCGATCCGCCGGCGGCTCCATCCAATCCGGCCTTGCCGAGATTCTGGCCAGCCAGGTCGAACTCAATATGGCCTTGCAAGAGTACAACGAATACACGCGCAAGGCCTTGCTCAAGGTCTTCTACGCCCGTCAGAAGATGGATGCGCTGAGGGAGAGATTCGTTTTCACCACAGTTAACCAAACTGCTCTATCTTTCCTCGCCGGCATAGAAAACGTCTTGGAGGCGGTAAAGCGAGAGGTAACGACGACAGGTTTTACCGTAGGAGAAGAGATAAATGCGGGGGGGGTTGCCATTCCGCGAAATATAGTCGCGGTAGGAGGTGATATTTTATCGGCAGTGCCCGGTGCGCTGAATTATGCAAAACTTGCGGTCACCACAGCGGTAAATTACGCCTCGGACGGTTTGGAAATCGCTAAGAGCCTGGCCAAACTCACCTCGAAGCTCACCGAGCTCGCCGAGGGTGCCGGCAAGGAAACCATCGCCGCCTACAGCGAGTTCCTGGACGTCCTGAAGGATCTGTCCGAGACGTTGGCGGAGGAGGAGATCCAGCGGGCCAAGCTCATGGCGCCGTTGCGGAAGCAGAACTGGGCGGGCGTGACGTCGTTGCTGGCCGAAGGCGAGCGGTTGCAGAAGGAGCGGACCGCGCTCAACCAGCAGATCGCGGCCAAGGCCCAGCGGAACCGCTATGCGGACCTCGTGACCCGGATCAACCGCACCGAGGCGATGCGGAAGTATGACCAGGCGCTGGACAATGCGCTGCGGCACGCGTGGCTGGCGGTCAAGACCTACGACTACGAGATGAGCCTCTCCTCCGGCCACCCCTCCTCGGTGGCCGTGCTGCTCGACGAGATCGTGAAGACCCGCAGCCTGGGCGACTGGTCCGGCGGTCTGCCCCGGGTGGGCAACGGGGGCCTCGCCGGGATCCTCGGCCGGCTCTCGGCCAACTACGACGCCTTGGAGGGCCAGATCGGCCTCAACAACCGCCAGGGCGAGGTGAATCTCCTGTCCCTGCGGACCGAGATGATGCGCATCAGCCCGGCGTCCACCAGCGACGACCGGTGGCAGGCGGCGCTCAAGGCCGCCCGGGTGACCGACCTCTGGCAGGTGCCGGAGTTCCGGGAGTACTGTCGGCCGTTCGACGCCCCCAGCGGTGGCCCGCAGCCCGGCATCGTCCTGCGCTTCTCCACCGAGATCACCCCGGGCAAGAACTTCTTCGGCCAGCCGCTGAGTGGACTCGACCATGCCTTCAGCCCCGCCAGCTTCGCCACCAAGATCCGCTCGTTCACCGCGGTCTTCCCGGGTTACGACCAGGCCTCGGACGGCAGCCCCCCGCAGCTCTCGGTCACCCCGCGCTTCTACCTCCTCCCGGTGGGGCTCGACGTGCAGCGGTGTTCAGACACCGAGTTCCCCACCATCCGGACCTGGAACGTCGTCAGCCAGCGGATCCCCGTGCCGTACCCGCTGACGGCCGGTCAGCTTGAGGATCCGAGCTTCCAGCCGTCCATGGATGGACGGGATGGCCGGTATGCCGAGCGCCTCCGCTTCGGGGATTCGCGCGCCTTCATCTCCAACCTCGGGTTCACCGGAGCCACCGAGATGCTGCAATCCCCGCTCACCTCGGGTTGGAACTCCTCGAGCCGCCTCTATGGGCGCTCCGTCTGGAACACCCAATGGCTCCTGATCGTGCCGGGCTCGACGTTGAGCGCGGACAAGGATGGAGGACTGGATCGGTTCATCGAGACGGTCCGCGACATCCAGCTGTACCTGGAGACCTACTCCAACCAGGGCATGTGATGACCAGGGGGTTCTCCAACAACCCGTACACGAAGGCCACCCTGGTGCTGCTGGGCGGCCTGGGTCTGCTCCTCGTCGGCTGCCGCAGGGATGGGGCGTCCGGAGAGGGCGCGGCGGACGGGTCGAAACCCCTGGCCCGCGTGGCCGGCCTGCCGATCACCGAGAAGCAGTTCCGCCACCAGTGTCGCCAGCGTCCGGGATCGGACACCGCCCAGGCGCGCGAGGAGGTCCTGGAGGGCCTGATCACCCGGTCCGCCCTGGCGTCGGCGGCACGGCGCGAGGGGCTGGACCAGGACCCGGAGATCGCCGGGGAGATCGATCGACTGCTCATCGCCGGTCTCCGCGAGAAGCTCCTCCGCCCACGGCTCGAATCCGCACGCGTCAGCGAGGAGGCTCTCCGGGCCCACTACGAGCAACACCGGCAGACGCAGTTCCTCGAACCCGAACGGGTCCGGGTGGCGGTCCTGTGGTTCGACACCCAGGGCCAGGCCCCGTTGGTGGAACGCTTCCGGGCCCGGCTCGACACGGTCCGCGCCCAGGTCCTGGCCGAGGCGACGGCCTTCCCGGTGGTGAAGGGGTTCGGCTCGCTGTCCGTCGCCAACTCCGAGCATCGGGTTTCCCGATACCAGGGCGGCGACGTCGGATGGCTGTCGGCGTCGTCGAAGGGCGACACGGCCGG
>JBDLQQ010000020.1:0-6743 GCA_039800465.1 Verrucomicrobiota bacterium
CTGCGACCGGAAGGACCGTCGTGGCCCTCGCCACCCAGATCACCCGCGAGCTCGAGGCCCTGACGGCCCGGAGGATCCCGGAGGCTGATCGTCTGGTCTCCGAGCCGGTGCCCCCGCCGTCCAACCTCACCTGGTTCGGTGTCGAGACCCCCGAGAAGCTCGAGGCGGTCTCCCTGATCCTCGACCGACATCCCCTCCCCAAGGCGATGGTCGTCGTCGGCACGGCCGCCGAGGCCGAGGCGGTCGCCAGCGGTTTGAACCTCGCCGGCTACGCGGCCGAAGCAGTCACGGCGGAGGCGACAGCCACCGCGCGTGAGCGCGCCGCCAAACGGTTTCGTCAGGGGACGCTGACTGTCGTGGTCGGCACCGTGAAGGCGCTGTTGGGCGCGGAACTCGAGACTGGTGAGGCCGTGATCCACTGGGGATGGCCCCTCGACGACAACGCCTTCTCCCGCGCAGAGGTCCTCTGCCGGGAAGGTGGGCCGATCTTCGCGCTGGCCTCCGGCCGCGAGCAGGTCCGGGCCCGCGCCGTGTCCCGACGTGGCTCGCCGGTGCGCTTCGGCCGCATCCCGCTCCTCGGCGAACCCTCCGAGCTGAGGCTCCAGGCCAACGTGGCCCGCATCCGCGAAGCCCTCGCAGGCCGCAACCCGGCCGCCTGCCGATCCGTCGTCGACCAGCTCGTCTCGGAGGGATTCGACCCCGTCGTCATCGCCGGTGCAGCCGTCCGCCTGTTGGGACTGCCCGAACTGCCCAGCTTCCCCCCGCCGCCCCCGCCCCCTGCCCCGGCACCCGCCGTCGCGGCCATCCCAACGCCCAGCCGACCTCCCGCCCCCGTGGAGGCTGCGCCAGAGTCACCCGCAGTGCAGGACGCCCCCGCCCAGACCTACCCAGAGACCGAACAGACCGATTGGTCCCCGGGGATCGGAGCTGCCAGCCACGACGACTCCGGCACCTACTCGGAGGGGGGGTCTGACGGAGGGGACGGTGGCTATGCCTACTCCGACAACGCCGCGGAGGATGGTGTTGTCTATCCCCCCGAGGCCAACTTCGGAGATGACGAGTCCGGCGGGGATGGATCCGGTGAAGACCGTTCCGGACGCCGGCCGCGACGTGGCGGTCGGACCCGCGGAGGCGCCCGCGGCGGTGACGGCGGCCCCGCCACCGCCGGGATGAAGCGCCTCTGGCTCAACGTCGGGCGCATGGACCGCATCCAGCCCCGCGACATCGTGGGATGCATCCTCGGCGAGACCGGCCTGCCCGCGGCGACCGTCGGACGCGTCCAACTCTTCGAGCGCCACAGCCTCGTCGATGTCTCGGCCACCTTCGAGAGCCAGATCCTGGAGTCCCTCAACAGTGCGGCCGTCAAGGGACGCAAGCTCAAGGCGAAGATCGCCGCCTACTGAGCCCCGGGTCGGCCCTGCAGACTGTCTGGATCATCCTCGACACCTCCGCGGCGCGACAGCCCGCCTCGTCAACTCCCCATTCTTCCTGCCACGGGGATGGGGGGTGGACGACAGACGCTCCAACCTGGGCGTGAGGCCGGCACTCCACGTCCTGAAGACGGGTGCCAGCACCAGACCGGTTCAAGGAGCCTTCGACACCCTATAGAACAGGGCCTTCTCGGTGGTCGTCACCACATGGGGGCCCGGATTCGTCGAGACGAGCGACCAGGTCGTGGGATTGCCAAGGGTTGAGGATTCCAGGCGGTATCCGACGTAGTTGGTCGCGTACGACAACTCCAGCCCGGACTCGACCGATCGGAGGCTGAGGATGGGCGGCACCTTCACCACCACCAACCGCAGCGCCTGCAGCCCGTCAGGCCGCGTCACCACACCCCAGCGGAAGAACCGCCCGTCCGCCCAGACCGGCCCCCGGACGGTCAGGCCGGTGATGTGGATGCTGCGGGCGACGACCACATCGAAGCTCGATCCCACGGCCGGCTCAAAGCGTCCGGTTGTGGCGGAAGCGTCCTCCGGATTGAAGAAGCCGAAGACGATCCGCCCGCCGAGGAAGTTCGCCCGGCCGCCCACCACCAGCTGGTCATACTGTTGGAGTCCGTCAGGGGACGATCGGATGCCGGCGATGCCGATCATCAAGGCGGCGCCCGGCGCCTGCGTGTAGTCGCCGGTCACGCGAATCGGGCCAGTGAACGACGGCTGGATGCCGGAGGGGTCGGCAGGGTCGCCATGACGCGCCAGGCTCCCCCCATCCACCTCCAGCATGGACCCACCGTCGACACCTATCAGGCTGCCCCCATCCACACCGATCAAGCCTCCACTGCTGCTGCTGACTACGGAACTACCCGTGGTGCTGATGACCGGAGAATCGCTGCGCTGGAGCAGGCTGGCAGTCGCGATGACCTCGGCGGTGGAGGCGTCGCGCCCGACGAGACTGGATCCCGGAATCCCGTCCACGGTACCTCCGTCCGGGCCGACCAGTGGGTTCACCACCAGACTGCTGGCAAGGGTGCCCGTAATGATGGCCGACGAGCTCGGTCCAACATTGACACCTCCGGCAGTCAGGACCTGCCCCTTGTCCACCGTCAGTGTGGTGGTGCTGCCAGCGGCGGCGGTGAGCGTGACGGCACCCTCGGTCGAAGCCTTTTCTGGGACGAACACGCGGACAATCGCACCCACGGCATTCACGATGAAGTTGCCGGCCCCGGCCAACCAGCCGGGGAGACTCTGGAGCGAATAGCTGCCCCCCTGCGTGACCTTGGTGGTCTGGACGCTGACCGTTGGGATGACGTCGAACGGCCCCAGCGCCTCCGAAATCAGATCGGCGTGGTCGGGCGCGTAGGCAATCACACGGAACGAGACCCGCCCGACGGGGACCCCGGCGGTGTAGTAGGCCCAGGTGCGTTCATCGGGCTGCCGGGCCATCAGGCCGCCACCGGGAAGGTCGGTCCAGCTGCCCGGATCCTCGGGCCGGGTGCTCGACTGGACCCGGAGCCGGAGACCAGGCGCCACAGAGGACTCAACGATCGAGAAGGACCAACCTGTACCCCCTTGGTAGGGTAGCACGGTAGCGTAGGTGAATCCGCGCAGCGGAGCGAGACCCGGCAACACCAGCCACGGCCCGCTGACACCCGAGAGCCGGTCCAGGTAGCCCGGAGCGGATGCGATCGCCCGGAAATGGCGGTTGCCCTCGGGCACCTGTGTGGTCCCGAGAGTCCACTCCGCGTCCGACCGCGCCATGTAGGGGTTTCCCGGCAGATCGGACCACGAGGCTTCATCGCCGGGGGTCAGGGTCGACTGGATCCGAAGCCGCAGGTCGGAGATCTCAGCCGGATAGGTCACCTGGAAACGCCAGGGGCTGCTCGTTCGCACGGGCGAGGGCCCGGCACTCACGCTGAAGGACCCGAGGACCGGCAGTGCGGAGGCCGGCAGGACCAGCACCGGGCCGTTGGCCGGGGAGGTCCGGTCAAGGAAGCCCGGAGCGGAGGCAATGGCGCGGAAATACCGGT
Organism: Verrucomicrobiota bacterium; assembly: GCA_039800465.1. GTDB lineage: Bacteria > Verrucomicrobiota > Verrucomicrobiia > Limisphaerales > UBA9464 > UBA9464. Next base: position 3,467 of record JBDLQQ010000020.1, read on the forward strand.
TCCCCTCGGGCACCTGCACGGGCCTGAGATTCCACTCCGAGTCCAACCGCGTCATGTACGGGTCTCCCGGCAGGTCCGTCCACGAACCTTCGTCGGCCGGGGTCAGTGTGGACTGGATCCGCAGTCGAAGATCACGGGCCTCGGCCGGATAGGTGACCTGGAAGCGCCACGGATTGGAGGTGCGGATCGGCGAAATACCGGCGTTCACGCTGAAGGAACCCAGCACGGGAAGCTGGGTCGGACCCGAGGTGCCGGTCCGGACCAGGCTCGCCGCAACCCCCGTTGAATCGTAGAAGAACCCGTTGTCGCCATGCCCCACGGCGAAGTCGAGACGGTCCCCCACGCGGAGTACCACGTTGGTGCCGAATGCGACGCGGCTGGCTGCGCCGAACCCATAGACCGCGCCGGTGAAGATCGGCACGTCATTCAGCAACACATGCGCATCGGTGGTTGTCCCCACCACATCCGCGCCCTCAAAGGAGGCCTTGAGCTGGTACTCCCCGGCCGATGGGGCGCTGAATCGGAAAACGCTGTACTCCCCGTTCGGGCCCGGATGGGAGCCGGCCATCCGGGGGCCCAGCTGCTGGGTTCCATTGTCCAGGGTCGCATCCGTGAGATTGATGAAGATGGCCGGACAGCCGAGGAAGATATCGTTCCTCCAGATCCCCCGGGTCCCGGAGCTGGCCGAGCGGTCGATGTAGAGGAGCAGCTCGCCGCCTCGCCGGGTGGCATATCCGTATCCCCAGACGCCGTTGGGATTGGCATCCACGGAAAAGTCGGAGGCGAGATCAAAGGCCTGACCCGGGGGAGGAACCGTGTCCAGGACCGCCACCAGCTGGCCTTGGAGGGTGAGGAGCGTGTCGTCCGGCGTGAGGAGCGTCGACCGGAACGTGGCGTTGATGGGAATCGTGAGCACCTGGCCCGTAGCGGAGACGGCCAGCGTCGCCGACGTGGTGGGGGCGTTGGTGGCGGATCCCGCCAGCGGCAGCACACCATGTCGGGTCACAAGACCGGTGACATCGTAGGCGAAGGATCCCTTGGCGCCCGGGACGAATGCGAACACCAGTCTGGACGCATCAAACCGTCCGGCATCCAGAGGGAGGGAGGCACTGGAAAGGTCCAGCTGGACGTCCCTCAACGCGGCATCTCCGGCCGCAAGTCCGATGTCGATTCGACCCCCAAAACTCGCGGGGGCACTTCCCTTGGACCCGTCCGCCAAGGGCTGCCAGCTGCCGTTCGTCATTGCCACGATACGGCTATCCCCAGGGAACTGGATCGCACCTCCGTCGGCTGAAAGACGGACCGTGCCGAGCAGCGAGGTCGTCAGGCTTCCCGGCCCCTGGGCGGTCAGCTCGCTGCCCAACACATTGCCGGAGATGGTGAGGGAGCTCCGTGTGGGATCGATGGTGAAGACCTGGGCCGCATGAACCCCCGTGGAAGCAAGAAGGCAGAGGAGGACAGTGCGAAGGGCAGTCCAAGCCGTGGAGGAATTCATGGTTCGGGGTGCTTGAAAGGTTCTCCGGGCGCGAAGACCCGGTTCTAGGGTTTCAGCGAGGTCCGGAACAAACCGGAGGAGTCCTTATCGTTGTCGAATCGTCTACGATCCGATCCCCCAACGGAAGACCTTTATCCCTTTCGTTCCGACACAGCCCTCAGGCGCAGGGTCAGGATCGCCGGGAGAACGGTGAGACCCGCGACCATGCAGGTCGTGGTGCCCAGGGCCATCACGACGCCCAGGCTCCGGATTCCGTGATGCTCGGCAAGCACGAGGCTCCCGAAGCCGACGATGGTCGTCAGAGCCGAGACGAACACGGCCTTGCCCGTGCTCTTGGCCAGGATGGACGGGTTCCTCTCCTCGGCAAACCGGTTGAGAATGTGGATGCCGTTCGTGATGCCGATGCCGATCACCAGGGGCAGCATCATGATGTTGGCGGGATTGAACGGCACGCCGCACCAGCCCATCAGACCTGCCACCCAGAGCGTTCCCAGTCCCACCGGAAGCAGGGACAGCAGCACGCCGGACACGGAACGGAAGTGGTAGCCAACCAGAAGCACACAGGCACCCAGGGCCCACCAGGCCGCCTCGACATAAGACTGCTTCAGGAGCTCCGTGTAGTAGTACATCTGCACCGGATCTCCCGTCGCTCCGGGATCCACCGTCTGCATCTCCTCGACGAAGATCCGCTGCGGTTCGCGATCCCAGACATTGGTCCTGGGATAGACCTGGAGCAGCAGTTCACCACCCAGACCCACGAAGCGGTTCCGAAGCGGTCGCGGAAGATCATCCACCTGAAGACCACCCTCACCCCTCTGGATCCGCAATGTCTCGACGGTGTCCCGGAGGTCCGTCAGGAGGGCACGCTGGAACCCGCCCAGCTTCGCAGCACGCTGCTCACGGTCCATCGGGGATCCCCGGAACAGGTCGGCCCGGAAACTCCCGAGGGCCTCCCTCAAGGAGAGGATCTGGTTCAGGATGTTCGTCTCACCCCGGAGACGGACCTCATCCGCCGCCAACCCCAGATACCCCTGGAGACTCCAGAGCGTCTGGCTGAGGTCATGGAGATCCACTGGCCGGGTATCGGCCGGGGCAAACCGGATGGCCTCGGTCGTCTGACGGACACTCTCGATCAGGCGCACCTTCTCAGCGGATTCGTCCGACAGGAAGGATGCCATGGATTCCACCGAGCCGACCGAGGGCAGTTGCAGGAGCTTGGCCTCGATGGCCTTGGCCTGCGGTATGTTCGTCGCGATCAGGGCCCCGAAGACCACGGACTTGTCGGCCGAATCCACCAGCTTGTGTTCGAACTGCACTGACGCCAGGGACGGCGTCTGCATGTTCAGCAGGTTGTAGTCGAACCACGCCCGCTGCAGTCCCACACCACTCACCAGCGTCACCACCGAGGCGATGCCGATCACGGTCCAAGGCCGCTCCAGCCAGACCCTCTCGAGGCGTGCCCGGAGATCCGGGGTCTCAGTGGCAGCTGGGGCCACGATCGGGACAGACCGGGACACCTCAACAGAAACCCGAGCCCGGGAACGGTTCCGGGTCAGCAACAGGGCTGGGAGCAGGGTGATCATCGGCACCAGACAGATCACCAACCCACCGCCGCAGATGATCCCCATCTCACGAATGCCTCGGAAATCCGTCAGGGTCATCGCCGCAAACGCGCCAGCGGTCGTGAGACAGCCGGTGAAGATCCCCTTGCCGGTGTTCACCATCGCCAGCGTCATGGCCTCGTCCTCGGTCCTACCCATCCCCAGTTCCTCCTCGAAGCGG
>JBDLQQ010000021.1:0-7977 GCA_039800465.1 Verrucomicrobiota bacterium
TCGCCCCGCGTCGACTGCCTGGGCGGCCGCTGCCAGGTAGCGCGCCCGGAACCCCAGCTTGCAGTCCCGGAGGCGGGATTCCGTCACGAGCGCGAGCCGGGCGGCGGTCGGGAACGCCCGGGGCGACGTCGCTCCAGCGGGGCCCGGAAGGGGTTCCCCAAAGGCATCGCACAGCAGGGCGACGCACTGCTGGATCTGAACGATCTGCTTGGTGGAACTCAGGATGAAGCTCGCGAGGCATTCCCACGGATCCTGCCGCAGCAACCGGAGTCCCGGACAGGCCCGCACGGCGTCCCGGAGCGGTGGATCGTCGGGAAAGGTCCGGACGATCGCCTCGAGGTCGTCGTCCAAGCCGAGGTAGTGGCGGAGCCACGCGCCGTCCCCCGGATCCGTGGCCGTCTCGGCGAGGAGATCCCCGCCCTCCTGCCGGAGTCGGACCCAGCGATCCCCGATGACGCCCTCCCAGGCCCCGTCGACGCATCGCCACCGGAAGGCCTGTCCCCCGTCGAGGGTCGCCTCGAGGTCGAGGAAAGGGGTGGGAATCCGGAGCGGCATCGCGTCCGCACAGTATGGGCATTCCCCCGGGATGCCATCGATGGCTTTCTGAGGTAGTGGGACATGCTTTTGGATCCCGATTGGATCCCGGGTTCGACTTTGTGTCCGGGGTGTCCACTCTCTTGCGTCGATGTCCTCTGGACCTCCTGAACCGTCGCCGCGTCGTCTGCCGGAGCTGTTGGCTCCCGCAGGGGACTGGGAATGCGCGCGGGCGGCGGTGGAGAATGGGGCGGATGCGATCTACTTCGGGCTCGACCGCTTCAACGCCCGGATGCGGGCCCGGAACTTCACCGAGGCGGACCTGCCGGCCCTGATGGAGTTCCTGCATCGTCGCGGGGTCCGGGGCTACGTGACCTTCAACACCCTGGTCTTCACCGAGGAACTGTCATCGGCTGCGGACTACCTCCGCAGCATCATCGCCGCCGGCGTCGATGCAGCGATCGTGCAGGATGTCGGGATCTGTCGGCTCATCCGGAGGCTTTCGCCCGACTTCCCCATCCATGGGAGCACCCAGATGTCCATCTCGAGCGTCGCTGGGGTCGAGTTCGCCCGGGACCTCGGATGTTCCCTCGTGGTGTTGGCCCGCGAGAATTCCATCGCCGAGATCGCCTCCATCCAGGCGAGCCAGAAGGCCTCGGAATCCGCGGATCCACTGCCGCTGGAGGTCTTCGTGCACGGGGCCCTCTGCGTGGCGTACTCCGGCCAGTGTCTGACCAGTGAATCGCTGGGCGGTCGGAGCGCCAACCGCGGCGAGTGTGCCCAGGCCTGCCGGATGCCCTATGAGCTGATCGCCGATGGACGGAAGGTGGACCTTGGCGACCGGCGGTATCTGTTGTCGCCGCAGGATCTCGCCGGGTTGGAGGTCCTCCCCCAGCTGGTGGAGGCCGGGGTGTCGTCGCTCAAGGTCGAGGGACGACTGAAGTCTCCCGAATACGTCGCCAGCATCACGCGGGTGTATCGCCAGGCGCTCGATCGTCTCGCCGAGGGACGAAACGTTCCCGTGGGAGATCCGCGTTACGAACTCGAGATGGCCTTCTCACGGGGGCTCTACACGGGCTGGTTCCGCGGCATCAACAACCAGGAACTGGCCCATGCCCGCTTTGGCAAGAAGCGCGGCGTCCTCGTCGGCCAGGTCGTCGCCGTCGGGCGCGACCGCGTCCGCATCCGCCTCTCCGGTCCCGTCAAGGCCGGGGACGGTGTGGGGTTCGACGCGGGTCGACCCGACCAGGAGGAGCAGGGGGGGCGGGTCTTCGGTGTCCGGATTTCCAACCGGGGTCCTGGAAACGATGAGGCGGAGCTGACCTTCGGCGCGGGAGCCGTGGAGTTCTCCCGGATCCATGTGGGGGATTTCGTCTGGAAGACCGACGACCCGATCCTGGAACGCGATCTCCGGAAGACCTTCGAGGGGGATGCGATCCGGCACACACGCCCGATCACCCTGGAGGTCCACGGGGTGTCCGGTGGCCCGTTGTCGCTCGTCGTCCGGGACCTCGAGGGCCATGTGGTCCGGGTCGAATCGACGATTCCTCTCACCCCGGCCGAGAAGCACGCCCTGGGGCGGGAGCGTCTCCAGGAGCAGTTCGGTCGACTCGGCGGAACCCCGTTCCACCTGGGCCAGCTGATCGTGGAACTCGCCGACGGGGTGCACCTCCCCGTCAGCGAGCTCAACCGGGTTCGTCGTGAGGCCATCGCCCAACTCGAGGCCCTCCGTGCCGCGCCGAAGCGGTGGGAACTGCGGACCCCGGAGGTCGATCCGTGCCGGGTCTCGTTTGCGGAGGAAGTGGATCCGGCGTCGGTCCGACCGGAGTTGATCGTGCTGGTCCGGACACTGGATCAGCTCGACGCCGCGCTGGGGTGCGGCATCGAGACGATCTACTGCGACTTCGAGGACCCGAAGCGGTATCGCGAGGCGGTCACCCGTTTCCACACGGCACGGGGATGTCGGGTTGCGGCCGCCCCCGGGAGCCCAGTGCCGTCGATCTGGGTGGCCCCGCCCCGGATGTTCAAGCCGGGTGAGGAATGGATCCTGAAACAGGTCCTGTCCTCGCAGGCCGACGGGTATCTGGTCCGTGCCCACGAACACCTGCGCTTCTTCGCGGAGCATCGTCGCCGGGGTGATTTCTCCCTGAACGTCGCGAACCCGCTCACGGCCGAGCACTATCGGAAGCGTCACGGCTTGGAGCGGCTGACGGTCAGCTACGATCTCAATGCTGCCCAGGTGGAGTCGCTGCTCCGGTCGGCCCCTGCGTCGTGGTTCGAGCTCACGCTGCACCAGCACATGCCGATGTTCCACATGGAGCACTGTGTGTTCTGTGCGTTCCTGAGCAGTGGCACCGACTACCGGAGCTGCGGTCGACCCTGTGACCGTCAGGAGGTCCGGCTTCGGGATCGTGTGGGCCAGGAGCATCCGCTCAAGGCCGATGTCGGATGTCGCAACACGGTCTTCAACGCCCGGGCCCAGACGGGGGCGGAATCCCTGGACCGGTTCCTCGCGGCTGGGTTGCGGGCCTTCCGGGTGGAATTCGTCCAGGAATCCCCGGAGGAGGTACGGCAGACGTTGACGCGGTATCGGGCGCTGTTGCGTGGGGAGATCACGGGCCAGCGCCTGTGGCAGGAACTCCGGGTCCACAGCCAGCTGGGGGTGACCCGGGGGCAACTGGAGCTGGAGGATGCGCGTCGGGTGTTTCCGAAGGGACGAGGCGAATCGGGCGGAGATGTGGGGCCAGTCTATGGAGGGGTGGAAAGGGGGGATCCCTAAATCTGGTGAGGCCACGTCGATTGACTCCCAGGCGCGCTTTCGGAATTTTCAGGCTCATGACCAAGGCTGCGATCCGGCAACTCGTGAGATCCTCCGCCAAGTGCCCTGTCATCCTGAGGATGAACAATGGGCGGTCGGTGCGTATCGCCCACCCGGACTTCGTGATGTTCCCGGCGACCGAAGCCCAGGAGTTCGTGGTCAGCCAGCCCAGCCAGCCCTACCGTTTCGAGATCATCGACATGACCCAGGTGACCTCGGCGGAGGTGGAGCGGAAGGGTTGAGCCATTGGGAATCCGGTTCCGTTGGTAGCGGGCTGGAAACCCACTCCAGACCTGAAAACGACTCGTCAGCCCCTGGGTGGGCTGCTACTTCATCCTTGCGATGAGCGCCCTTCGAACTCCGGTCTGGTCTCAGATGCTCCTCCTGGGTAGTGCCCTTCTGGCCTTCGCGGCCGACCCCACCGTCCCTCCCACTGGGGGACCGCCGTTGAACACCGCCCCGCGTCCCGTCGTGAGCCCGCAACCGGGTCGGACCAATGCCCTCAAGTTCGACACCACCAGCAAGCATGTGGACCTCAAGGAGGGTGAGCAGACTGCGGCCTTCGTCTTCGCCGTCACCAACATCTCCGCCGAACCCATCACCGTCTCCAACATCAGCACCAGCTGTGGCTGCACGGCCGGACGCCTGCCGTCGTATCCCTGGAAGCTCGACCCCGGACAAGGCGGACACGTCAACATCACCATGGACCTGAAGGGCAAGTTCGGCCTGGTGACCAAGACCGCGACCGTCCTGACGTCGTCGGGCAGCTATCCACTCACGGTGAGTGCCAAGGCCCCCATGATGTCCGCCGCCAACACGATGGGGGATCGCAACCGCAACCTCGCCATCGCCGCCGCGGACCGGCAGGCCATCTTCCGCAACGAATGCGCCTCCTGCCACGTCCAGCCCGCGATCGGCAAGGTGGGGAAGGATCTCTACCAGACCGCCTGCGGCATCTGCCATGAGGCCGAGCACCGGGCCCAGATGGTCCCGGACCTCCGGACCAAGCTGAAGAATTCCGACAAGAACTACTGGACCAAGTGGATCTCGGAGGGACGCCCGGGGAGCCTCATGCCGGCCTTCGCCGCCCAGCACGGCGGCATCCTGGGGGTGGGGCAGATCGAGACGATCGTCGAGTACCTCGAGACGGACTATAAGAAGAACCCGCCCCCCTCGAATTTCAAACCCGCCGCGACTCCGGCATCCGCCACCACCGGAGGCTGATGTCCCGCGGTCTGCTGATCACCTTCGAGGGCGGAGAAGCGTGCGGGAAGAGCACGCAGATCACCCTCCTCGCCGAACGGATCCGTTCCACCGGCCGGGTCTGCACCCTGCTCCGTGAGCCGGGTGGAACCCCGATGGGCGAGAAGATCCGCCACCTCGTGAAGGAGGATCCCGTCGGCGTCGGCATGGCTCCCGAGGCGGAGCTTCTGCTCATGAACGCCAGCCGGGCCGAGCTCGTGCACCGGGTCATCCGTCCCGCGCTGGACCGCGGGGAGATCGTCCTGTGCGACCGGTTCTGGGACTCCACGATCGCCTATCAGGGCTACGGCCGCGGACTGGACCTCGCCCTGGTGCGAGCCGTGATCGCGGCGGCCGTCGGTGGGGTACGGCCGGACCTGACCCTCTGGCTGCGGGTGGATCCCACGGAAGCGGCTCGTCGGCTCGTGGGACGTGGTCAGGCGACGGACCGCTTCGAGTCCGAGAAGTCGGCGTTCTTCGAGCGGGTGGAGCAGGGGTACGCAGCCCAGGCGACGGCGGAGCCGGACCGGTTCCGGGCGGTCGAGGCTGGGGGATCCCGCGAGGTGGTCCACGATCGGATTTGGGGGCTGGTGACGCCGTTGCTGTCCTGAGTAGGCTGGCGCGTCATGATGGAGCGACTGCCTGGGTTCCGCGATTTCTACCCCGAACCGCTGCCGGCCAACGAGCCGTGGAGCTGTGATCTCCGGAACCACATCTTCGGCGCGTGGCGGGAGACCGCCCGTCGGTACGGGTTCCGGGAATATGATGGGCCGCCCCTCGAGCCGCTCGAGCTCTATACCAACAAGTCGGGCGCCGAGATCGTCGCGCAGCTGTTCAACTTCGTGGACAAGGGCGAGCGGGCCGTCTCGCTGCGGCCTGAGATGACGCCCACCGTCGCGCGTCTGGTGGCGACCGCCGAGCGGGCCTACAAGAAGCCCATCAAGTGGTTCTCGTATCCCCAGCTCTTCCGGTACGAGAAACCCCAGAAGGGCCGGCTCCGCGAACACTTCCAGCTCAACTGCGACCTCTTCGGCGAGGCGGATCCCTCGGCCGATGCCGAGATGGTCGCTCTGCTGGTGGACGTGCTGCGCGCCCTCGGGTTGACGGCGTCCGACTTCGTGGTCCGTCTCAGCAGCCGCCAGGCCTGGCAGCGGTTCTTCGCGGGACGTGGCGGTGATCCGGCCCGGGCCTATGAGTTCTACCAGGTGGTGGACAAGCTGGAGCGCGAGAAGCCGGAGGTCAGTGCCGAGAAACTGTCGGCCCTCGGGATCGCCATGGCCGAGGTCCAGGAGTTCATCCGGGCCAGCGTGCCCGAGCCCGAGCTGCAGGCGGTCCTCGACAACCTCTCCGCCCGGGGGCTCCGGGATTATGTCGTGGTCGACTACGGGGTCATCCGGGGGCTCGCCTACTACACCGGGATCGTCTTCGAGGCGTTCGACCGCAAGGGGACCTTCCGGGCCATTGCCGGCGGAGGTCGTTATGACCAGCTCGTGAAGCAGGTCAGCGAGGGGCGGGTCGACATGCCCGCACTGGGTTTCGGCATGGGGGATGTCGTGCTCGCCGAACTGCTCAAGGACCGGAAGCTCGTCCCGTCATTCCAGGGGAAGATCGAGTTGGTCGTGCTGGTGGAGGACGAATCGCTCCGTGCGGAATCGCTCCGGATCGTCCAGGCGGTCCGGGAATCGGGTCGATCGGTCGAGTTCAGCCTCGTGCCGGCCAAGGGCGACAAGCAGTTCAAGCGGGCCCTCGAGCTCGGGGCCGCCCGGACGCTGCGTGTGGAGCGGGGCGAGGACTCGCAGCTTCGGGTGCGCATCAAGGACCTGAAGTCTCGCGAGGAACGCACCGTGCCGCTCGGTGAGTGGACGGTTGACCTCTGATCCCTGGCACCGCCGGTGCGCCATGAAGATCCTGCAGTACGGACCCCGGGCCCTGCTGGTCCAGTACGCAGACCGGGCGGATGAGACGGCGTTCCGATTTGGTCGACAGATCGAGTCCAGATGGATAGCGGAATTCGGTGCGAGGTCGGCCTCCTGCCTTCCTGGATTGACCTCGCTGGTCTGGGTCGGATCCCCGGAGAGGCTGAAGGAGGTTCGGGATTGGCTGGCGGAGCGGCGTTGGGAGGGCCTCCGGGAGGAATCCGAGCCCGAGAGGGTGGTGGAGGTCCCAACACAGTATGCGGGGCCGGATCTGGAACGGGTGGCGGCCCAGGCGGGTCTTCCGATCCGCGAGGTCATTGAGCGCCATGCGGCGCCCCTGTACCGGGTCCATTGTCTGGGGTTCTCCCCCGGATTCCCCTACCTGGGTGGCATGGATCCCCGGCTGACCACCCCCCGGCTGGCGTCACCTCGGATCCGGGTGGAGGCCGGGAGTGTCGCCATCGGGGGAACCCAGACCGGAATCTATAGTGTGGCGGGCCCCGGAGGCTGGAATCTGATCGGACAGACGTCGGTGCATCTGTTCCGCCCCCAAGCGGCCGCGGTGGGCGAGTCGGTGCTGTTGCGTCCTGGAGATCGTCTCCGGTTCATCCCCGTCGATCGGTTGGCGGAAGGGGTGGCCGCGGGTCTGTACCAGGTCTCGCATCCGGTTGGGGTCGAGGCAGGGGGTGTGGAGATCCTGTCGACCGGCGTGGGCCTGACGGTCCAGGACGCTGGGCGACCCGGTCTGTCGCGATACGGCATCCCCCCAGGGGGGGCCATGGACCCAGGGGCTGCCCGGTGGGCGAACCGCCTCGTGGGGAATCCGGAGGAGGCCCCTGTCCTGGAGCTCTGTCTCCAGGGGCAACGGCTCCGGGTGCTTCGGGACCTGTGGTTGGGGCTGACCGGGGCAAGTCCGGGGATTCCCGGCCATGGCCCCGGTTGGTCCGCCTTCCGGGTCCGGGTGGGCGAGGTCTTGGAGTTCCGTCCCGGGCCCGCCGGGGTCTGGAGCTATCTCGCCGTACCGGGAGGTTGGGAGGTGGAACGGGCCTTGGGGAGCGCCAGCACCTTGGCCAAGGCGGGACTGGGCACCGTTCCCAGGCCGGGCCTGCGTCTGGGGTTGGCACCCAGGACCTGTCCCCCTATCCCGGACTCCACCGCGGCGCGCCGGGTCCATGCTTCTGAAATCCCGTCGTATCAGGATCCCATCCGGGTCCGGATCTGGCCTGGTCCCCAATGGGAGACCTTCCCGCAGGAGGATCGCGACGGGTTCACCCGGGTGGATTGGACCGTTTCCTCCCAGAGCGACCGGTCCGGGTATCGCTTGTCGGGTCCTACTCTGAAGCCGTATCCGGCAGAGATCCTGTCGGAACCGGTCTTGCCGGGATCGATCCAGGTTCCAGCTGGAGGACAACCGATCGTCACGATGCCTGACGGTCCGACGGTGGGCGGCTACCCCAAGATCGCGGT
>JBDLQQ010000022.1:0-7494 GCA_039800465.1 Verrucomicrobiota bacterium
GGGATGTTCTTCAGCAACCAGTGGGCGGACCGGAAGTTCGCGGCGGAGAAGTTCCTGGCGGTATCCCACTTCATTGGTGGGCTGGCCATCCTCTACTGCGGCTTCGCCAAGGAGTTCTGGCCCTTCTTCCTCGCGATGCTCGTGCACTGCCTCCTGTACGTGCCGACCATCTCGATCACCAACTCGATCGCCTTCGCCAGCATGAAGGATCCGGCCAAGGAGTTCGGCATCATCCGCATGGGCGGTACGATCGGATGGATCCTCGCCGCCTGGCCCTTCACGTTCATCTTCGTCGACTGGGACGCGGTCCGCGCCGCGAATCCCGAAGGCCTCGGCAAGTGGCTGGAGGCGGTGTTCAGCCATCCGCTGACCGGGGATGCGGCCAAGGCGGCCACGAAGTGGACGTACATCGTCGCCGGTCTCGCCTCGCTCGTGCTGGCCGCTTTCAGCTTCACCCTCCCGCACACCCCGCCCAAGAAGTCCACCGGTGGCGCCAGCGAGAACCTGGCCTGGCTCGAAGCTGTCAAGCTGCTCGCCCATCCGTTCGTCCTCGTGCTGTGGCTGGTGACCTTCGTCGATTCCTTCGTCCACAACTGCTACTTCAACTGGACGGGCATCTTCCTGGGAACCGCCAAGGAAGCCGGTGGCGTCGGCATCGCCGCCCCGTGGATCACCCCGATCATGAGCATCGGGCAGATCGCTGAGATCCTCACGATGTTCGTCCTGGGAGCGACCCTGAAGACACTCGGTTGGCGGACCACGATGATCTTCGGCATCCTCGGCCATGCGGCCCGGTTCGCCGTCTACTCCTTCATGCCGGGCGACCCGACGGCAATCATCCTGATCCAGGTCCTCCACGGCGTCTGCTACGCCTTCTTCTTCGCGACGGTCTACATCTTTGTGGACGCCTACTTCCCGAAGGACATCCGGTCGAGCGCCCAGGGCCTCTTCAACCTGCAGATCCTCGGCATCGGCGCGCTGGTGGCCAACTCCATCTGCCCGTACCTGATGCAGTCGGTCTACACCAACCCGGCGACCAAGATGGTCGACTTCAAGGGCCTCTTCCTGGTGCCTCTCATCGCCTCGGCCGGAGCCGCCGTGGCACTCGCCCTGTTCTTCCATCCGCCCAAGGCGCCTGCCGCGTCGGCGGGTGGTTCCTCGGCCCCAGCCCACTGAACCCGCACATCGACCGCCCATGAACCTCACCCGTCGGCAGTTCCTCCAAGGCAGCGCCGCCACGGCCGCACTCGTAGCCGCTGGTTGCGCGACCCCCAAGGTGCCCAAGGCACCCTTCGAGATCAGTCTCGCCGAGTGGTCGCTGCACCGCGAGCTGCGGTCGAAGGTCATCACCAACCTCGACTTCCCGAGGGTGGCGCGGACCGACTACGGCATCGAGGCCATCGAGCTGGTGAACCAGTTCATGATGGATAAGGCCACCGACGCGGCGTATCTGCAGGATCTCAAGAAGCGGGCATCGGACGAGGGGGTGAAGATCCTACTCATCATGTGCGACGGCGAGGGCGAGCTGGGGGATCCGGACACCGCCAAGCGCAACCAGGCGGTGATGAACCATCACAAGTGGGCTGATGCCGCAAAGGCGCTGGGTTGCCACAGCATCCGGGTCAACGCCGGCACCGGTGGCGTGGGCTCCCCCGAGGAACAGCAGAAGCGGGCCGCCGACGGCCTGTCCCAGCTCTCCGCCTACTGCGCACCACTGGGACTCAACTGCATCGTCGAGAACCACGGTGGCCTGAGCTCGAACGGCAAGTGGCTGGCCGGCGTCATGCGGATGGTCAACAAGCCCAACTGCGGAACCCTGCCCGACTTCGGCAATTTCCAGATCTCCGAAGGGAACTGGTATGATCGCTACCTGGGCGTGACGGAACTCATGCCGTTCGCCAAGGCCGTCAGCGCCAAGAGCTACAACTTCAACGAGGCCGGGCAATGCGTGGAGACGGACTATCCGCGGATGATGAAGATCGTCCTGGATGCCGGATACCACGGCCATGTCGGGATCGAATACGAGGGTGACAAGCTGAGCGAAGCCCAGGGCATCCGGGCCACCAAGCTGCTCCTCGACCGGATCCGCGAAGGCGTGCTCTGAGCTGTCGGATCCCAGTCCTCGGATGAAGCTCGCCGGGCGTTGGATTCTCATCACAGGGGCCTCGAGCGGCTTCGGTGCGGCTGCAGCCCGGAAGTTCGCAGCGGAGGGATGTCATCTCCTCCTCGGTGCCCGACGCGACGAGCGTCTGGCCGAAACCGCAGCCTCGGCCCGGGCCGCCGGGGCCGCATCGGTCCACCACCATTCCCTCGACGTCGCCCGCACGGCTGCGGTCGAGACCTTCCTGGACTGGGTGCGGTCGATCACTCCCCGGATCGACGTCCTGATCAACAACGCCGGGGGTGCCCACGGGCTGGACCCGGTCGCCACGGCGCGGGACGAGGACTGGGAGGCCATGGTGCAGTCCAACTTCCTGGGTCTTCTCCGGGTGACGCGTGCGGTGCTGCCGCTGCTGCCGCATCATGACGGGGCGTGGATCCTGAACGTCGGATCCATCGCCGGGCACCGCGGCTACGAGGGCGGTGCCGCCTATTGCGGTGTGAAGGCGGGGGTACGCCTCATCACCGAGTCGCTCCGCCTGGAACTCAATGGGACCGGCATCCGGGTGGGCTCCATCGATCCCGGCATGGCCGAGACCGAGTTCTCCGATGTCCGCTTCAAGGGGGACAAAGCCCGCTCCTCGGCCGTCTACCGGGGCGTCCTGCCCCTCACGGCTGACGACGTCGCCGATTCGATGGTCTGGATGGCCTCCCGGCCGCCCCATGTCTGCGTGGACGAACTGATCCTGAAGCCGACCGACCAGGCGGCGTTCCACAAGGTCCATCGTCGGATCTAAGCGTCCCACCACGAAAAAAGGGGACACCGCTCGGTGTCCCCTTTTCCTCTCAACTTTTCCCCTGCTGGTCTCTCCACCAAGCGGGCCAGCCCCTCAAGATCCTCAATGATCCTTGGTGAGGCCTGTATTAACCCTCAACTCTCACCTCTCAGCTCTCAACTTTCTTCCCCTCCCCCTTCCCCTTCTTCCCTCCCTCATCACCGCCCGTGCGGCTCCGGTAGTGGGACGAATAGTAGCGGTTCTGGTAATAGTAGTAGCTGTAGTAGTACGAGTCCTTGCCCTCGAAATCGATGTCGTTGAGCACGAGGCCGATGATATGGATGCCCGCGTCCTGGATCCGCTGGACCGAGCGCTGGGCGTGTTCGCGGCGGATCTTGTTGAACTTCGTCACGAACAGGATGCCGTCGCTCATGGAGCCGATGACGAGCGGATCGGCGACCGCGGAGATCGGAGGACAATCCAGGATGACCCGATCGTATTTCTGGCTCACCTCCTCGAGGAACTGGAACATCCGCTTGGAGCCGATCAGCTCCGACGGATTCGTCGGGATCGCACCGCAGCAGATGACGTCGAGATTGGGCACCTCTGTGGGGTGGGCGATCTCGGAGACGCTGCGAACCCGCTCGGCGAGGTAGGCGGAAAGTCCGATCGGACTCTGGAGCTGGAACGCCTTGTGGACCGACGGGCGACGCAGGTCGGCGTCGACCAGCAGGGTCTTGAGTCCGGTCTGAGCCATGACGATCGCCAGGTTGGAGGCGACCAGGGATTTGCCCTCCGAGGGGATCGTGCTGGTGACCGCGATGCAGCGGAGCTTGTCCGCGTTCTTGGCCAGGGCGATTGCAGCACGGAGGGTCCGGAAGCCTTCGGCCGTCCCGGAGGTCGGCTCGTGGTGGGCCTGGAGATCGCGCTCGACGATGTTGGCCGACTTGATGTTCGGGATGTAGCCGAGGAAGGGCAGGCGGAGGATGTTCTCGACGTCCTCCTGGCTCTTGATGGAGTCGTCGAGGAAACTCACGAAGAAGGCGAGGCCCAGCGCGAACGCCAGACCACCCACGAGGCTTCCGGCAAGGATGAGGTTCTTGTTCGGCTTGACCGGTTTCGGCTGGGGCTCGGCATCGTCGATGATCGCCATGTTCTGCGAGGTGTCCTTCGAGTTCAGGTCGTACTCACGCATCTTGGCGAGAACCTGCTGGTACATGAACTCGGAGCGCTCCTTCTGACGCGTCAGCACGTCGAACTTGGTCCGCGCCGCATTCAGTTCGGTGATGCGCTTCTCGGCTTGGCGATATCGCACCCGGGCCTGATCCTCTCGGGCCTTCTCGACCTGGTAGGAGGTCAGGATCGCATCGAAGGCACGCTGGGCCTCGAGCTTGAGCTTCTCGCGGTCGGTCTGCAGCGAGTTGAGCGCCTCGATCATCTTGGGGTGGCGATCGCGGTACCGGGTCCGGAGCATCGACAGTGCGGATTCCGAGGTGGCCAGGCGCGCCTTGAGTTCGGTCACCAGCTTGTCCTGGTTGACGCCGTAGAAGTCGGCGACGTCCTTGCCGTCCTTGATCCACTTGTTGCCCTCGTCGGTGAGCTTCTGCAGTTCGGCAGCCCGGGAGGTCTGGGTGTCGAGGTCCTGTCGGGCGTTGCGCAGGGCCTGGGCATCGATGTTCTCCCCCTGCTTGAGGTCCTCGACCAGCGAGATCATGCCCTTCTCCACCCGGTACTTCTGCAGCGCCTCGATCGCCGACAGCAGCTCGGTCTCCTGACTCTGGGCCTCGGCCTTGAGCATGTTGTACCCCGCGATCGCCTTCTTGGACTTGAGGTCCTGGTTCCGGGTGATGAAGAGATCCGTCAGGGTGTTGGCCATGTCGGCAGCCACCTGGCTGTTCGGATGGCGGGCCTTCACCTCGACGAGACGCGTGAGTCGGACTGGAGAGATCTGGATGTCCGACAGGACGGCCTTCACCTTGTCCTGCTTCTCGGCGTATCGGGGGTCCGCATCCAGCTTGAGCTTCGCGATGACCGCCTCGATCAGGGTACGGCTCTGGAGGTTCCGGTACTGGGTCTGGAGATACTCCTGATCCTGCCGGTTCCACGAAAGACCGTCGCGGGCCCCGAGGACGCTGCCGGCCTCCGGATCGATCTGAAGCCGGGCCACGGCCTCGTAGATGGGAGTACTCTTGAAGGCGTAGACGACCCCGAGGATGACCACCACCGTCAGGGCGGTCAGGATCAACCAGCGGCGCTCCAGAATGGTGTGCCAGTACTGACGGAGCTGATTGGCATCGGCGATCCCGGCGGTCCCGGGGGTGGACTGGGAAAGGGTTTGATCTTCCATGGCTCTGAGTCGGCGCGGTTAGAAAACAGTCTCGGCGACGTCGATGACGTCATCGGGCTCGACGTAGACCTTCTTGGTCGCGTCGGTGAGCTTCTTCAGGTCGTTGTAGGAATAGCGGATCGTCTGGCCCTTCCGCCGCAGCTCGATGCGGTCCTTGTTCGCATACCGGTTGAAGTCCCCGGCAAGACCAATGGCCTCGACGATGTCAATCTGGCGATCCGGCGGCAGCGGGACCTGTCCGCCCTTGTTCACCGCCCCGAGGACCGTGATGACCTTAGCGGCGTATTCCTTGACCTCGATGCTGACCTGAGGGTCGACGAGGTAGTCCTTGTTGAGGAGGTCCTGGATCAGCGTCTTCGCCTCGGCCAGGGTCTTCCCGCCCACGGACACCTCGCCGATGAAGAAATAGGTGATGCGCCCGTCGTTGGTGACCTTCGCCTCCTGCAGCATGTCCTTCTCCTCGAGGACCCGGATGATGAGGACGTCGTTGGGTTGGATCTTGCGGTTGGCGAGTTGCGCGAACCCGGAGGTGGTTCCAAGGGCGAGTCCCAGCAGGACCATCAGGAGGTGCCGAAGTGCGGTGTTCATGGGGTCAGTAGCCGATCGAAAGCTGGAGGGTGATGCGATTCACCATGAAGTTGTTCACGCCGTTGAGTTTCTCTGCCTGGGGATCCGGGAACTCCGCCGTGTAGGCCTGGAATGTGTAGTTCAACGACGCCTTGAGCCAGGCGTTGGGCTGATAGGCCATCGTCACGGACATCGTGTACGTCTGGTCGTTGCGGGCAAAGTCGACGAGCGTCGGCCCGTTATATCGATAGAGGCTCGTGTAGTTCCCGAGACTGACACTGGGCTGGGCTTGGAGAGTCCAACGCCCGGAAGTCCCCATCCCCTGCGTGAAGGTGAAGGCCACATTGTCGAAGACAAAGGCCTGGTCGGGAATCTGGACCGAGACACCGACGCTGCGGTCGAAGGACAGCACGTAGGACCGCCGGGAACTTTCCGTGTAGGTCAGGGCCACACCCGCAGCCGGGGAAGGCGTATTGGCGACGTTCGCGGCGCTGCTGAATTCCCGGACCTCATACCCGGCCTTGATGGAACCATCCAGCCGCGCGGTGAAGTTGCCCCGGGCCCCGACAAAGCCGCCGTAGATCGTCGACGGCGACGCCGGCGCAAGCTGGGGGCTGGCCGCGTCGATCCCCGTGTATCCCCCCTCGCCCTCGAGGAAGAATCCCAGCCGCTCAAAGGGCTTGTAAGTGCTCCCCAACCTTCCCACGACGCTGCTCTGGGAATACAGATTCACGGTCTGGAGGAAGCTCTGCTCGTAGTGGTTCAGGACGACGTAGACGTCCGTCTTCATCGTCGCGTCATACGTGAGACGGTAGTTGTCGTTCCAGGCCAAGGTCCGGATCGGCTTGCGATACTCAGTGGCCACATTCCCACCGAGGATCTGGTTCAGCCAGCCGATGCTGTCGGTACCCTGGAGAACGAACCGCCCGAATTCCCAATGGACCTCCATCGCCCCACGGACCTGCGGCGAATCGAACGACGAGTACGTGGCATAGAGCAGCTCGTCGACAAACGCCTCCAGCTCGATGTTGCGCTCCTTGTTCCGACCATACTGGAGCTCGATGCCGGGGCTCAGCGTGAAGATGAAGTCCGAGGCCACTGGAACACCATATCCCGCAGAGCCGGGTGAAGCGTTGCGCGGCGCATAGAACAGGTTGTCGGTGTACTGGACGCTCGCATCGAACTGCGGCTGGACCAGCAGGCGACCCGCCTGGTAGCTCAGGTATTTCGGGGCATTGAATTCCGCGAGGGCAGCCGAAGGCAGGCCGGTGGCAGCCAGTAGGGCGGCTGCCCGACAGCACATCGGCATGATGACTCGTCGTTGGGAACGCATCTGAATCCTTGGACACCAACCCTCGACGCCGGAGGGATCCCGGGAAGTCGACGGTTCATCCTTGGAACGGGTGCCCATTCCAAGGACGAGAAATCATCCGGAACCCTCGGGTGAAGTAAACGACTTTCCCGGAGGAGTTTGAGGGCACTCGGGGCAGTTGAGAGTTGAGCGTCGAGAGTTGAGAGCAGTCCCCATTTCGATCCCCTTGGAGCAGTTGAGTATTGAGAGCTAAAACAACTGCGGCCACCAAATTCTCGAGCGCCAGCGAGGCGTGTCACGTCCTGATTTCCAGTTGTCACATTTGGTGTGGGATTCTCTCTGGGGTGGACCTGCACTGGGAGGTGTCCCCCTGGGTGGGGTGAGGCGTAGCT
>JBDLQQ010000023.1:0-23763 GCA_039800465.1 Verrucomicrobiota bacterium
CCGAGGAGTCGTGGTGTCACCAGAGCCAGATCAACGAATGGCTCCCCTGGGTGGCTCGGCATCACATCGAACCCACCGCCGATCTCTCCGCCTGGAAGATGAAGCTGCGCCAGCGTTTCGAGCGTCAGGCCCGGGAACTCGGGCTCCCATCGGGTCGGGCCCACGAGGTGTTCAGCGTCAGCAGCTGGGGAATCGTGCCGACGCTCGACCAGCTGCGCCGGGATTTCCCCTCCCTCGTGACGGATGACGCGCGATACGGCCGGCTTGCCGCCCGCCTCCAACGCGCCGGCTGAGAGTCACGCAGATCTGCCGAGGTTGTTGCGAATCTGAAAACTCCGGGCGACGAGGCCCTTCGGGCTTGATGCCTCCACATCGGCTTCGGATCGTCGTGGCCGATGCACCCGTTCCTCCGCCTATCCCTCGGCATCAGCCTCGTCTCCCTGCTGGGATGCCAGCACCACCTGCAGACCACACACAGGCTGGAGGATTCCGAACGGGTCGGCCGCCAGGGCACGAATCGGATCGTCCTTCCAGTGAATCAAGTCGTCACGCCATTCGGACGACAGGTCGAACTCCCCGGACTAAGGCCCCAGGGGCTCGCCCTGTCCCCCGATGGACGGCTGCTGATCACGTCCGGGAAGACCAGCGAACTGATCGTCATGGATCCGGTCTCAGGTGAGATCCGGCAGCGAGTCGACCTGCCCAGCGCCTCCCAGAGCGAACCCCAGCCCTTTGTCCCTTCCTCCAACATCCTGAAGCCCGACAAGGACGCCCTCCTCAGCTTCACGGGCCTCGTGTTCTCGCCCGATGGACGGCACATCGTCCTGAGCAACGTGAAGGGAAGCCTCAAGGTGTTCGAGGTGGCCACCGACGGCACGGTCCGGGGCTCCCATTCGCTCGCACTGCCCCTGGCGAACGCGCCGCGCCGCAAGGAGGAGATCCCGGCTGGACTCGCCTTCTCGAAGGATGGCCAGCGCCTCTACGTCTGTGGAAACCTCTCGAACACCCTCCTCGAGCTGGAATTCCCAACCGGCAAGGTCCTCAGGACATTCCCCGTCGGCGTCGCTCCCTACGACGTGGTGCTCGTGGGCACCGAGGCATACGTGTCGAACTGGGGAGGCCGCAGACCCGAGTCCGGGGATTTGACGGGGCCTGCCGGACGCGGCACCGAGGTCCGGGTGGACCCCGTGCGGCGGATCGCCAGCGAGGGCTCGGTCTCGATCCTGAATCTCGCAGCCACCGCCGCCCAACCACTGGTGGCCGAGGTCGTGACCGGCCTGCATGCCAGCGCCCTCGCCCTCTCGCCCACTGGACGGCACCTGGCCTGCGCAAATGCCGGGAGCGACACGGTCAGCGTCCTCGACACCCGGACCCATGCGGTCGTCGAGACCATCTGGGTGAAGCCCAGGCCGAGTGACCTGTTCGGCGCCTCACCCAATGCCCTGGCCTTCGATCGCTCGGGTCGCCACCTCTATGTCGCGAACGGCACCCAGAATGCGATCGCGGTCGTCGAATTCGATCCTGCGGACAAGGAGTCCCGCTTGGAGGGGCTGATTCCCGCAGGGTGGTTCCCGGGAGCCCTGCTCTTCGACCCGGTCCGCCAGCAGCTGAACGTGGCGAACATCAAGGGACACGCCGCCCAGCCGAAGCCTGCGAAGGAAGGCGCGCCGGGGTCCAAGGGGTTCAACTCCCACATGTACTCGGGCTCCGTGTCACTCATCCCCATCCCGAAGAGAAGGGACCTGGCCAGGTTGTCCGAGACCGTCTGGCGCAACCTCCGCCGCGAGCGGATCAACCAAGCCCTGTTGCCCGCCCGACCCGATCAACCCCCGCGCGCGATCCCGGAGCGGATCGGCGAGCCCAGTCCGATCCAGCACGTAGTCTACGTGATCAAGGAGAACCGGACCTACGACCAGGTCTTCGGCGACGTCCCCGGCGCCAACGGCGATCCCAGCCTCTGCATCTTCGGCGAACGCATCACCCCCAACCAGCACCGGATGGCCCGTGACTTCGTGCTCCTCGACAACACCTACTGCGCCGGGATCCTGAGCGCCGACGGACACCAGTGGAGCACCACGGCCTTCAGCACCGACTACATGGAGAAGTCGTTCGCCGGGTTCCCGCGGAGCTATCCCGACGGGATGGGCGAGGACGAGAACGACGCGCTCGCCTACTCCCCGGCGGGATTCATCTGGGATAGCGCCCTGCGCCATGGCGTCTCGATCCGGAACTATGGAGAGTTCATGGCGCCGTCCGTGCGGTGGCTGGATCCCAAGCGGAAGGGCTCCCCGGACTTCCTCGCCTGCTACCGGGGCTGGAAGGGTCCGGCCAGCGAGGTCCTCTTCGCCAGCTATCCGATGATCGAGACCATCCAGGGGTTCTCGCCGACCAACTACGTGGGCTGGGAGATGTCGGTCCCGGACCAGCATCGAGCCGACTTCATCATCCGCGAACTCGAGGAGTTCACCAAGAAGGGAGAATTCCCCCGGTTGACGATCATCTGCCTACCTAACGACCACACCAGCGGGACAAGCCGGGGCACTCCAACGCCCGCCGCGTGCGTGGCGGACAACGACCTTGCCTTCGGGCGGATCGTCGAAGCCCTGAGCCACTCCCCCTTCTGGAAACAGATGGCGATCCTAGGAATCGAGGACGATCCGCAGGCCGGTTGGGATCATGTCAGCGGCTATCGGACGACCGCGTATGTCGTGAGCCCCTACGCCAAGCGGGGAGCGGTGGTGAGCACGCAGTACAACACCACCAGCCTGCTCCGGACCATCGGGCAGATCCTCGGGATGAAGCCCATGAATCAGTTCGATGCGAGCGCACTGCCGATGTGGGACGCCTTCACCGACACGCCCGACTTCACCCCCTTCAAGGCGCTGCCGACGAACATCCCCCTGGACCAGATGAACCCGGATCCGAAGGCGCTCACCGACCCGGTCCTCAAGGCGGATGCGATCGCCTCGGGAAGGATGAATTTCCGGGAGGTCGATCGTGCGCCGGAGGATGAGCTCAACCGGATCCTTTGGAGGGCGATGAAGGGGACGCGGGAACCGTATCCCGAGTGGGCCATCAGCGCGGACGCCGAGGAGGAGGAAGAGGAGGAGGATCGCTGAAGCGGGGAGGTTTCAGACCCCAGGCAAATCCAACGGAATCCCCCGTCACCAAAGGTCTCAGAATCCACACCCAACGACCCCCCGGGGACGGCGCATAGCCGTCGCATCGGGGAGTCCCACGTCATTGCTCCGGCAGCAGCCAGACGAGGACGTTCTTGTACTGGGGAGCCTCGCAGCTCTTGAGGGTCACCAGATTGTGGACCTTCGCATCCTGCTCGATCCGGACGACATCGACATGGGCGCCATCCTCATTGGTGATGCCCAGAAGCACGTTCCGCTCCCCAAGGGACTGAAGATCGTACCGACCATCGGGTGCCTGGGAAGCCACCGCACTGCAGTCTTGGCGGAGCACGAGGCGCGCATGCATCTGCGATTTCACCGCCAGGTTCTCGAGGAACTGGGCAAGGTTCAGCCCTGGTTCAAAGACCGGGACGATCAGGAGTGCCACCTCGGACAGAAGGATGAACGACAGGTCCCGCCCTCCCGCGGATCCGAGGATGTAACAGACACCCGCCTCGAGGGGTACAGGAACACCGTGACGTGCCACGAAGCCGGAGGCGGTCTGGATGTCCTTCACCTTGTCGGCCAGGGCGGCGATGTCGGCCACGGAGGAAACCTTCGCAAGGATCGCCTCGTCCGACTGGGCCGACGGCAGATCCCATGACTTGATGAACCTGTGGGTCATGTCGACGCATCGTGCCGCATATCGGATCGAGATGCCTTCGGCGAGGCTGTTCACGAAGCTCACCACCACGGGGTTCCCGGAGTTCCCCAACAGATCGGCCGGCTTCTCGACGGATTGGGCCAGCATGTCGATGGACAACGAAGCGTCCCCGGGAACGATGCGGAGGGCCTCCCCCTGCTTGATGCGGGCGATGCCGCTCTGACCAGCGGGCACACGCTGGATGAGACGTCCCACCCGGATGTAGATCACTTCCGTGTGGGACTTGGCGCCGAGGGATACGATCACCTGGAAGGAGTCCCCCCCCATGGTCGTACCTTCGACGGCGAGGAGCTCATCGAGACGGGCATGATTCTGGATCTCCTGCCACTCCAACCGCCCTTTCTGAACCATCAGCTTGTCGAGGGACGCCTCCTTTCCGGCACGATCCCCACCGTTTTTCTGTGTCGCTTTGCGGTCCTGCTTGAGCACCAGGAGGGCGATGGCAACCCCGACACCCAACACGAATACCCCGATCAGGATGTAGATGATCATCGGGTGAGATGGGGCGAGGGCTTGGAGACGTCAGAATGGATCCGTGACGACAGTGGAACGCTGGAAAGGACGGCTCTGGATGTAAACTTCATGGCTGGGGTCGCTGAAGCCCCCAAAACGACAGTTTGACGACTCCTTCCACAAGAGAGTCGGCCACACAGATCCGAATGGGGGAAATAATTCGACCGAATCATGCTCTTTCCGATCCCAGAGTGTCGAGTCTTGGGATGGATGGGATTCATTCTGGCCCCCTTTCGTGGTGCTCCATCTCCCTGATGGCCATGCCATCGCATCCCGCTGCCGTGACGGACACTCCATGGACATGAAAAGGGCGGAGGGGACACCTCCGCCCTGACCTTGTCACATGATCGGGAACGCAACCTCAGTCGAAGGCGTGACCGGCGCAGCAAAGCACATTGCGGAGCTTGTGGCGCACGAGTTCCTTGACCGCCTTGCGGGCAGGTCCGAGGTACTTGCGCGGATCAAATTCCTTCGGCTTGGTCGCAAAGACCTCACGGATCGCGGCCGTCATGGCCATCCGGAGGTCAGTATCGATGTTCACCTTGGTGCAGCCCGTCCGACGAGCCACCTCGATGTCGGCCTCGGGCACACCGGCAGTCTCCTCGCCCATGGCGCCCCCAAACTGGTTGATCTTCTGGGCCAGCTCCTTGGGCACCGAGGAGGCACCGTGCAGGACGAGCGGATAGTCGCCCAGGCCGGCATCCATCAGGGCCTTCTTGATCGCCTTCAGGCGCTCGAGGTCCAGGTGTTGCTCGCCCTTGAACTTGTAGGCCCCGTGGCTGTTTCCGATGGCAACGGCGAGCGAGTCGACGCCCGACTGCTTGACGAACTCCACAGCCTCATCGGGGTGGGTGTAGGCCCCACCCTTGGAATAGCTGCCGCCCTCCTCGCCATCGTCATGTTGGGCACCCACCAGCATGCCCAGCTCGCCCTCGACGACACAGTTGTACTTGTGGGCGTAGTCCACGACCTTCCGGCAGATCTCGACGTTCTTCTCGAAGGGATCATGCGAAGCATCGATCATGACGCTGGTGAATCCCTCGTCGATGCACTGCTTGCAGAGCTCGAAGCTATCACCGTGATCCAGATGCACGGCGATCGGGATCGTGCTCAGGCTCACCGCGGCCTCGATCAGCTTCTTGAGGTATACGGGATGGGCATAGTCCCGGGCACCCTTCGAAATCTGGAGCATCACCGGAGCCTTCTCCTCCTCACAGGCCTCGATGATCGCCTGAAGGAGTTCCATATTGTTCACGTTGAAGGCGCCGAGGGCGTACTTGCCCTTGAGGGCCTTGGCGAACAGGTCTGTGGTGTGTGTCAGTGGCATAGTTCAACGATGCGTTGGATAACAACGGCCGTCGGGTGGACGACCAAGAGGCGACGTTAGGGAGCCCCCCTTCCGGAGGAAACAGCTTTTTTGGGAGACCAGTGCCCGCCTCCAGAACGCCGCCAGCGGAGCCAACCGTCTGATCCGGCGGTCTCTCCTCGAGTCCACCCACTGCAGGAGTCGTCGGACGTCTGAAGGACTCAGGCCTCCCGAACCCGCCGCCCGCAGAAAACCCGCGAAGGAGTCCAGGTCCTGGACCTCGCCCAGGGGGTTCAGGACCCGTTGCAACCGACGAGGCTCCCACGGATCGCCGGGACACAGACCCACCGATTCCACCGCAAACCTGAGGCGTTTCAGCGCCACCCTCCATCGATGCCAGGCGTGGGGCCGCACCTCTCCGAGGCCGGGAGCCCGACGAAACGCCAGCTCGACGAGTCTGCGGATCCACCGGCGGGACTCAGAAAGGGATCGGAGCGCCGCGGAAAGGGGGACGAGCGACTTCATCCGCCGCGGGATGTCTCGACAGAACCAACCCGGCGCAGGACGGCACCGGTGCCGGACACGCCGGGACAACACCAATTCCTCAGCCCGAAGCCGTTGATGGATCTCCCGGGAGACGGACTCGAGCCGTTTGGGAACAGTCCCCAGGAGAGTTAGATGGACCTGGCAGTCGCGTATCCGGGAGAGGCTGTGGAGGAGGGCCTTGAGCCGTTTCCGGGCCTTCGGTGGGGACACCGTCGAATCCAGCGCCACAATCCAGTCCGACCACACCACCAGACGACGGGTCACGACCCGAAGATCGTGAACGGATTCCACTGAACACCGCTGCCTGCAGGCACGGAGCCTCTTCCTGAACCGCTTGAGATCCTGGTCCACGGCCGCGTGAACCCCCTCCCACCAGTATAGGAACCGGCGGGTGGGACCAAGGTCCTCCACCCTTGGGATCCATTGAGCGAGGACCACCCGAGGGACAGTGGTCACCCTGGTGGACCATGAAAGCCGCGATGCTTGGGTTGAGGAGGTCGCCACGGTCCAGATCGACTGCAGCATTTGCCGACAGCATTCCGACAGGGTCTCCCCAGCCGCCTGAGCCGTCACACCGGGCAATCCCAAGCCCGGTGGACTATCGGCACTGGGCCTGGTGGCGCAAGGCGTGGTCGACGAGCACGAGGGCAGTCATGGCCTCGACCATTGGAACTGCGCGGGGCAGCACACAGGGGTCATGTCGCCCGCGTCCCTTGAGCGTGGTGTTCCGTCCCGCCACATCGACGGTGTCCTGCTCATGCATCACGGTGGCGACAGGCTTGAACGCGACGCGGAAGTAGACGGTCTCCCCGTTCGAGATGCCCCCCTGGACCCCTCCGCTGCGGTTGGTCACGGTCCGGATGCGACCATCGACATTACGGAACGCGTCATTGTGTTCCGTGCCGGTGTGACTGATGGCATCGAAGCCACTTCCGATGTCGAACCCCTTGGTCGCCGGCAGCGAGAGCATCGCCTTCGCGAGGTCGGCCTCAAGACGGTCGAACACGGGGGATCCCCAGCCGACAGGGACGCCACGGGCAATGCCCGTGACGATGCCACCGACGCTGTCTCCCTCGCTCCTCACGGCCTCGATGAGACGGATCATCTCCTCCGCAATTCTGGGATCGGGGCATCGGACGATGTTGGACTCGATCTCAGCGGTGGTGACCCGCTCGACGTCGATCTCGGCCCTGATCTGCTGGACCTGGGTCACGGCGGCCAGGACCTCGACCCCCCAGCGATCCCGGAGGAGTTTCTTGGCAATGGCACCTGCCGCCACCCTGCCGATCGTCTCCCGGGCGCTGCTCCGACCACCTCCAGGCCACGCCCGGATGCCGTACTTGGTCTGGTAGGTGAAATCCGCATGGGAAGGCCTGTAGGTCGCGGCCATCTCGGAGTAGGCCTCAGGACGGAAATCCTCGTTCTTCACCCACATCGAGATGGGGGTGCCGAGCGTCATGCCTTCGAAGGTCCCACTCTGGATCTGGACCGTGTCCGATTCCTTCCGGGGCGTGGTGATCTTGGATTGGCCGGGGCGGCGGCGATCGAGGTCCGGCTGGATGTCCGCCTCGGTCAGGGGCAACCGCGGGGGGCAACCATCCACCACGACGCCGACGCCTCCACCATGGGATTCCCCCCAGGTCGTGATGCGGAACAGTTGTCCAAAGACGTTGCCCATGCCGGCGGGAGCCTGAGCCAAACCCGGTCCCGGAAAAAGGGGGAATCAGACCTGAGCCAGGTGGCTCATCCGAGGGGCGCTGGTGGCCCAGACCTGGGGGAGAGGGAGGCCCGGCGGATCCCAAACACCCATCCCATGGCACCCAACACCCCAGCGCCAACCATCCATGCTGGGGACGAAGGTACACCCGTCCACCACAGGACCCCGGCACTGATGGCTGGACCCCCACCCAACCCCAGACCGATCAAGGCCTCGTGGAAGCCACCCTGCTCAGCATGGGAGTGGGAGTGGTCCATCGAGTAGTACAGGGAGGAGTAATAGAGGAGCGCCGACGCCCAACCAAAACCCACCTGTGCCACCACAAGGCCCCAGACCGTCGGCGAGATCATGGTCCCCACGAAGCCCAGGAACAGGAACAGGAAGGCACAGACGAACCAGTCGAACCGGTAGTGCCATCCATCCCACCACCAGAGTTTCAGGAAGGCGAAGGCCCGGACGTAGAACCAGGCCGACAACACCAAACCCGCCTCGGCGACGGAGAGGCCAACCCTGGAGGCAATCCCTGGTGCCATCACCATGATCGTGTTGATGGCCATGTAGTTGAATGGGTTCGCGATCCAGGCCAGGCGGACAAAATACCGGGGCTGCCCTTCGGAATCCTTCCGCTGGGAAGACTCCGAGGGAGGAGGGAGGGTGGCAATCCATCGGGCCCGTTGCCGCTCCAGGGGCCAGGTGGCGATCCACTGGATGCCGTGGATGCCCAAGGGCAGCCAGTAGAGGCTCGTGGGACCCAGCCTCTCGAAGATCCATCCACCGGTCGACAACCCCACCGCAGCCATCGTGGCCCAGACCACGTTGTAGAGGCCAACCCGGTCCGGCAGCCGCCGGGGATCCTCGTGCTCACTGACCAGTGCCTCGAGGATCGGCCACGTGAAACACAGGGCAACGGTCCAGATCCCCAGGCAGATCAGCTGTCCCCACTGTGTCGGCACAGTCCAGCCCACCAACAGCGCCAAGGACATCCCACCAAAACCGATCCGCAGGGAGGGGAAGAGTCCACGCCGCTGTCCAAAGCGCCCCGCCTGCCATGAGGCGATGCCGTAGACGAAGCCGTGCACGGCACCGACCACGAGATTGTTGAGGTTGCTGAAGCCGTAGTCCTCACGGAGCAGGAACATCAGGAAATTCACATAGTAGGCCGTGGCGAAGGAGTTGGATCCCTCGAGGACATACA
The DNA here is from genome assembly GCA_039800465.1 of Verrucomicrobiota bacterium. Classification (GTDB taxonomy): domain Bacteria; phylum Verrucomicrobiota; class Verrucomicrobiia; order Limisphaerales; family UBA9464; genus UBA9464. Next base: position 9,121 of record JBDLQQ010000023.1, read on the forward strand.
GGGGTAGCCGGGAGCGCGACACGAGACCGAACGGGACGCCCCGGGAAAGCCATCCGTCAACGGTTTTGTCCGGCATCCAGGACCGCACCCCAGCCTAGGGGCAGGACGCCAAGGGATTCGATCGCCAGAAGACGCGCAGGAGCAGCCAGCACAACACCCGCGGATCAAGGACCTTGTGGATCCGGAAGGTGGCCGGTTCCGGAATCGGTTCTCTCAGGTGTGAATGGCCCGAAGGCTGCGATTCAGGATTTGAGAATGGGGAGAGCCCCCGAGATACAGCTTATGAACACCTATCTGAACAAGACACTCGCAGCCGCGGTCCTTGCGGTGGCAGGGAGCACCCTCCCAGCCTTCGCAGGCATCACCCAAGTCACCAGCCCGTCGAACCTGCTGGCCAACAGCACGGTCTCGATCGGTTCCCTCGGATCAAGCGGAACCATCATCGCAAGCGGATCCACCGCCACGACATCCTCCGGCACCTCCGTGACATTCACGGCGGCCAGCTCTCTCTACAGCATGGAGCAAAGCCTGAATTGGACAGGTAATTTCTCGCCTGGGGAGGACCTGATCTATTCCTGGGGCAACACCTCCATCACCATCAATCCCAGCGAACTGGTCCAAGGCGCCGGCCTCCAGATTCAGTCCGGGACGTTGGGAACCTACTACGCCCAGCTGTCCGCGATCGATTCCGCCGGGAACACCCTCGGGTCCGTCATCGGCACCGGCACATCCACAACGGCCGGAGATGGATCTGCATTGTACCTGGGGCTTTCCAGCACGGGTTACGACATCGACAAGCTCGTGGTGCAACTCCTGTCGCCGACCCCCAAGCTTGGGAAGTTCTCCGTCGGCAACATCGGACTGGTCGAGGGTGCCTACAGCCTCTCGGCCTCCAGTTCTTCAGGCGGTGGGTTGAACAGTCCTGCCCACGCCCCGGAGTCGACCAGCGCTGGGTTCCTGGGAGGTATCTCCCTGGTGATCCTTGGAATGTGGAAGCGTGCCCGGAGCCGCAATCATTGACGGCTCGATCTATCACGGGACGAGAACCTGAGACCCGCCCAGAGCCTCAGCCCGTCCCTCACCATCTGGAAACCTCACCACCTCTCCCCATGGCCCACATGACCCGTGCCCTCAAGGAATGGGCTATCATTGTGGATGCCCTGGGGAGGGGGGATCAGATCCTGGTGCTCCGGAGCGGAGGCATCTCGGAGAAGAACCGCCACTTCCGGATCGACCGGAGGGACTTCCTCCTGTTTCCAACCCATCACCACCAGCATCGGGAAGGGGTATCCGAGAACATCCAACCACGATTCGACGAGCTCCACCCGACCCTGAACCGTGCCGATCGGGTTCGACTGGAATACGTCGCCTCGGCGGCCGGCTGGTGGAAGGTCTCCTCGTTCGAGGATGTCCGCCAGCTCCAGGGTCAGCACATCTGGCGCGAGGAGGCCGTCGAACGCCGTTTCAACTCGGGCATTGAAGAGGGGCTTTATGTCCTCGCCCTGAGGGTCTCCCGCCTTCCCAAGCCGGCGGAACTGCCGATGGATGCCGCTCTAGGAGGCTGCCGGTCCTGGCTGGATCTGTCTGCTAGGATTCCCACCCGCGGCGCACGCCCCGTCCTCTCGGACGGAGCATTCGCGCGGCGCATGGCAGATCTGATACGTCGGTTCGAGCCCGTGGGAACTCGGGTCATCGCCTAGGATCCAGCCAGCACGCACCCCACCCCGGCGTCCGCACCAACTCTCCAGTTGTCCGTCTGGACGGGCGCCCCCATTGTCGTCGGGAGATGAGCACCATGACCGGCCCGGTCTATGTCGTCCGGGACAACATCGACACCGACCAGATCATCCCCGCCCAATACCTCAATCTCGTACCCACCATCGCGGAGGAGTACGAGAAACTCGGCAGCTATGCGCTGTGTGGGCTTCCGGATTCCCTCTATCCGGATCGGTTTGTACCCGAGGGCAAGACGGACACGGCCTTCCCGATCGTCATTGCCGGCCGGAATTTCGGCTGCGGCAGTTCCCGGGAACACGCACCCATCGCGATGGGTGCCGCCGATTGCCAATGCGTCGTGGCCGAGAGCTTCGCTCGGATCTTCTTCCGCAACTGCGTCGCCACGGGCGAACTGTATCCGATCGAGTGCGCCGAGCGGCTCTGCGACATCTTCAAGACCGGGGACGTGGCAACCGTCGACATCGACGCGAATACCATCCGGCACCATGGCTCTGGGAAGGTCTATTCCCTGAAGCCCCTCGGCGAGGTTCGCCCCGTCATCGATGCGGGCGGGATCTTCGATTACGCACGGGCGACCGGCATGATGTCCGCCTGATCGTCCTCCGTGGATCCCCAGCCGTCCATGTGGGGTCGGAGGGCGTTCACGATGGTCGAATTGATGGTGGTCTGCGCGGTGATCGGAATCCTCGCAGCACTCCTGGTGCCTTCCCTCGGCAGGGCCAAGGAGGCGGGCCGTGCCGCCCACTGCCAGTCCAACCTCCGCCAACTCCTCCTCGTCACCCAACTCTACTGGGATGACCACGGGAGGACGTTCTCGGAACGGACCGTCCGCACCAACGGCGGCTGGCGTTACTGGTTTGGCTGGCTCGGGGACGGGACAGAAGGCGCACGCACCTTCAAGCCCGAGGAGGGAGTCCTGTGGCCGTACCTCCGGGGACGCGGCGTGGACCGCTGCCCGTCCCTGAACCGCAACCGGACCTACTTCAAGGCCAAGACCCTCGAGGCCGCCCACGGCTATGCCTACAACCTGATCCTTGGGCCGCGTGGGACACCGGGGATCGCCCCATCCAGTTTCAGGAATCCCTCCTCACTCGCCGTGTTCGCCGACGGGGGCCAGGTCAATGACTTCCTGGCCCCGGCGACCCCTGAACACCCCATGCTCGAGGAATTCTACTTCTTCGACACCAACCGCCTGAGCGCCACGGTCCATTTCCGACACGCCAGCCGCGCCCAGGTGGCCTTCGCGGACGGACACGTCGCACAGGTCCGACCCGACCCGGGCAGCGAGGACCACCGGCTGCCTCCGGAACTCTGCGGACGCCTGCCGGACGACATGATCCTCCCCTGAGACAGTCTCAGGCGTTGCGACGCAGCAACCGGTCAATCTCCTCCCGCCTCGGAGCCGAATCCATGGCACCGCGACGTTGCACGGAAAGCGCAGCCGCCGCCTGCCCGAACGACACCGCATCCACCAGGGACCTTCCCTCGGCCCACGCCACGGCAAAGGCGCCATTGAAGACATCCCCAGCGGCCACCGCATCCACCGCGCGGACGGGAAAGCCCGGGAACAACTCATGGATCCCATCGCCAGAGACGAAGACTCCGGCTGCCCCCATCGTGATCAGCACACAGCCGGGACCCTGTCCTCGAAGGTGTTCCGCCGCACGGGCAGCCGAACGGGGTGAGGTGACCCGGATCCCGGACAGCGCGGAAGCCTCCGCTTCGTTGGGGGTCAGGCATGCCACCTTTTCCAGGACCGTGGCATCGAGGCCCCGGGCCGGCGCCGGATTCAAGATCACCGGCACGCGGTGATGCACCGCCAGCCGGACCGTCTCTCGCACGACAGCATCGGAAACCTCGAGTTGGACCAACACCACGTCAGCTCCGCGAATCGCAGCCCCAGAACGACGCACCTCTTGGATTCCGAGCCGGGCATTCGCACCGGATGAGACCGCTATGGCGTTCTGTCCAGACGTCTCCACCAGGATCAACGCGGACCCCGAGGCCGCCCTGGGATCCCGGCTCAGATGCCGGACCCCCAAGCCCTCCTGACGACATCGCTCGAGGAGCCGCGACCCGAAGTCATCCCTCCCGATCCGTCCCACGAACTGCACTACGCCCCCCGCCCGGGCAGCGGCCACCGCCTGGTTGGCTCCCTTGCCCCCAGGAAGCATCTCAAAACCGTCCGCCATCCGGGTCTCGCCGGGTTTGGGAAGACAATCCATCCGGGCCACCAGATCCATATTGGCGCTGCCCACGACGACCACTCGGGGTCCCGATCGCCTTCGTGGACCTTGCGTCTTCATGCCACGTCCACGACCCGCTCAGGTGAGGATCTCCGACAGCACCTCGCCATGGACATCTGTGAGCCGGCGTTCGACGCCGTTGTGATAGAAGGTCAGCCGCTCGTGATCCAATCCCAGCAGATGGAGGATGGTCGCGTGGAAGTCGTACACCGTCGCCACCTTCTCCACCGCGCGATACCCGAACTCATCGGTCGCACCATAGCTGTAGGGTGCACGCACCCCAGCCCCGGCGAACCAGCCGGTGAATCCGCTCGGGTTGTGATCCCGACCACTGGCCCCTGCCTGGAAGGTCGGCATCCGGCCGAACTCCGTGCACCAGACCACGAGGGTGTTCTCAAGGAGCCCGCGCTGCTTCAGATCGACGATCAGCGCCGCCGTCGGCTGGTCGAAGATCTCGCCATGGACCGCATACTGGTCCTTGAGGACCTTGTGCCCGTCCCAGTTGCTCGTGCCCTCGCCACCCACCTGATAGGCGCCGTTGAAGAGCTGCACGAATCGGACGCCCTGCTCGAGGAGCCGTCGGGCGAGGATGCAGTTCCGGGCATAGCCCGCCTTGATGTCCTGGGTCCGGCCGCCCTTGGCATCGGCCCCATAGAGACGCAGGACATGTTCCGGCTCGGTCGACAGGTCACAGACCTCCGGCACCGACAACTGCATCCGGGCGGCAAGCTCATAGCTGGAGATCCGGGCGGCGAGTTCCGTGTCGCCCGGGTAGCCCTCGAGCTGGTGACGGTTGATCTTCGCGATGAACTCCCGGGTGGCCCGGTCCGTCCCGGGATCGATCCGAGATGGTCGGGCCAGATTGCGCAACGGCTTGGTCGCGTTGAAGTCCGTCCCCTGGAACGCCGCGGGCAGGAAGCCCGGGTTCCAGCAGTTCCCACTCGTCTGGGGAGCGCCCCGGGGATCCGGGATGGCCACATAGGCGGGCAGGTTCTCGTTGGCACTGCCCAGCGCGTAGGTGGTCCACGCCCCGAGGCTCGGGAAGCCATCGAGCGTGAAGCCCGTGTTCATGAAGTTCTCACCCGGGCCATGGGTGTTGGTCTTCCCGGTGAGGGAGTGGACAAAACAGAGGTCATCCGCCAACGCCCCCACTCGAGGCACCAGGTCAGAGATCATCTTCCCGCTCTGCCCACGGGGACGGAATTCCCAAGGGCTCCTGTTCAACGCCCCCTGGGCCCCCTGGAACGTGACCAGCTTCTCCCCTCCCGGCATCGGCTGGCCGTGGCGACGGATCAGCTCCGGCTTGTAGTCGAAGGTGTCGACCTGGCTGCAGGCCCCCGCGCAGAAGATCATCAGGACCTGCTGCGCCTTGGGCCGGAAGTGGGTCACGCGGAGGGCGTTGGGATTCGCCGGGTTGATCACCGGTCGCACCGGGGACTTGGAACTCACGCCGGCGGCGAGGAGTCCATCCCGACTCAGAAGCTGGCTGAGAGCCATGCCGCTGAGGGCCGTGGCGCTATGCCCGAGGAAGGCACGCCGGTTCAGCAGGGGATGGGGTCGCTCGGGGAGATCCATGGACTAGAAGACGAACAGGAATTCACTCGTGTTGAACAGGGCCCGGCACAGCGCGGGCAGACCGGCCTTATGGACAAGCGCCACCGAGGCATCCTGCTCGACCCGATCCGGCACCCGTCCGTAGGCGTGGCGGAAGGCGAGTTCGACCTGTCGTGCCGGCTCCGGCCCCGCCTCGATGCGGAGGCGGTCAGCCAGCAGATCCGCCTGCTGAAGGACGAAATTGCTGTTGAACAGGTTGAGGGCTTGGAGCGGTGTGTTGGACCGGGTCCTCCGGGAGATCACCTGGTTGCCGCTCGGACAATCAAACGCCCCGAACACAGAGTCCTGCTCCTGACGGATCCGAGACAGGTAGACCATTCGACGGAACTCCGGGACGCCAAACGACTCCTTGGGGAAGTACCGGTAGACATTGTCCTCCTCGACGATCTGCAGATGGAACCCAGGACCGCCCATGCGGAGATCGAGCGCCCCGGAAACCGCCAGCAGGCTGTCCCGGATGGCCTCCGCCTCCAGCCGCCGGGGTGGGAATCGCCACAGGAGCCGGGCTCCAGAATCCGCCCGCAACCCGTCCTCGCGGGGTGATGACGACTGCTGGAAGGCCCGGCTCAGGAGGATCTGCCGCTGAAGCCGCTTGATCGACCAGCCGCCGCGGATGAAGTCGTCCGCCAACCAGTCCAACAGCTCCGGATGGGTCGGTCGTCCCCCGTTCGCCCCGAAGTCGCTCGGGGTGTCGACCAACCCCGCGCCGAACAAGTAGTGCCAGACCCGGTTGACCAGGACCCGGGCCACCAAGGGGTTCTCAGGGCGCGTTAGCCATTCCGCAAGGTGCAGCCGCCGGTCCCGTTCGGGGGCGTCGGATGCCAAGCCAAGGCTACCGAGGACCGCCACGGTGTCCGGACCAACGACCTCCCGGGGCTGGAGCGGCTCCCCGCGGTAGAGCCGGTGGACGTTGGTCGGCTGGCTGAAGGTCCCCAGCCAGACCGTCGGACCCGCGGTCAGCTGCCGGATGCGGTCCTGCCCCCGCTGAAGGGTCTCGAGCAGGGTGCGCGCACGGGTCTGGTCCTCCACGGAAAGCCGGGTGATGAACGCCTTGGGGTCCTCATTGCCTGACGGCTTGCGGTCGGCCGACGAGGCGAGTGGTCTCCATCTATCGCCCCCGGTGGACCCCTCGATGAGGTACTCCGTGGCCACCCGGTCCTTGAACTGCCCGCCCCGATCCCGGCTCCAGACGATCCTCCGGACCCGCTGCGCCTTGGGAAACTCGATCTTCACCCAACCCTTCCCCGGCGTGTCGGAAATCCAGCTGTGCGGGTTGCCGGGATGCCCATCATTCAGGTGCTCCAGCTTGTGGATGGCATAACCGGGAAGAGTTCCCGAGGCGGTCACCCGGATTCCCGGACCAGCGAGGGCGACATTCCTCCCCTCCGTGTCAAAGACCTCCAGCTCGTCGAGGCCCGGTTCGCTCCCGGAGGACGAGGCCAGGATCTGGAAGCGGACCGCCACCAATTCCTGCGCCGGGAATTCTTCCTCATTGAGCTCTGCCCGGACTGCGGGTCGGGTCGGCTGCTGAGCCGTGGCCTTCTCTCCACGGGCACGCAGGGTCTCGAATTCCTTCTCGGCCGAAGCCAATTCACCGCGGACCCGGGTCAGCTCGAGCTCACCTTCCGGCGATAGCGCCACCGGCAATGTCCGATCGCCAAACCCAACCCCCGCAAACACCGCCTGCAGGGCGTAGTAGTCCTTCTGCGAGACCGGGTCGAACTTGTGATCGTGACACCGGGCACAGCCAAGGGTCAGTCCCAGGAACGCCGTGCCCGTGGTGTTGATGATGTCGGCCAGCTCATCCTGACGCTGCATCAGCGTCAGGTTGATGTCGGGGCTCTTCACCAGATCGAAGGCCCCCGCGACGAGGAAACCCGTCCCAAGGTCGGCTCCCAACGCATCCCCCGCGACCTGCTCCCGCACGAACCGGTCATACGGGACGTCCTCGTTGAAGCTGCGGATGACGTAGTCCCGGTAGGGATAGGCGGTCTTGCGCTCCCGATTCGTCTCGAAGCCGTTGGAGTCGGCGTAGCGGACCACATCCAGCCAATGCCGTCCCCAACGCTCCCCATACCTGGGATTCGAGAGGATCCGATCCACCAGCCTCTCGACCGCGCTCGGGCTCGGATCCTGGACAAACGCCTCCACCTCCCGTTCGCTGGGCGGCAGTCCGAGCACCACCTGGTACATCCGTCGGATCAGGACCCCTCGTCCGGCCGGTGGATTCATCGCCAACCGGGCTTCCGCAAGGGACCTGAGGACGAAGGCGTCGATGGGCGCTGCGGGCTCCACACCGTCGACGGCGTTCCTCGGCACCGGAGGTGGGACCAAGGGCTTCAGGGCCCAATGCTGCTGCGCCCCAGCCCCAGGCTGATCCGCAGCCCCAGGCAGGCCTCCACCTTGGCAAGGGACCGGACCGGCGGCCAAAGCCCCGAGGACAAGACATCGAAGCAGAGGCCCAGCAGATCTCAGGATGCGCCAAATGGTGGACGGTGTCTGTGTCATCCGCTCTGGAGGGGAACCCACGGGGTTGGGCAGTGGGGAATCCGTCCCTCAAGCTGATGAAAAACCCGGTGTTCGTCCACGGCGACATTCACCGCGGCGATCCCACCCGGTCCGGTCCAGCGGTGCGGCGAACCTAGGCCAAGCCGACTGCGGCAAACCGGTTGCGGACCTCCCGGAAGTGGAAGTCGGGGGAACACAGGCGCTCCAGCTCACCAGGCTGGAAATGACGGGCCACCTCGGCGTCGGAGAGCAGTTGCCGGAGGAAGTCCGCGTCGTCGCGACCCGCATGCTTCACCTCCCAGGTCTTCATCGCGTTGCGCTGGACCAGCTCATAGGCCTGCTCGCGGGTCAGGCCCTTCCGGATCAACGCCAGCAGCACGGTCTGGGAATTCCACATGCCCAGGCTCAGACCCAGGTTCTTCTTCATGTTCTCCGGATATACAAGGAGCCCGTTCATCAGACGGAGCAGCAGGCCCAGCATGTAGTCGAGGAGGGTGCAGGAATCGGGGAAGATGATGCGCTCGACACTCGAGTGGCTGATGTCGCGCTCATGCCAGAGTGCGACGTTCTCCAAGGCGGCCACGGCGTTGCCGCGCAGCACCCGGGACAGACCGGTCAGACGCTCCCAGGTGATCGGGTTCCGCTTGTGCGGCATGGCGCTGCTCCCCTTCTGGCCCTTGGTGAACGGCTCCTCGGCCTCCAGAACCTCGGTCCTCTGGAGATGACGGAACTCGACCGACCAGCGCTCAAGACTCGCCCCGGTGAGCGCCAGGACGTTCATGAACTCGGCGTGGATGTCCCGTTGGATCACCTGGGTCGCCAGAGGCGTCGGCTTCAACCCAAGCCGCTCGCAGACGCGGGATTCCACCGCACTGGACAGGTGGGCGCTGGTCCCGACGGCACCGCTCAGCTTGCCCACGGCCACCGAGGCCCGCGCCTGACGCAGCCGCTGGAGGGCACGCCCAAGCTCGTCGTACATCAGGGCCAGCTTCAGGCCGAATGTCGTCGGCTCGGCATGGATGCCGTGGCTCCTTCCGATACAGGGGGTGAACTGGTGCTCCTTGGCCCGGACCGCAATCGCCTCGCGGACCACCTCGACATCCCGGATCAGGAGGTCGGCGCTCTGGGTGAGCTGAACGCCGAAGGCGGTGTCGACGATGTCGCTGGAGGTCAGACCGAAATGCAGCCAGCGGGAAGCCGGGTCGTTGATCTTCTCGGTGACCGCAGTCGTGAAGCCGATGACGTCGTGATTCAACGTCTTCTCAAGCTCCTTCTGGCGCTCGACCAACCCCTTCAGGTCCTCGAACCAGAACCTGGCCCCAGCCTCGAGCTTGGCGTAGTCGGCCGCCGGCACGACACCCTCGTCCACCAGGGCCTCACTCGCCAGGAGCTCGATCTGCAGCCAGATCCTGAGCTTGTTCTCGTCAGTCCAGATCGCCCGCATCTCGGGCCGTGAATAGCGCGGAATCACGGGAGGACGATGACGGCAGCGGGGACCCGATTGAAGCGGGAAAGCGGCTCCGTCTGTGGGCACCCCCGCTGGTACCCATCCCGACTCCCACTTAGATCTGGTAGTCGATGGAGACCACCCGCTCCCGCTTGGGCATCACACGGACCTTGATGTCCTCCATCAGGACAAGGCTTTCCGGGGGAATGCTGTGCATGAGGAACACGTTGGCCCCGACGGTCGAGCCGGCACCGATCACGGTGTCGCCGCCGACAATCGTTGCATTCGCATAGATGGTCACGCGGTCCTCAAGTGTCGGATGCCGTTTCTGCCCACGCAGCGCCTGCCCGGCGGCGAGGGATCGGGCCACGAGACCCACACCCTGGTAGAGCTTCACGTGGTTCCCGATCTCCGCGGTCTCCCCGATGACCGTTCCCGTGCAGTGGTCGACGAAGAAATGGGATCCGATCCGGGCCCCGGGATGGATGTCCATGCCCGTCCGACTGTGGGCCCACTCGCTCATGATCCGGGGCAGGAGCGGCACATGGCGTCTATGCAGTTCATGGGCGAGGCGATGGACCGTGATGGCCTCGATGAACGGGTAGGCCAGGATGACCTCCTCCCGATTCCTGGCCGCCGGATCGCCCTGGAAGGCCGCCTCGACATCCGTCTGCAACTTCTCCCGCACCTGCGGGAGCTGACGGAGGAAGTCCGAGACGAGGGACTGGGCCGCCTTCCGGGCATCCTTGACCTTGTCGCCGGATGCCCCAAAGGACTGGAAAGCCTTGTCGAGCTCGTCCTCGAGGCGTCCCGCGACCGAGTCGAGCAGCAGCGCGGTCTCGGCGGGCAACTCCGAGGAGTGGATGATCCGGTCGTCGAAGAATCCAGGGAACACCAACCTCAGCAGATCCCGGGTGATGTCCTCGACCCGGGCCCTCGACGGGAGGTTCACACCGTCCAGGTGGTTGATCCCTCCGTGCCGACGGTAGCTCCCCAGCAGGGCCTGGGTCATTTCTGTGACCGGATAGTTCACGACAGGCGGTTCAACGTGCGGCGCGCGGGATCCCTCAAGCCGGGGAGATCGGATCTCCAAGCCCGGCCAGCTCACCGGTGCTGTCGGCCCAGGAACGGGCGGACACCCCCATCCGGTTGAGGAGGGCAAGGTGGAGGTTCGCCATCGGATGGTCCTTCTCGAAGGAGAGATGGCGACCGGGTTGGAGGGTTCCGCCACCCCTTCCCGCGAGGACCAGCGGCAGGTTGTGCGGGCTGTGGGCATTCCCATCGCTCATCCCGGCACCGAAGAGGACCATGGAGTTGTCGAGGACATTGCCCTCGCCCTCGCGATAGGACTTCAACCTGCCGAGGAAGTAGGCGGTCTGCTCCACGTGCCACTGGTTGATCCTCTGGTATCGGGCCTTCTTCTCAGCCTTGCCCTCATGGTGGCTGTTCTCGTGGTGGGAACCGAGACCCGCCTCGAGAAACGAGAAGTTCCTACCGCTGACAGAATTGCCGAACATGAAAGTCCCAACCCGGGTGGAGTCGGTCCAGAACGCCAGGGCCAGGATGTCCAGCATCAGACGGACCTGTTCCGCGTGGTTGTCCCGCCGCTCGCTGACACGGGCAGGGTCATGGTAGAGGTCGACAGCCCGACCGAGCCGGTCGATCTCGGCCCGGACCAACGGATCCTCCAGGTTCTCCTCACGCTTGCGTCGACGATCGAACTCGATGCGCCGTTCGACGGCTCGGACGCTCTCGAAATACTCGTTGAGCTTCTGGCGATCCGCCTCGCCCACCCGCTTCTTCAGCCGCCTCGCATCCTCGGCCACGAGATCCAGGACGCTCCGGTCGTCACCGAAGCGGGCGGTCCGATCCGCTGAGCGGGATCGGAAGACACGGTCGAAGGCGAGCTTGGGGTTGATCTCCTTCGCCAGCGGCGTGGTCGGCGTGCTATAGGCGATGTGGGCCCCGTAGAGCCGGGTGAATCCCACATTCACATCCACCCCGGTCGAGGGAGGCTCGATGCCCAGTTCCAAGGACGGCAAGGGCGTGAGATTGCCCACCTTGCGGGCCATCGCCTGGTCCACCGAGAGATTGCCGGCGCACAGGTTGCTCCCGGTGGTCCGCGTGATGGCGGTTCCCGTCAGCCAGGCCCCGGTCTTGACGTAGTGCCCGTCCCCGAACTTGGCGGCCTGGTTCCAGAGATTGCTGAGGACGAGGATGTCGTCCCTGAACCCTCCCAGCGGGGACAAGGTGGGCGACAGTTCGAAGTCGGCTCCCAGCCCCTTCGGAGTCCACGAGTCCATGAGGGCGCCATTCGCCATGTACAGGGCAGCGAAGCGCACGGGTTTGCCAGTTCCCAAGGCGGAGGAGGAGGTGCCCGGAAGGGCCCCCATGGCCTCGAGCCACGGGAGAGCCATGGAGACACCCAGTCCCTTGAGCGCAGCGCGACGTGACAACAGGGCCGGTTTCATAGCACTGGACGCACTGTCAGCGTGGAGTCGTCCATCCGCAAGAAGAGTCCCCGGACCCGCACCCAAAACAGGTCAGGAGGAGAGGTTCTCGAGACTGGAGAGGACCTGACGTTCCTTTGCCTGCCAGTCCAACAGACGCTGACGATGTTCCTCGAGGACCTTGGCTGGAACCTTCTCCGTGAATGCCGGATTCGAGAGCTTCGCCTCCACCTTGCCGATTTCCGCGCGGACCTTCTCGAGTTCCTTGCCCAGACGGACCCGCTCGGCGGCCACATCCACCAACCCCTCCAGCGGCAGGAAGAGTTCGCCGAGGACATTGGCGGCCATCGGAGTCCCCTTGGGCGGGGCAAATCCCGGTGTCACATCGAGCGTCTCGGCGTTGAGCAGGAGACGGATCACCTCGGCCTCGGCAGCCTGAAGCTCTCCCGAGGGTCTCAGGACGAACTTCACCCGCTTGGCGGGATCGATCTTGCAGTCGCGACGCAGCCCGCGGCCCAGGGTGATGAGATCGTACTTTGCCTGGGCCACCCGGTCGGCGGCGTCATCCAGACCAAAGTACTCCCGCTCCTCCGCCGTGAAAGGCTTCGGCCATGAGGCCGACAGCAGGGTGTTGCCACCCCGATCCTCCGGGAGGTCCTGATGGAATCCCATCCCATGCCAGAGTTCCTCGCTGATGAAGGGCAGGAACGGATGGAACAGCCGGAGCAGCGATCCCAGGACCAGATCCATCACCGCCAGCTTGTTGGCGGCCAAGGCCTCCTGTTGGGCGGTGCGGACCACGCCATCCGGCCGGATGAGGGCCGCCTTCGACGCCTCCACGTACCAGTCGCAGTACTCGCTCCAGAAGAACCGGTAGAGCGTCGCCGTGGCATCGCTGAACTTGTAGTCGACAAACGCCTGGGTCACCTCCCGGACAGCCTGGTCCAACCGGATCAGGATCCACCGGTCGTCACTGGTCAGCAGGTCGGGGTGGATTTCCCCCTCCATCGCCCCGCCCTGCATCTGACGGAACCGGCAGGCGTTCCAAAGCTTGTTGCAGAAGTTGCGACCCAGCTCGACCGACTGTTCGTCGAAGAGCACGTCCTGCCCCAGCGGAGCCGCCCGCATCACCCCGAATCGGAGGGCGTCGGCCCCGTACTTGGCGATCAGGTCCAGCGGGTCGGGCGAGTTGCCGAGGGACTTCGACATCTTGCGCCCCTGCTTGTCCCGGATGATGCCGGTGAAATAGACGTTCCGGAACGGCATGTCCCCGCAGTACTCGTACCCGGCCATGATCATGCGCGCGACCCAGAAGAAGATGATGTCGGGTCCCGTCACCAGGTCGGTCGTTGGATAGAACGCCCGGAGAGTGGGATTCTGGGCGTCGACCTGCCGATCCCCCGTCCACCCCATGGTCGCAAACGGCCAGAGCCAGGAACTGAACCACGTATCCAGGACATCCGGATCCTGCTCCCAGTTCTCGGGATCGACCGGTGGCTCCACAGAGACGTGGATCTCGGTGCCGCCCTTCCGGTACCAGACCGGGATACGATGCCCCCACCACAGTTGACGACTGATGCACCAGTCCTGGATGCCGTTCAGCCAGTGGTCATAGACCTTCGCCCAACGGTCCGGGAAGAACCGGAGGTTTCCCTCCGCCACACAGGCCTTGGCCTCCGCGACGCTCGGATACTTGAGGAACCACTGCTCGCTCAGACGGGGCTCAACGGGGACATCCGCCCGCTCGCTGAAGCCGACGTTGTTGGAATAGGGTTCCACCGCTGCAAGCGCACCGGCGGCCTCCAGGATCTCAGCCGCCTTCTTGCGGCCCACAAAGCGGTCGAGACCCGCCAGCTCAGGACCCGCCTCGGCCGTCAGCTTGCCGTCGGGGGTCAGGAGATCGATCACCGGCAACCCATGGCGCAGCCCGATCTCATAGTCGGCCTTGTCATGGGCAGGAGTGACCTTCAGCACGCCCGTGCCGAACTCGAAGTCGACATGGTCGTCGGCGATGATCGGGATGCGGCGCTGCTCTTTCGGGAGCTCGACCGGCAGGGCCCGGTAGACATGGCATCCGACGAGATGCTGGTAGCGGGGATCCTTCGGGTTCACCGCGACCGCCGTGTCCGCGGGAATCGTCTCGGGACGCGTCGTGGCGATCGTCAGGAAGGTCCCGGGCTTCTCGGCCACCTCCACCCGGAAGTGGTACATCGAGCCCTTCTGCTCCTTCATGATCACCTCCTCGTCGGACAGGGCGGTCAGGGAGGCCGGGCACCAGTTCACCATGCGCTTGCCGCGGTAGATCAGACCCTTCCGATGGAGATCGACGAACACCCGCTGGACGCAGCGGGAGTACTCCGGATCCATGGTGAACCGGGTACGGCTCCAATCGCATGACGCCCCGAGGGCCCGGAGCTGCTGCAGGATGATGCCGCCGTACTTCTCCTTCCACTCCCAGATCCGCGAGACCAGCGCCTCGCGACCGAGGTCGTCCCGATGACGGATCTCCCCGGCCTTCTTCAGCGTCTTCTCGACGACGTTCTGCGTCGCGATGCCGGCGTGGTCCGTTCCCGGAAGCCACAGCACCTCCTTCCCATCCATGCGCGCCTTGCGGGCGAGAATGTCCTGGATCGTGTTGTTC
>JBDLQQ010000024.1:0-3824 GCA_039800465.1 Verrucomicrobiota bacterium
GCCACCGTGCCCCGGCTTCCTTCGTTTCCAATTCAAACCAACATCCGGGTAACACCCTTTTTGACGCAACGATCCACCCTCAGCCCTCCGCTCCGGTAACAGTTACTTTTGGCGTACGGCGATGGCCCCTGGATAGAGTGTTCCGGGGAGCGTCCTGACGCATCGGACCCGTCCTGTGGGAAGAGGGGAGGAGCGCGGGAGGTTCCCCCGGGTTGAATCGTTGGCCGTGGGCAGGCAGGATTCCGGGGTCGTGATGCTGCCGCTGTATGGGATCCTGTTGCTGCTGTTGGCGCTGGCGGCTGGAAGTTTCTTCTTCGCGGCGGCTGAGACCGCCTTCTTCTCCCTCGCCTCGTGGCGGGTCCGGCAGCTCACCGAGAAGGATCCGCGCCGGGGTCCCCGGGTGGCCGATCTCCTGAGCCGATCCGACGACCTGCTCGCCACGCTGGTCCTTGGCAACACGGTGGCGAACTTCCTCCTGATCGCGGTCGTGCTGGTCGTGACCGCCGATGGCGGATGGGAACGCGTGGTCTGGGAGATCCTGCTGCTCGGGGTGCTGGTGGTCGGCTGTGAGGTCGCGCCCAAGGCGCTCGCGGTGCGGTCCCCGGAGTGGTGGGCCCTGCGGTTGGCACGCGTCGTGGGGTGGATGGTCCCGTTCTGTCGTCCCATCCGTCGGGTGTCGCAGGGCCTCGTGCAGACCGTCCTCCGTCCGCTCGTGCAGGGCGGCATCCCGCTCCCGGCGGGGGTTTCCGACGAGGAGTACGCCGACCTTGTCGACCTGGCCCACCAGCATGGGGCGCTCGGGACCCAGGAGCGGGAGATCATCCTGCGGATCCTGGCGCTCGAGCACCGCACGGCTCGGGACGCCATGCGTCCCCGGGCGTCCATCGTGATGCTGCCCGACGATCTGGATGTGGATCAGCTGCGGGTCGCCGCCCGGAGGTCCCGACACCATCGCATCCCGCTGTACGACGAGACACCCGACACGATCGTGGCGATCCTGAACACCCGTCAGTTCCTGCTGCACCCGGAGGCCGGCCTCGACGAGGCGCTCGAGTTCCCCTCGTTCGTCCCGGAGAGCATGAATCTCCTGAAGCTGTTCCAGGCGCTGCAGAGCCAGCAGCGGGGCATGGCGCTGGTGCTCGACGAGTTCGGGGGGGTGTCGGGCCTCATCACGATCGAGGACATCCTCGAGGTGGTGGTGGGACCGATCCGCGGGGAGGGGGAGGCGGAGGGGTTCGTGATGGAGCAGCTGGCGCCGGGACGCTGGCGGACCAGCGGTGCGATGCGCCTGGACGACTTCGTCCGCGAACATCCGGCGCTGGGCACGGACCCGGATGTCGACACCCTGGGTGGCCTGGTGGTGAAGCTCTGCGAGGTGGTCCCTGCCGTCGGGGAGACGGTGTCGCATCGCGGGCTCCGGTTCACGGTGAAGGCGGCTGATGAGCGCCGCGTGCGGGAACTGCTGGTGGAGCGGGAAGGGGGGGCGGCATGACCTTGGTGACGCTCCAGTGGATCGCCCTGGTGTCGGCGCTGCTGCTTTCGGCGCTGTTGTCGGGCCAGGAGGCGGCGGCGATGGCTCTGAGCCGGCTCCGGATCCGGCAATGGGTCCGGGAGGGAAGGCGGGGGGCACGGGCCCTCCAGGTCTATCTGGACCGACCCGAGAACTTCCTGTGGACCCTCCTGGTCGGGAATACTCTGGCGAATTTCGTGGTCGTGACCTTGGTGGTCGCCTGGCTCTCGGGCGAATTCAGCCAACAGCCCTTGATCTTCTGGTCCCTGGTCGTTCTGGCGGCGCTGCTGCTGCATCTGGTGGCCGACCTCCTCCCGAAGGCGGTCTGCCGGATGTTCCCCAACCGTCTCGCCCTGCGCCTCGTGTGGCCCTTCCGGGTCGTGCATTTCGTGCTCTCGCCTCTCGTTGGGTTCGTCGAGCTGTTCTCCGACCTCCTCCTGAGGGTCGCCGGTGGACGGGCGATCGGCGTGCAGTTGTTCGGGAACCGTGAGGACCTCAGGTCCCAGGTTCTCGATCCCGGGATGGGCCTCTCGTCGACCGAGCGGAACCTCATCCAGCGGGTGCTGGAGATGCAGTATCGGACTGTGGGCCAGGTGGCGCGCTCGCTCGCGATGGCCGACACCGTGTCGGAGGACACGCCGATCCCGGAGCTCCTGGCGCTGTGCCGTCAGCGGGGTCATACCCGGATCCCGGTCTGGGGCGGGCCCAGGGAGACCCGTCGGATCGTGGGGGTCGTGAGCCTCAAGAACCTGCTCTACTCGGAGTCCGACCTCGGCACGGCGCGGGTTGCGGACTTCCTGCGTCCCGCGCTCTTCCTCGAGGAGTCGGTCCGGCTCGAGGAGGCGCTGCGGCGTCTGCAGCGCAGCGGCATGCCCCTGGCCATCGTGGTTGATGCCCAGCGTCGGGAGCAGGGGATCGTCACGCTGTCCGACGTGCTCCGGGGTGTCTTCGGGGAGGTGATCCTGTGAGTGGCGGCCTCGTGATCACCCTTCTCCTGAAGGCTCTGGTGGCGCTGGGATTGGTCGGGATGAACGCCTTCTTCGTCGCGGCGGAGCTCGCCCTGGTGAAGATCCGGGACACCCAGATCGACACCCTGGTCGCGCAGGGCAACCGGGCGGCGACGGTGGCGCGTCGGCTCAAGTCCAACATCAACGCCGCCATCAGCACGGTCCAGATCGGCATCACCCTCGCCGGCCTGCTGTCGGGGTACTTCGTGGAACCACTCGTCCAGTCGGCCCTCGACCCCGTCCTCCGCATGCTGGAGATCCACCACATCGCCTGGGTCCACCAGGCCGTCTCCATCGCGAGCTTCGTGGGCATGACCTTCACGTTGATCGTCGTCGGCGAGATGGTGCCCAAGGCCATCGCCCTCAAGGAGACGGTCCCGGTGGTGTTGTTCGTCGCTCGACCGCTGGGGTGGTTCCATCTGGCGGCCTATCCCCTCATCCGGGGGATCGACGGCACCTCCCGCTGGATCCTGCGGCATCTCGGCGTGGAATCCCTCGAGGAGGAGGTCCATAGCTCCGAGGAGCTCCGGCTCCTCTTCAATGCGGCCCATCGGCGTGAACGGGGTTCCGAGCTGGGTCGGGAGATCGTCCTGAATTCCCTCGACCTGCGGCACCGTGTCGTCGCCCAGGTGATGCGTCCCCGGCGCGAGATCACCGTCCTGGACACCCGGGAGCCGATCGAGGCCTGCCTGGAATGCGCGGAGCGGAGCCGGTATTCGCGTCTCCCGTTGTGCGAGGACGGGGATCTGGATCGCGCGGTCGGGGTGGTCCATGTGAAGGACCTCTACAGCCTGCGCACCCGGGCCCGGACCGGGGAGGACCTCAGGCCGGTGGCCCGTCGTCTGATCTACCTCCCCGAGACCACCCGGTTGGAGCGCCTCCTGCAGCTGTTCCTCGAACGACGCCTCCATTTCGCCCTGGTGGTCGACGAATACGGCAGCACGACCGGGATGGTGACCCTGGAGAACGTGCTGGAGGAGCTGGTGGGGCAGATCCAGGACGAGTTCGACCACGAGAAGCCCCGTGTGACGCGTCGCGGTGAGGATGCCTGGGAATTGGACGCCTCGCTGCCGCTCTTCGAGCTCGTGGAACTCACAGGTGTCCCGCTCGAGTCGGAGGGGATGACCACCATCAATGGTTGGATCACCCAACGGCTGGGAAGGTTCCCGAACCGCACCGACCGCATCCCGATGGGGGGATTCGAGCTGTCGGTGGAGGAGCTGGACGGTGTCCGGGTGAGCCGTGTGGGACTCCGTCGGATCGGTGAATCCGCTCCGTCCTGAGGGCAGGGCCGGGGTGGGAGGGTG
>JBDLQQ010000025.1:0-3387 GCA_039800465.1 Verrucomicrobiota bacterium
CTCGCCAAGCTCGCCGGTGGCGTCGCCGTCATCCACGTCGGTGCTGCGACCGAGACCGAGATGAAGGAGAAGAAGGCCCGCGTCGAGGACGCCCTCCACGCGACCCGCGCGGCCGTCGAGGAAGGCATCGTCGCCGGCGGCGGCGTGGCCCTCCTCCGCACCCTCCCCGCCATCGAGGCGCTCAAGCTGCCCGATGTGGACGAGCAGACCGGTGTCGACATCGTCCGTCGCGCCGTCGAGGCCCCGCTCCGCGAGCTGGCGCTCAACGCCGGAGTCGAGGGCAGCCTCATCGTCCAGGAGGTCAAGCGCCGCAAGGGCAACGACGGCTACAACGTCGCCACCGGCGAGTACGAGGACCTGGTCAAGGCTGGTGTGGTTGACCCCAAGAAGGTCACCCGCTCCGCCCTCCAGAACGCCTCGTCGATCTCCGGCCTGATGCTCACCACCGAGTGCCTCATCACCGAGATCCCCGAGAAGAAGGAGAAGCCGGCGGCCGACCCGCATGCGGGCGGCGGCATGGACTACTGATCCCCCTCTGGAATCCTCACACAGGGCGTGGCTGCCATGCAGCCGCGCCCTTTTTGTTTACAGGCACCCCCACCTGGACGACGCACTGGAGATCAGGGTGGCCGCGGGACATTTCTTTGCCGAGAGTCGCCTCCATGCCCCGCATCACCCGACGCCGATTCATCGGGACCACCGTTGGTGGAGGCCTCGCCACAGCCTGCCTGCCCCATGGCCTGGCTTCCTCCACAGCAGAGCCCAACCCCATCCCTCCCCACCAGCCGCTGCCCCTCACCAGAATCCACGGCTACGCCGACGCCCATAGCGTCACCGCAGGACAGATCATCCGCTTCCACCTCAGCACCGACCGACCACACCGGATCCGGATCTGTCGGCTCGGCCCCGGGGTGGACGACCCGGCGACGGATGAGATCGTCCATGAATCCGCGCCGCAGCCTGCTCAGCAGCAGCCCATCCATCCGGGATCCTATATCCACATCGCCAAGTCTCTCGTCGGAGGCACCCGTGGACTGACCCTCGAGGCCTGGGTGCGTCCCTGGTCGCTCGAGAGACTGCAGGGGGTCCTCAGCCAGGAGGACAAGGAGGACACCAGAGGCTTCGCACTCGGGATCGGTCCGGGAGGGTACGTCGGATTCTACCTCGGCGATGGGATCTCCCCGGATGAGGACGTGGTCCACCGGACACCCACCGGAGTGCTGAAGCGGGGCCAATGGCATCACCTCGTCGCGACCTTCGACGGCACCATCAAGCGGGTCTTCGTGGATGGGACGCTCCGTGGGGAATGGCCTTTCCGGAACCCGTTCCAGACTGGAACGCACCCGCTCCGGCTGGGCGCCATGGGGGAACGCGGGGCCTCGGTCCGTTTTCTCGATGGGGACCTCGCCATGGTGGTCCTGCGGGGTGTGGCGCTCTCGGAGCCCGAGGTCCAGGAACGCTGGCTGCAGCGGGGCCTGAAAACCCCGTCGGGCCGGTCGATCCTCGGCTGCTGGACGTTCTCCGAGGAACACGGCGAACGGGTCGCCGACAGCTCCTCCCACGGTCGCCATGGCCGGATCATCAACCGGGGTACCTGGATGATCGGTGGACCGTCCTTCGTCGCCGATGTCTCCCGCTTCGGGGGATACGATCCCCGGAGGGATCCCAACCGGGGCCATGGCATCCGACTCGGCTCGGACGACCTCTACGATTGCCGCTGGAGGCCCACCTTCTCGTGGACACCCCCGAGGACCACCCGGCCGGGGATCCATGTCGCGCGGGTCACTGCGGACGGCGTGGTCCGGCCCTACGACATCACCTTCCTCGTCCGTTCCCCACGACAGCGGCGTGTGCAGGAAATCCTCGTCCTCTGCTCGACCAACACCTGGCGGGCGTACAATGGTGCCCCCTTCGGCATCCTCCCGAACACGCTTCACGCGGTGATGGGGACCGACGGACCCCAGAACGCCCCTGGTAACCCTCCAGCCTTCAACCTGTACCGCCGACATGCAGCCGGACAGGGGACCTATCAGGTGGGCCTGAGGATGCCATGGCCGGTGGCGGGACCGTATGTCCTCTACGGAGGAAGCACGCGCTATTCCCACCTCATGAGGGCAGAGCGGTTCCTGCACGTCTGGCTGGAGCGGGAGGGGTTCCGCTTCGATGTCGCCGCCGATGACGATCTCCACAAGGACCCGGACCTCCTGCGACGCTACCGGGTGGTGGTGCTGAACGGCCACAGCGAGTACTGGTCGCTTCCCATGCTGTCGGGACTGGAGGCCTTCCTGCGGGCAGGCGGACGGCTCGCCGTGCTCTCGGGCAACTCGCTGTTCTGGCGGGTTGGATTCAGCGACGACGGCTCGGTGATGGAATGCCGGAAGGTCGATGCCCCCGGCAACCAGATGGAGCCCTGGGAACGGGGCGAATGCTGGCACAGCGGGGACGGGCTCCGGGGCGGACTCCTCCGGGACTGCGGGCATCCTGGATGGAGATATGTCGGGCTGGAGACCCTGGGATGGAACAACCAGGACAACCCCCGGAATTTCGGACCCTACATCGCCGGCGACTCGGACCATCCCCTGTTCCATCACCCCGAGGAGACGGGCATCCGTCCCGGCGACCGTTTTGGCCAGGGACCTGACGGGGCCCTTCCCCTCGCCAATGGACACGAGTTCGACCTTCGACTGTCCACCCTTGCCCGGCTCCAGGAACTCCCCAACCCACCTGGCACGTCCGTGCCGCCGGATCCGGAGGGGATGGTGGCCCTGGCGAACGGGGTCATCCCCTGGGCGGAGGGAGGCTCGGCGTTCGACTATTTCTTCCGGCCGATCCGTCCGAAGACGGACCAGGGCGGTGAGATGATCTACTGGGAACGACCGGAGGGCGGGACGGTCTTCAATGCCGGCAGCATCGGCTCCGGCTGGGCCCTGTCGGCAGACCCCAGGTTCCAGACCCTGATGAGGAACGTGCTGGCCCGCTTCGGGGTCCAGCGGTCCGGGGGCTAGCCCGACTCAACCCACCCAGAACCAGTGGATGAATCCGCAGGCGTCGCACAGGAGGCACTGGACCTGCCGGTCGGCCCAGTCCGGGTTCATGGAGGCGACACTGGCGGTATCCACATGGGAACGGCGGCGGTGGAAGGATTCGCCCGCGCAGACGAGGCATTTCAGCCGGCGGCCGTTGAGTTCCACGGGGGTGGCATCGGTCTTGATGGAGGTCAGGGACATGGGAGTCGGTGGATGAGCCCCGGAGCCACGACGCCATGCAGAGGCACCACGCCAAGCGTGGCACCGATGGGTTTCTGGTCCTTGGGGATCTTCCTACCTGATGCCAAAGACAGCGGTCCTTGGGAAGCCCCAGATTTCGTTGTGGGCGGATTGCCCGAGG
>JBDLQQ010000026.1:0-10412 GCA_039800465.1 Verrucomicrobiota bacterium
GCCCGGCCCAGCTTCTCGACCTGCTCGAAGGCCTCGGCGGCCTGCACGAGTTCTCCCTTCTCGGCTCCCTTGTCGCCCTTGAGGAAGAGGCCGATGCCGTAGTCGTTCCACCGCTGCCAGGGCGGGATCGGTGACTTCTGGGACTCGATCGCGGCGAGGTCCCTCGTGTCGCCCCCCTCGATGGGGAACGTGACCGTGTCGCTGGCCAGCACCGTGATCGGCAGGTCGTTCGTCAGCTGGAAGGGCATCCCGTTGGTGTAGCCCTTCCCGAAGACGTAGTTGTAGAAGATCGTGTCGAACTTCCGGTAGTTGACCTTCACCTCGACCGTCAGCGGCTCCTTCTGCTCGGGTGGCACGGTCAGCCGGTAGTGCAGGACGTGGGCGGCACCCGGGGGAATCTGGTTGTTGTAGAGCGGTACGAAGATGTCCTGGGCGTTCCGGCGGTCGATCCGATTGCCGTCCTTGTCGAGCATGTAGACGTTGATGAAGTGCGACCAGGGGTCGACCTCCCGGTGCGCCCCGAGGCCACCGCTGCGGCCGACCACGGTTCCGTCGGGATCGGTGACCCGGACATCGGCCCAGAGCTCGTTGGAGTCGACAGTGCCCTGGGAGAGGGGGTGTCCCAGCCGGAGGGTGCGGACGACGGCCTCGACGAGGTAGGTGCGGCCGGGCTTGAGGGTAGGGATCTTCGGTCGGATCGGGGCGATGAGCGGGGAGTCGACAGCACCGCCGTCCTTGAGTCCGAAGAGGTCCACCCGGATGCAGTCCTTCAGGTACTCCTGGTGGATCTTGACGATGTCGGGCTCGTTGCGGACGTGCGCGATGCCCGTGTTGGCGGACGGGAACAGGTGGTCGTGGACGCTGAGGAAGTCGTTGGTGCCATTGCGGCGGGCACCGAACTCATCGGACTTCACCAGCGGCATGTGGCATTCGGCGCAGTTCAGCCTGGCCTTCTCGGGGTAGTAGAAGCTGCGGGCGTTGACCCCGGAGACACCGCTCAGCAGGTAGGTGTCGTAGTGGTTCTGTCCGCGCAGGAACTCCTTGTAGTGGTTGACCTCATACGGAAGCCCGACCTTGTGGCAGGTGGAGCAGAACTCGGCGGACTTGTGCAGGGGCTTGAGGAAGGTCTTCTTGTGGAACTCGGGCTTCGCCTTCACCAGCTGGAGGTTGATGTAGTAGGCGAGCGAGTTGGTCGGGGCGAAGGCGAACGGGTAGTGGACGGGCTCCTCGATGGTGTAGTTGCCATTGCCGATCATGCCATGCTCGGCGCCCTCGAGTGAGGTGATCGCGTGGCAGACGGTGCAGGAGATCCCGGCCTGGGAGGTCGGGTGCTTCTGCATGTCGAAGTCGGGATCGTCGAACGCCCCGGAGAAGAATGGCACCGGGTCATGGCATCCGGCGCAGAAGCGTGAGGCCTGGACGGAGCCATCCCGCTTGAGGCCAACCTCGCGGGTCTCCTTGACCGAGAAGAGGTAGAACGGGTTGTTGAACGAGCTGAACCGGTGGGCCGAGTGGAACCAGCCCTTGTAGACGTCGGGATGGCATTCCAGGCAGTACTCGTTGTTCATCAGGGCCTTGGCCGGGATGAAGTTGCCATTGGCGGTCCGGGCGGCCGAGGGGTGGAAGTATTTCGTCCCTTCCTTGGGCGCCTTGGCGGTCCAGACGCGGGGATCGTGCCGATGCAACAGCACCATGACGCCCGACACCGCCACGATCGCCATCGCCCAGGCCAGACCGATGCGCCACTTCAGACGGGGGCCGGAGAGCCGATGGAGGACGTAGAGCCAGATCGAGGCCAACGGCGTGATGAAGTGGGCCCAGTAGAGGACCTTCCGCACCGCCGGATCCCGGATCTCGAACCCGGAGACCCGCATCAGGAGCAGTCCAGTGACGAGGAGGATGACCGAGACCGTGAACAGGGCGTAGCCCACTGCGACCGCCCTGCGGTTTGGACGGTTCCACGAGTTCCGCATGTGCCCGATGCCGAAGACGATGAACGGCACGAGGATCAGGAGCCCCAGGATCAGGTGTCCCAGGAACATCAGCTGGTAGAAGTAGTTCTCGTACGAGACCCCCAGGTCGCGGTCGAGCCAGTTGAGGAAGGTGATGGAGGAGAGGTAGACCGAGTTGGCGCCGAGGAGACCAAAGAGGCCCAGGATGATGGAGAGGAGGATCCTGAGGCGGGGTCCGATGGCGCGCACGTAGCGGCGACGTCCGGGCGTTCCTGGAGAGGTCGAGGAGGCAGGCGCTTCGCTCATGATGGATCCTGTCGTTCCGGAGTTCGATCGAGGCCGCCAAGAGGGGTCCAACTCCCGGATCCCGGGAGCCGGGCGGCCGACGGCATCCCCACACCGTCACACCGCCCGGAGACCCAACCTGGCGTACACTCCAATACTTTGTCGGATCCCCACACCTGCCAACCGGTCAGGGGTGAGCTGCTGGAATTCCGGGGTGAGAGGGAGGAGGCGGGGAAGTTGAGAGTTGAGGGTCGAGAGCTGAGAGACAAACCGGGACCTCATCCCTACCATGGGGCGACGCTCAACCCGCCCGCCCGCTTCTCCACATCCGTGGCGGCAGGCAGCCGAGGGCCGCGAGGGCCAGCTGGCTCAGGATGAAGCCGCCCAGCCAGAGGAATGCCCCACTCATGAAACCGTAGCTGTGGAGTCCGATGCCGAGCATGTTCGTCCCAAACCACGACCAGCTCGTGACGATGTTCCCGATGACCGCGAGGTTCATCAGCCCGCGTTCCCGGACCATGCCGCCCCAGCGGGCATGCAGGATGAGCGCGTTCCAGAGCACAATGATCAGGGCTCCGTTCTCCTTCGGGTCCCATCCCCAGAACCGTCCCCAGCTCTGGTCGGCCCAGATGCCGCCCAGGACCGTGCCCACGAAGCTGAACAGGGTCGCGAAGCACACGATGCCATAGACCATGCGGGCCAGGGACTTGCCGGTCGCGGCGTCGAGTCCCGACGTGAACAGGCCGCGGACCAGATAGATGATCGCGAGGAACCCGGCGACGTAGGTGCTGGCGTAGCCGAGGGTCACGATCACGACATGGGTCGCGAGCCAGAAGTTGGTGTCCAGGACCGCCTGGAGCATCTGGAGGGTGTCGCCCCCAAGGGCCAGGTTGTGGGCGATGATGAGGGTGACGAACCCGAGCGAGCTGGCGACCGCGAGGCCGATGCCATTGCGCCAGAACCGCTCGAGGATCAGGCCCAGCGCCACGGAACCCCAGCCGATGAAGATCGCGGAGGAGTAGAGGTTGGTGACGGGGGGACGTCCCTCCAGCCACATCCGGAAGACGAGCCCCACGGTGTGGACCACGAACGCGCCGAGGACGAGCCACCCGGCAAGCTTCCGTGCGCCCTCGGTGAATCGGAACCAGTACACGCAGACGAGGAGGAAGGCGGCCACGTACACGGGCATCGTGTTGTAGAACGGGGAGAGCCGGTTGAAGAAGACCTCGCGTGACGCCTTGGCCCGGTCCGGGGCGAGTCCCTTCTGGGATTCGAGGAAGGACCCATAGCGTGCGATGGCGGAGTTGAAGCCGGCGGCGTCGCCGCTCCGGAAAGCGCTGCTGAGGGCCGCCCAGTGACCCACGGCGCCGGGAAGGGGTTCGTTGCGGATGTGGCCCAGAAGCGCGTCGCCGCTCCGACGCCACTCCGCCCCCGGTGCCGCCCCCTCGGGAGGGATGATGAGCGGCGGTTCCATCCGTTTGGCCGCGTCGTAGCGGCTGGCATACCGCAGGAGGTTCTCGAAATCATTCGTGGAATAGGCCCGACCCGCCTGCTGGTCGCGGAGGGCGGCAACCCCAGGCGGGATGGCCGCCTCGAAGGCCTTCAACTCCGCCGAGAAGTCCGTCGTGTCCTGCGGATGCACCGTGTTCTTCAGACGGAGGTACAGCGTCAGTGCATTGCGGAGCTTCAGCAGTTCCTGGTCGAAGGCGTCGCGCTGCGAGGCATCCTTCTTGGTCTCCAGGATCCGCTTCGCCTGATCCTCGATCTCCTTGAACCCCGGCTCGATCTGGTTCCAGGCATAGTGCTTCCCGTCCTCACCCAGGGCCTCGTTCTTGGCCGGCAGTCTCAGCAGGGAGATCAGCTCGGGGTGGTCGACCCGGAACGCCTTCCGGGCGTCCGCCGCCTCCGGCCGCATCATGACCTCCGCGATCCATTCCGTCGCCGGAAGGGTCCGCTTCTCCTTCGCGTCATACAGCGAATAGCGGTGACGGATCTGGATCAGTGAGTTCCGGCCGAGCGAGTCGAGGGGCTGATGCCGGCCATTGAACACGACCGGGACCCGTGCGAGGGCACCAAGGTCGTAACCCGGATCCGCGGCGCGGGCGGTCAGTCCGAGGACGGCGAGCAGGAGGCTGAGGATCTGTAGGGACCGGTTCATCGGGCGGGACGTTTGCGGAGGAAGCCAACCAGGTGGATCGAGAACTGCACCAGCAGGCCGAGGCCCACCACGATCGTTCCGATGTAGGGCGTCAGCCATGTGGGATTCTTCACCACCTGGAAGACGGTCACCGGCTTGTTGTCGAGGTTCATCGACGATGAATCCATCTGGTGCTGGAAGAAGGTCAGACCGCCATAGCGCAGCGGGTTGTTCATGTAGATGTCGACCTCCCGGTTCTCCCGGGTGGCGGGATTGTCGATCCGGACCCGGCTCTGGAAGTTCTTCGGCACGTCCGTGCCGGGATACACCTCATGGGTCACCCGCTGGAGGATCAGCGAGAACGGCTCGTAGTAGCGCTCCGGTCGCAGGACCAGCGTGTAGCGCTTGCCACCGACCTCAAACGACTGCGGCTCCGTGATGCGGTCGACCAGCTTCCGGGCCCGGACGAACGGCGATCCGTCGCCGCGCTTCTGGAACGAGCGCATCCAGCCCACGAACAGCACGTTCGCCATGTCGGCGTCACCCGCCCAGCCCGACAGCGCCCAGCGGCCGAGTGCCTTTCCATCGTTGCCCAGGACCTCCACAACCGCGCTCGGGACGTTCTTGCTGTCCATCGCATGGGTCTCCGGGATACCCGTGAAGGCGAAGTCGCGGCCGATGCCGGAGAACGCCTGTCCCGATTCCGGATTGTCCCGGAGGTCCGGGTCGGAGTTGGGGAAATAGTCCACGATCCGGATCTTGAAGGGCAGGGTGGCGTTCTGGAGTTCAGCCCCGGAGCGGAGCAGGGGCTGGGGGAAGGCCACGACCTGATCCATTGCCGGATCTGCGGCATCGGTCAGGACCGCGATCTCGGATTCCTGGAACCCCTCGGTGTAGTTCCGGTACTCGCCCTCGGCGAAGCGCATTCGGCTCTCCCGGGCGAACATGTCGGTCGTGAGCTGTCCGATCAGCAACAGGATGATGCCGATGTGGGTCAGGAAGATGCCGGACTTCTTCCAGGAGAACTGGAAGCGGGTCAGGTGCGCGGCCAGAAGGTTGGCCAGAAGAAGAAAACCCAGCAGGTAGCCGCCGGGGAGGGGGACCTTGAGCCAGCGCCAGTCGTGTGCATGCGGGGACCAGACGGCCCAGTAGGACCGGAAGTACTTGGCCTGGGCGAGGTAGAGTCCGTCCTCGGTCTGGGCGAGGGTTCCGAAGAAGACCACCGCGATGCTCAGGGCGAGCAGCACCACGGTGAGGCGGAGAGAGCTGAGCGCCTTCAGCGGTAGCCGCCAGAGGGCCGTGGATCCGGAGGAGGGATTGGCGGGGGTGGTCGTGGCGCTCATGCGGGACTGGCGGACTCGGACGCGGTTCGGGGACGGAGCTTCATGGATATTTCACGGAACGGATGAATTTCTCGAAGTTCGCGCGCTCGGATTCCACCAGGGCGGCATCTCCGGTCAGCTTGTAGAACCACGTCCGATCCTTCCTGGACACGACCGCGGCCAGCATCCGCTTGCCGTCCGATTCGCCGGAGCCAGCGAGGTCGACCAGCGTCGCCGTCTCCCCGCCCTGGATCGGGAGGGTGGACACGGTCTTCTGCAGTCCTGCCTCGTCGACCGGAGCAAGACCGAACTGCCCGCGCCAGCGGTTGACGTTCGCCAGGAGACCTCCGGCGGCGGGCCCCAGGGCGACGACCGACAGGTCGCCGGTCTGCCCACCGGCACCGCCCAGGGCGAAGCTCGCGAGCCGCATGGTGGAGGCCGGGGCGGATTTCCAGGTGGGTGGCACCTCCCACGTCGGCAATGCCGTGCTGGGCGGCGGGGCCACCGGACCGCGCATGTCGCCAGGACCCGGGGCGGTAGGAGGTGGAGAGGAGGCCTCGGCGCCCGGATTGGGGCCTGTCTGGACCGATTTCAGCCAGGTCTTGAAGGCGCCGGCATTGGCCTGCACGAGGGCGTCATCGCCCTTGGCCTTGAAGAAGACGGTCGTCCCCGGCAGCGGCAGGATGGCGGCGAGGGTTCGGGACCTGGTCCGATCACTCCCGACGGGCTTCTCGCTGACGAGTTCGACCATCTGGGCATCGACATCCCCGATCTTCACAGCGGTGAGCAGTCGGGGGAGTTCGGATTCGGTGACGGGAGGGAGTTCGAGTTCGCCCCGCCACCGGTTGATGTTGTCGAGCAGCGAGCCCGCCGCGGCGCCGAGAGGGACGACCGAGATGTCGACGGCCCGGCCATCGGATGCTGTGACCGCGTAGGTCGCGATGCGCATGCCCCCGGTGGACGGCTTCTCGGTCCACCCCTCCGGAACGATCCAGGGCGGACGTTGTGCGGGGTTGGGCGTGGCGGAGTTGGAGGCGGTCGAGGGGGTGGACGGTGTCGAACCCGGTCTGGCGCCCAGATCCTTCGGGGCCTGGTAGACCCGCACGCCCTCGTCCCTCCCGCATCCGTGTCCGAACAGCATCACGGCGACGAGGGGGAGGCAAAGACGGCAGCGCATCGGGTGTAAGTAGCCACCAGCCGCCTTCGCGGCAAGCCAGCTGAGGGGCGGACTCAGGACAGCGTGATGAGTTCTGAGGCCTCATGGCACCCTGAGTCCCCGTGCGCGGGTGGGCCCTCGGGTGGGGATTCCATCCTCGGCGTCCCCAGGAATCCCTCGAGGTGGAGCCGACAGCAGGTGGGTGAGCAGTGCCCTGCGAACAGGGCGAGGGATGGCTCCTCTGGCTGGGCAGGTCCTCCGCAACCTCCCCCTCCGAAAGCGCAAGGAGGGTCTCCCGCAGCGGCGCAGCGAAGAAATGGAACCCGGGCTCGCGGAAACTCTTCCTGCTGTGGATCCTCGCCCATTCCAATGAAACGTGAACCCCATCGTTCCTTCACAGCCACCCTCCTGTACCTGTTGGGCTGTGCGCTCCTAGTATGTCAGGCCGTCCACGCCGCGGAGCCGACCCACCAGACCAACGTCATCGAGGGCTGGACCGTCCTGGTCGATGTGCGGTTGTTGAAGGAGGAACCCGCCCCCACGGCGAAGGCGCTGGAACTCCTGAGGGTCCAACTGCAGGAGATCGTCCGGGTCGTACCGGCACCCGCGGTCCGGAAGCTGCGCGAGATCCCGCTGTGGTTCTCACCGCCCTATCCTTCAGTCCGCTCCCAGGCCGAATATCATCCCGACGCCGGCTGGCTGCGGTCCAACCACCGCAACCCCGCCATGGCCCGGAGCGTCGAGTTCACCGGGGTGAAGGATTTCGAGGCGGAGACCCGGCGGATGCCCAACTTCACCCTTCATGAACTGGCCCATGGCTACCACGACCGCGTGCTCGAGGGCGGCTTCGGCAATGCCGAGATCCAGGCCCAGTACGAGAAGGCCAAGGCCAGCGGGACCTACGACCGTGTCGAACGGCAGGATTCCGAGGGCCGGCGGCGGCTCGATCGCGCGTATGCCCTGAGCAGCCCGATG
Source organism: Verrucomicrobiota bacterium (assembly GCA_039800465.1). Lineage (GTDB taxonomy): Bacteria > Verrucomicrobiota > Verrucomicrobiia > Limisphaerales > UBA9464 > UBA9464. Next base: position 7,828 of record JBDLQQ010000026.1, read on the forward strand.
GAATACTTCGCCGAAAGCACCGAGGCCTACTTCACGCGCAACGATTTCTTCCCCTTCCACCGAGCCGAACTGCACCAGGCGGATCCCGACATGGAGGCACTCGTCGGACGCCTCTGGGGAGTTCCATCACAACCCCGGTGATCCAGGACTCCATGACTGAACCCCACACCAGGAAATCCCACGCTTCCATGAACTGGTCCTCGCACCTGAAGAACCTCCTCGCACTGGGCCTGTGGATGGCGGATGCCGCTGCGGTCCTTGGAAACCCCAAGGTGGACCACGGGCGGCATTCGGCATCCCTCTGGATCCTGACCACGCCCGACGGTGCCTCGATGCCCGCGGGAACCTCCGTCGAGGGATTCCCCCTCCTGGTGCGCCTCGACGGCGGCAACTTCCGCTTCGATGAGGCGCGTCCCGACGGGACCGATCTGCGGTTCGCACTCGCCGACGGCACATCTCTGTCCCATCAGCTGGAGGAATGGGATCCTGCCGGTCGTTCAGCCACGCTCTGGGTTCGGATCCCCAGGATCGAGGGGAACGCCCAGCAGGAGATCCGGATGTCCTGGGGGAATGCCGAAGCGACGGCACCGGCGGGGGGCGCAGGGGTCTTCGATGCGTCGAACGGGTATCTCGGCGTGTGGCACCTCGGTGGCCCGCGCGACGAGGTCGGTGGCGGGACGGCTCGGGACTCAGGAACCACCGCCACCCGCGGCATCATCGGTCCGGCCCGGCACCTGGCAGGGGACCAGGGGTTGTTCGTCGGCGACAAGCTCACCGGGTACCCAACCGGTTCGGAACCCCACACGACCGAGGCGTGGATCCGTCCTTTGAAGCCCAACACCACCGCGATCGGCTGGGGCAATGAGGAGGCACAGGGCAAGGTGGTGATGCAGTTCCGCAGCCCGCCCCACGTCGGCATTGACGCCTACTTCTCCGATGCCGGCCTCCAGGGGAAGGCGTCCATTCCCACGGGTGACTGGACCCATGTCGTGCACACCTATGAGCCGGGCAGGACCCGGTTGTATGTGAACGGTGTCCTCGATGTGGAAGCCACAGGGCGGTCGTCCCCCCTCAACGTGCGTTCGCCCGCCCGACTGTGGATCGGAGGGTGGTACGACCACTACACGTTCGAGGGCGACCTCGACGAGGTGCGGGTGTCGCGCACGGTTCGATCCGCCGAATGGGTGCGGCTGCAGTTCGAGAACCAGCGGCCGATGCAGCGCCTCGTCGGGCATCTTGTGACGCCCGGCGACCGTTTCACGGTGTCGCCGGAGCACCTCACCCTGGACGAAGGGGCCACCGTGAAGGTGACCGCGGAGGCCGGTGGCGCCCGGAAGATCTCCTGGATCCTCCAGCGGGACGGGCGGGAGACCGTGCTGGCCGTCGATCGGTTCGAGTGCGCGGTCGATGCAGGACGTTTCACCGGTGATGGCCAGGCCACGCTCCAGTTCCGGGCGGTGTATGCCGACGGGGTGAAGACCCGTGAGATCCCGATCCGCCTGCGCGAGGCCATCCCCGATCCGGAGTTCACGCTGAAGGCCCCCAGGACCTGGGACGGGCGCAGGCCCCTCGAGATCGTCCCGCAGATCCGCAATCTCGACCGCCTCCAGGCCATTGGCGCAACGAATCTCCAGACGGCGTGGAAGATGGGCGACATCGCCACCCTGCGGGAGATCACTCCCGGCAAGCTGATCCTGTCCCGCGCCCAGAACAGCGGTCCACTGACCGTCACCGCAACCCTCGACAACGGAGGCCAGCCGATCACCCGATCCTGCACCATCGACGTCCGGGAACCGCGGCACGATCGTTGGGTCGAGCGGGTCCCGGGCGCCGACGAATTGCCGGAGGACAACCAGTTCTATGCCCGCGACGATCGCGGGGAAGGGACGCTCCAGTGCACCGGAACCCTCACCGCACCTGCCGACGCCGTGTTCGTGCGAGTGCTCGCCGACGGCAGGCCCTGGCGGGATGCCCAGGTCCGTCCCGGGAAGGACGGGAGGTTCCGGCTCTCCGTGCGACTCAAGCCGGGCCTGATCCGCTACGACGTCGAGTTCGGATCACGCCGGGCCGGTCAGGAGACCCTCCTGCGGCGTGCGACCAATGTCGTCTGTGGCGATGCCTACCTGCTCCAGGGCCAGTCGAACACGGTCGCCACCGACTGGGGCGATGAGGTGCCCGGATTCCACAGTCCCTGGATCCGGACGTTCGGCAGCCCGTCGAGCGATCCCAACGGCATCCACCTGTGGGGCGAGGCGGTCCATCGCAACCCGGACGGCGAGAAACTCCAGATCGGCTACTGGGGCATGGAACTGGCGCGTCGACTGGTCGAGGCGCATGGCATCCCCATCTGCATCCTGAACGGGGCCGTCGGTGGGACGCGGATCGATCAACACCAACGAAACCCGGCCCAGCCGGATGATCGCTCGACGATCTACGGCCGGCTGCTCTGGCGTGTCCAGCAGGCCCGGCTCACCCACGGCATCCGCGGCGTCATCTGGCATCAGGGTGAGAACGACCAGGGAGCCGATGGCCCCACCGGGGGCTTCGGCTGGGAGACCTATCGCGAATACTTCATCGACCTCGCC
>JBDLQQ010000027.1:0-27095 GCA_039800465.1 Verrucomicrobiota bacterium
CCGAAGCCTCTACCCGGAAGGCGCCGGGGCGGCAGAGTCCAACGGGGATACCCCAAGGACCAGCGACTCCTCCCAGGATTGATCCCAAGGGTCGATACCCGGCGCCGGTTCGACGTCGTCCCCTCCGGATCCTTCATGATCCGATCCCGAGTCCCCGACCAATAAGCCAGCGTCGTGGACTCCTCGGGGATCACAGGTGCCCTCGCATGATCATCTGATTCAGGGCGTCGAGCATCTCCTCAACGCTCTTGTACTTCATGAGATCCTCCCGGTAGCAGAGGATGTCCACCAGCCCCTTGCACCAGAATCCCTCCGGACAGATCACGCAGACCTTTTTCGGGAACTTCGCCGCCGCATATCCCAGTTCAAGGATTCCCTCCGGGGATTTCGAGGACGCATCGAGGTGAAACACCACGAATTCGGCAAGTTCCAGGGCATCCAATTCCCAGCTTCGCACCTGGAAGAAGTGGGCGTTCTCGAAGGAGGAGGTCGACAGCTTCGAATCCTGTAGGCGTGAGCAGAGGGCGATGTGACCCGCCTTCGAGATGAAGCTGGCCACGGTCTCCTGCCATCGACTGGAGCTGTCCATCTCGGAAGCGCCGGCCAACAGGAAAATTCGGGACTCCCTCCCCATAGCATTGATGAACTTCGCGTTCTCAACGTCCTGGAGATTGGAGGGTGGGAAATAGATCATGACGGTCCATGCCCAGTCCGACGGGCGCGCGCCTCCCAAATCCCCAAAGAGTCCCATGCAGAAGACTCTGGGAACGGGAGGCGAAATCCGGGGCCCACCAGCACCCGGACAAACACCCAAACTGGGCGATGATAGTCTCCGGTTTCGACGACCATGTCCATCCTTTCCCTGATCTCGGGCTGTTCCAGGACCCATGGGAGCCCCCCTCTTGAGTCACGGAACGAGCAGAAACCGAGATGTCATTAGGAAAAGGATTCTTGAACACCCCAGACCCCAGATACGTCGGTCCCAGCCGAATGCCGAGGACCGTCATGCCAAGCGGGCTCAAGGGATTGTGTTCACTCGCAGCTGGCGTCGCCTTGATGACAGCCCTGCTCGCCGATCCTCGAGCCGAAGACACCACGTGGCGTGCCACGCTGGAAAGACGGGCTGCCTGGTGGAGCTTCCAACCTCTCGGAAAACCCGAGCTCCCAGCAAACGCGCCGGGTGACAACTCAGCCCACCCCATCGACCGGTTCATCCAGGACCGACTTCGAAAGGCGGGTCTTGAACCCGCACCCGAGGCGGATCGGGCCACCCTGCTCCGACGCCTCACCATCACCCTCACCGGTCTCCCCCCGACACCCGATGAGACCGCCGCGTTCGTCAACGACCCCGAGCCCGGTGCCTACGAACGCGTCGTCGACCGTCTCTTGGATTCCCCCCGCTATGGGGAGCGTTGGGCCCGTCACTGGATGGACCTGGTCCGCTACTGCGAATCCCATGGCTCCCAAGGGGACCCCGAATTGCCAATGGCCTGGCGGTACCGGGACTACCTCATCCGGGCCTTCAATGCCGACGTTCCCTACAACCAGCTCGTCCGGGAACACATCGCCGGCGACCTGCTGCCCCATCCGCGGATCAACGCGGCAGAGGGCCTCAACGAGTCCGCCATCGGACCGGCCCACCTCCGGATGGTCGAACACGGTTACGTCCCGGTCGACGCCCTCGACGACTCCGTGAAGGTGGTCGACAACCAGATCGACGTCGTCACCAAGGCCTTTCTCGGTCTCACCGTGTCCTGCGCCCGGTGTCACGACCACAAGTTCGACCCCATCAGCCAGCGCGACTTCTATGCGTTGTACGGGATCTTCGCCTCGTGTCGCCCGGGACAGGTGATCGTCGATGCGCCCGACGTCCGTACCCGCCATCTTGGCGAACTCACTTCCCTCAAGGAGAACATCCGCACCGGGCTCCAGCGGGCGTGGCAAGCATCGGCCCAAGCGTTTCCCAGGACGCTCCAGGCCCACACCGACCGATCGGCCGAGCTGGCCCATATCGAGGCCGAGATCCGCCAGAGGACCGAGGCCATCACCCACGCTGAGTCCAGCGTCCGAGCCGAATGGGCGCGTCAGGAAGGCCATTTCAAACGCCCCGGTGTCCCCACGCCCCTCGCCCAATGGACCTTCGAAGCGGGCCTCGAGGACTCCGTGGGGGGACTGCATGGGAAGGCTGAATCCGGCGCCACCCTTCGCCACGGAAGGCTGGTCCTCGAGACACCCGACGCCCACGTCCTCACCGCACCCCTGCCCGTCGACCTCACCGAGAAGACGCTGGAGGTCTGGGTCACCCTCGCCGACCTCGAACAACGGGGGGGTGGGGCACTGACCGTCCAGACCCCGGACAGCGCGGTCTTCGACTCGATCGTCTTCGGCGAACGCCAACCCGGTCACTGGATCGCCGGCAGCGACTTCTTCCATCGGACCGAGGATGCCGGTGGCCTCCAGGAATCCACGCGGCCTGACGGGCTGATCCACATCGCGATCGTCTACAACCCGGACAACTCCATCCGGCTGTATCGGAACGGCACTCCGTACGGTCGGGGCTACACCCGAGGTCAACTCACCCGGTTCGCCGCCCGCTCCGCCCGGATTGTCCTCGGGCGTCGTCACCTCGCTCAGGGGATCGCCGCGTTGCGCGGTGAGATCGAGGAGGCCCGGCTCTACGCCCGCGCCCTGATGCCGGAAGAGATCCTGGCGTCCTTCAAAGCGGGGGTAGCCCGGCCGTCGAACGAGGAGATCGCTGCCCGATTGACTCCGGAGGAGCGCACCCGCCTCGCGACCCTGCGCCGGGACCTTCAGGAACTCCGGAACCGACAGGCAGGCTTGGAGTCGCAGATCCCCAAGGGCGATCCATGGACCACGGCCCTCAACCGTGCCGCGAAGGAGGAGACCTCCCCGTTGCATGCCTGGGTCAAACTCGCCCCGCTGGACGGATCCGCCTTCCGCCAAGGGTGGTTGGATCTGTCGAACCGATGGTCTTCAGAACTCGCAGCCCGCAAGGCCTTCAACGTCACGAACCACACGGTGCGGTGGGATCTCACGGGAACCAACGCCTCCCGCTGGTTCCAATCGGCGTCGTCCGAGCCCCCTCAGACGTCGGTATCGGGTGGCTTCTACGTCGAACCGGTCGGCGACCGCGTGATCCGGTTCCTCCAGTCCGCTGGCATCTACTCACACCCCCTGACCGGCAAGCTGCCCATCGTCCTCACATCCCCCCGGTTCAAGGTCGAGACGGACAGCATCAGCATCCGCGCCCTGGGCGAACACACCTCCGCACGTCTGGTCGTGGAGAACTATGCGATTGGCGGTGGCGGACTCTATCCGGCCGCGACGCTCAGTCGGGACCAGATGGGGTGGATCCGTCTCGACACCGCCTACCGGAAAGGGTCGTCGGCCTACATCGAACTGGTCAGCGCGGAGGACTTTCCCAATCCCGGGCTCCGCTCGGAGGGCAGGCCCTACGTGGATGGGCGTGCCCGCTTCGGGCTGGCGGCCATCGCATTCCACAACAGCTCCGAGCCTCCACGCGACACAAGTGTCCCCATCGCATTCCTGTTGCAACAACCCGCGCCAGAGTCGCCACGCGCCCTTGCCGCCCTCTACGGCCAACTGCTTGGGAAACTCATCGACCGCTGGTCTCGAGGATGGCTGGAGGAGGAGGAACTCGCCTTCCTCGACGCGTTCGTGCGTCTCGACCTTCTGCCGACCTCATTGGGTCAACTGCCAGGGCTTGCTCGACAAGTCGTCGAGTTCCGTCGCCTCGAATCCGAGATCCCGGTACCGCGCCGCGCACCCGGTGTCCACGAGGCGGCAGGATTTGATCAGCCCCTTCATGTCCGCGGTCAGCCCGACAAGCTGGGGGAGGTGGTCCCGCGTCGCCATCTGGAGGTGTTGGGAGCACGCGACTACTCCCAGACCTCCCGGAGTGGTCGTCTCGAGCTGGCTGAGGACCTGGTCCTTCCCTCGAACCCACTCATCAGCCGGGTCCTGGTGAACCGGCTGTGGCACCACGTGTTCGGACGCGGCCTCGTCGCCTCCACCGACAATTTCGGGGCGCTCGGTGACAAGCCCACCCACCCCGAGCTCCTCGATCATCTGGCGCTCCGCTTCATGGATCGGGGCTGGTCGATCAAGGACACCCTCCGGTTCCTCGTCACCTCCCACACCTTCCGTCAGTCCTCGGTTCCATCCTCCCGGGCCCGGCTCATGGACCCGGCGAACGATCTTCTGTCCCACGCCCGTGTCCGTCGTCTGGAAGCCGAGGCGATCCGCGACGCCATCCTATGGACTTCCGGGCAACTGGATCTCCGGATGTCCGGTCCAGGGGCGAACGTCTACTACGTCGGCAAGACGGAGGGGGGCGGACCGGTTGGCCCCTTGGATGGCGATCGGCGCCGCAGCGTCTACCAGCGCATCCGTCGGAACGCCCACAATCCCCTCCTTGAGGCATTCGACGCCCCCAAGCCCGCCTCGACCCGAGGTCGCCGCGATGCCACCAATGTACCGGCCCAGGCCCTGACCCTGCTCAACGACCCCTTCATCCTCGAGATGTCAGCGCGATGGGCCCGGAGCCTCGTCATCGAGGGAGAACCCCGGGAGCGGCGGATCGCCTCGATGTTCCAACGCGCGATGGGCCGTCCCATCACCGAGGCTGAGGCTGAGGCTGCCCGGGGATTCGTCGAGGAACTCGCCCTGGAGAAGGGTGTACCCAACCTGGACATCGACCCGGATGCGCGCCTCTGGCAGGACTTTGCCCAATCCCTCTTCTGCATGAAGGAGTTCATCTATGTCGAATGACCGGCATCCCGGAATGGATCTCGGGGCCTGGAGAAGGGCGATGACGCGCCGCGAGATGCTGTCGCGGTGCTCTACGGGGTTCGGCCTCGCCGCGCTCGCAGGTCTTTCCGGACGCTCCCTCGCCGCACCGGGACCTTTCGATCCACGGCCACCCCATTTCCGGCCGAAGGTGAAGAGCGTCATCTTCTGCTTCATGTCGGGAGGCGTCTCGCACGTCGACTCATTCGATCCCAAGCCGCGACTGAAGCGGGATCACGGCAAGCCCATGCCGGTGCCCGTGCGGCCGACGATGTTCAACCAGAACGGCAACATCATGGCCTCGCCCTGGGAGTTCCAGCGCCACGGACAGTCGGGCCTGCCGGTCAGCGAACTGTTCCCCCACATCGGCGCCTGTGCCGACGACCTCGCCGTGATCCGGTCGATGACGAGCATCGGCAACGAGCACGCCCAGGCGAACTACTTCCTGCACACGGGATTCACGCTCGCAGGATACCCGAGTGCCGGGGCGTGGATGAGCTACGGACTCGGCAGTGAATCCGACCAGCTGCCGGGCTTCGTCGTGCTGGCGAGCGGTGGCGTTCCGCTCGGGGGCATCAACATCTATGGGAACGGCTTCCTACCGGCGGTCCATCAGGCCTCCCTCATCGATCCGACCCAGAAGGAGGCCCTGACCAACATCACTCCAAGGGAACCCTCTTCGCTGCAACGCCGTCGTCTGGACTTCGTCGGTCGCATGGACCGGGACCGTCTTCCGCCATCTGAGCGCGACGCCCAGATCGAGGCGGCGATCCAGAACTACGAGATCGCCTTCCGCATGCAGTCGGCCGTCCCGGACCTGACCGACCTGAGCGGTGAGTCGGAGGCCACGCGTCGCCTCTACGGGATGGATTCGCCCGTGCGCGAGAAGGCGGAGTACGCGCGGCAATGCTTGTTGGCCCGACGTCTTGTCGAGCGGGGCGTCCGCTTCATCGAGCTCACCTGCCTGCCGAGGCCGGCAGATCTTGGCCAGATCGGAAACCCGTGGGACCAGCACGGGGGCCTGAAGACGGGGCACACGGAGATGGCCTTCCAGGTCGACCAGCCGATCGCGGGTCTCATCCGGGATCTCAAGGCCCGTGGGCTCTTCGACCAGACGCTCATCGTGTGGGCCGGTGAGTTTGGTCGGACTCCCTTTGCCCAGGCTGGTGACGGACGGGACCACAATCCCTTCGGCTTCAGCGTCTGGTTGGCCGGCGGTGGCGTGCGCGGCGGGACCGTGCATGGGGCGACGGACGAGCTCGGCTACCACGCCGTTGAGGACGTCTGCTCGGTCTACGACCTCTGGGCCACCGTGCTCCACCTGGCCGGGATGGATCACGAACGGCTGACCTACCGCTTCGGTGGCCGTGACTTCCGCCTGACCGACGTCCACGGCGAGGTCATCCGGCCCATCCTGTCCTGACCGCCCCGCGGCGCTCAGCCCATCACTTCCAAAACCTTCCTCAGTTCCTCCTTCAGTCCCTCGCCCACCGCTGAATCCGCCATCAACACCGAGACCTGAGCATGGAGGGCGTCGAGGCACTCGGCTGGCGTCGTATCGTCCGGAATCCCAACCACCCATCGAGGGCGCCGTGGGAATCCCAATGCAGAAATCCGGAGAGATACGGCACGGGGACGACATCGGAAGCGTCGACATAGTCCTCGAAGGCTCCGCAGTGGGGGACCTTCAATCTGGGTCCGGTGGGCTTAGCGTTTCTCTCGGATCCAACATCAGACATTGACCGCAACACGACTGGAGTACCGCCACAAGGGTTCCCAGTAGGCGGACAGGACCTCGCGGGCGACGGACTCTGATTCCACAACGTACCCGAACTCCTGGAGGTTGTGGGGGTAGAGATTGTCGGACCCGATGTGGAAGACCCGATCGTCCACCATCCAAAGTTTGGCGTGATTGATGATCTTGAGATCCAGCCCCTTCCCAACCCACCGGTCTCCCGTCGGGGAGAATCTCAGTGGCGCGAGGCGCATCCGCCCAGTCAGCCGACGGCCTCCAACCACCCTCCTCATCTCCGCAACGATATCCTCAAGCGTCGTGCCGAATGAGTACGGGCCACCTCCAGCCGTCTTGGCGCCGGGTTCGCTCAGGACGAGAGAGATCTCAACGCTCCGATCGGTGGCGGTCAGGACATCCGCAAGCGCCGCCACCAGTTCAGACGACCAGTAGTTCTGTCCGTCCCAGTGGAAGCCGAAGTCCATCTGGCTGATGCGGATGGAGGAGGTCGCCTGTCGAAAGGCCACCACTGGGATGGCGGCTCCGATGTTCGCCAGCCTGGGGTCGGCCAGGACACCCGTGCCCAGGCGACCCACCACGAGGGCAGCCGTCCGTCCCGGAGGCGGCTCGGGGAGCGAGGGGCGGACCAGTGGCGAGGCTGGAACGATCCGACCTTCGGCCCATTGGATGAGGGTCAGGCGACCGGCTCCCGAAGGCGTGACAGCCTCCCGCGCGACCCAGTCCCACAATCGGTCGAGGAAGTTGTGGGCCTCCTTGGCGGCCAACCCGTCGACGCGGGCGGAGAGATCATGTACTGGCGCGAACCCGAGATAGTCGGCGTGCCACAGGTTGTGACCCCCGACAATCGCATCACGCCCATCCACAGCCACGATCTTGGCGTGGTTCCAGGAAGGCCGTTGCGGATGATTCGACGTCTCCATCCGGCACGCCTGGATGACCACGCCCGCCTCAGCAGCCAACCCGGATGCGAGTTCCAGGATGAACGCCTCGAAATCAGCGTCGCTCTGTGAGGTGAAGCGATGCCGACCGTACAGGATCCGGACGGTGAGGTTTCTGCTTCGTCCCGCTGCACGATCGAGCCCTCTCCGGATCGCTGCGGCAAAATCGCCCGATGCAAACGGCTCGAGCGTGGCGATGTCGACCAGCTGTGCCGCTCCCGCCACCAACTCTTCGAGGGTCTCAAGCAGAAGCCGACTGCCAGGAGGCAACTCCGGGATACCCTCCGACACCTGGGAACCGGAACCGTCAGCAGGGTCGCACCCCCAGACGTCCGGCGACTGCAGCAGATCAAACCGATCGAACGAGGTCCGCACGCAAAGACCAGACACGCCCCCCTCCGTCGGCAATCCGAGAGCGGCAAGACATTGAGCAATGATCGATGGACTCATCAGGAAATCCTCGCCTGCAAGGACCCACAGAACCAGAGCAGAAGCCGATTCAAGGGCTGCCGTCTCGATTCCACGCACCTCGGATGTGAGGAGCGTTGTTGGTTCCGCCAACGATGCCGACCTCGCTATCCGCGCGGAATGGGGACGGTGCTTCGGATGGCCCGGAACGATGCGGGGGATGGGATTCCTCGTCGGGCCACTCGTCGGCGGCCATCTCGGTGCGCAGGATTCAAGGGCGCCCTTCCTCCTCGCTGCCGTCATGGCTGGGATCCATCTGGCGGCAGGATGATCTACCTGGTGATGACGGCCGACATGCTGGGACTCAGCTGTCGTATCGCCTTTCTGACCCTCGCCTCGACACGGGCAGACGACACCTCTCAAGGCCGCACCCTCGGCGGACTGGTTCCGGTCCTGTCGTCGATCCTGCCCCACTGGATGATGACCTACCCTGCACAGGACTGGTCGGCTGGTGTGCCCCTGTATTTATACTCAGGCCTGCTCCTGATCGCACTGGGACTCTCGCTGCGTCCCGTCATACGGACTGCCCCCTCTCCCCATGGATCAGAATGAGTCCGGGGCATCGGTAGCCATCCCGGGGAGGGCACCTTGGCTTCCGGGAATCGCGCTTCCACCCACGGAGTCCGCGACAGAGTGGAATCCGGAAGGTACCTTCCTCCCGTGCTGCTTGATGTCCGAAGCCAGACCCGGGATTCCCTGCTGACCCTGTTCCAGAGCTGGAACGAGCCCACGTACCGGCTCGACCAGCTCCTGGGATGGCTCTACGCGCGGCGCGCCGCCTCTTGGGACGAGATGTCGAATCTCCCCAAGAGCCTCCGTCAGAAACTGGCCGACACCTTTCGTCTGGCGCTGCCCAAACCGCTGCGCGTCCAGGGCTCGCAGGACACGACCCGGAAGTTCCTGTGGAAGCTGGGTGACGGGAGCCTGATCGAGAGCGTCCTGATCCCAGCCAACCCAGCCCTGTACGGGGAACGCAGCGATCGCCATACGCTCTGCATCTCGACCCAGGTCGGCTGCGCCTACGGCTGCCGGTTCTGTGCGAGCGGCCTCGACGGGTGGAAACGGAATCTCGAACCACACGAAATCCTGGGCCAGGTCCTGGCGACGGAACGTTGGCAATCGGCGCAGCCCCGGGATCCCGCCGCGGGACCCGCTCCGGAACGCTGGGTCGGCAACATCGTGGTGATGGGCATGGGCGAGCCCATGGCCAACTATGGCCACCTCATGGCGGCACTCCGGACCCTCAACGCCCCCTGGGGGGGCAACATCGGAGCCCGCAAGATCACCATCTCCACCAGTGGGGTCGTTCCCGGCATCCGCAGCCTGGCCGAGGACCCGCTGCAGTTCCGCCTCGCCATCTCCCTGCACGGCGCCACCGACGAGGTCCGAGGACAGATCATGCCGGTGAACCGGAAATACCCCCTCCCGGAACTGACCGCCGCCTGTGAGCAGTACGTCGCGCAGAAGGGGAAGATGATCACCCTTGAGTACATCCTGATCGACGGGATCAACGCCGGGCTCGACCAGGTCGCCCCCCTTGCCCGGCTGGCCCAACGGCTCCACGCCAAGGTGAACCTCATCCCCTACAACCGGGTCGAGGGACTCCCGTGGAACCGTCCCTCCGAATCGGACTGCCGGGCCTTCGCCACCGCCCTCGAATCCCAGCGGGTCACGACCACCCTCCGGATGGAGAAGGGACACGACATCGACGCCGCCTGCGGGCAGCTCCGGCTTCGGACCGAACGGGAACTTGCCTCGGACCCGGCATCCCCCACTCTCGCCGCCTGATCGCGGGAAGCCGCGCCTCTTCAGTCCATGCTCGCCCTCCTCGACTACGGTGCCGGGAACATCCGGAGCGTCGAAAAAGCCCTGCACGCCGCCGGCGCCGAAGTCGTCCGGACTGCCTCGGCAGCGGACCTGGATCGGGCCAGAGGGCTCGTCCTTCCCGGCGTTGGCGCGTTCGACGACTGCCTGAATGCCCTGCAACGGCAGCGGCTCGACGACGCCGTCCGGGATTGGATCGCAAAGGGGCGCCCCTTCCTGGGTATCTGCGTCGGCTATCAGGCGCTTTTCGAACGGAGCGAGGAATTCCAGTCCTGTGCCCGGGGTCTGGGGATCTTCCGAGGGCCGGTCGTCCGCTTCCAACCCACCGCTGCGGAGCCTCATCTCAAGATCCCGCAGATCGGCTGGAATGAGGTGGATGTCGCGCAGGACAACTGTCCGCTGTTCGCCGGAATTCCCCAGCGCAGCCATTTCTACTTCGTCCACAGCTACCATCCCGAGCCAGCGGACCCGTCGATCGTGGCCGGCTGGACCGAGTATGGACATCGCTTCGCCTCCGCGGTGTGTCGGGATCACATCTGGGCCACCCAGTTCCATCCTGAGAAGAGCCAACAGGTCGGCCTCCGTCTCCTGCGCAATTTCGTGGACTTCACCCGGCGCTGAGTCGGGGGCCAGAGGCGTCCTGGGGCCTCGGGGTCTTTCCTGCGATCCGGGTCTGCAGGACCTTGGCGGGTCCCCGAGGCGTCTCTAGGTTCCGCCGAGCTTCGCCCTCGACTTCATGCATCACCGCCCTGCCGTCCTTCTCCTCCTGGTGCTCCTGGGTCTTCCAGGAAAGTGCCTGGGGGGACCCCAGGTGGAGCGGAATCCACGGCGCCAGTTCCTGATCCTCAAGGAACCCGCCCTCGCAGCATGGGATCCAAAGGACCTGCCGGCAGGGATCCCAAGCCAGGCAGACCCGGAGCGTCGGGAACGGATCCAAGCCCAGCAGGGTCGGGTTGCCGCGGCGGTTGAGGCCCTGGGAGGTGGCGTCTTCCTCCGAATGGAGACCCTCGTGAACGCCCTCATCGTGGAACTGCCTCCGGAGATGTTGTCCCGGGCGGCCGAGCTTCCGGAGGTCCAGGGCATCTTCCCGGATCGCCCCGCCCGGAGGAGCCTGACCTCGAGCGTGCCGTGGATCGGAACTCCAACGGGCTGGTCGCTGACCACGGGGCCTTGGACGGGACGGGGAGCCCGGATCGCGATCGTGGACTCGGGCATCGACTACACCCACGCCACATTTGGTGGGGCGGGGACGGCTGCCGCCTACGTGGCCAACAATCCAACCCGCATCGAGCCGGGGACGTTCCCGACCGCGCGGATCCTCGGAGGAACGGATTTCGTCGGCGATGACTTCGACTCCGAGGGCATCGAAGGCTCCCCGGTGCCCAATCCCGATCCGGACCCGCTGGATCCTGCCGAGACCGGGCACGGGACGCATGTGGCCGGCATTGCCGCAGGAGGCGGTGTGCTCACCAACAGCGTCGCATTCCGGGGGCCCTATTCCTCGGGTCTGAACTTTTCCCAGTTCCAGGTGGGTCCTGGCGTGGCGCCGGAGGCGGGACTCCTCGCCTACAAGGTCTTCGGACGGGCCGGCAGCACCACGACTTCCCTGGTCCTCCGGGCCTTGGAGTACTGCGTGGATCCAAACCTGGATGGCAACTACGTCGACCGGGTGGATGTCGTGAACCTGTCGCTGGCGATCCCCTTCGGCGACGCCGATCCGGCTGGCCCCGAGGCCACATCGATCCGAACCCTGATGGTCCGAGGTGTCCTCGTGGTGGCTGCGGCTGGGAACACCGGGAACGCCCGGTACAGCGTCGGCACGCCCGGCAGCGTCACGGAGACGATCTGCGTCGCCAATTCCACCGACACTGATGCTTCCCGGACCGCCATCCGGATCACCGCACCCGCCCCGGTCGCCGGCCTCTACGCCGCCGAGGAGGGGGATTTCACGCCGTCCCTTGGGCGCGTCGGATCCATCCGCGCCCAGGTGGTCGCCACCTCGCCGGCAGACGCCTGTGACACCCTCCGGACCACGGCAGCCCTGCAGGGGAAGATCGCCCTGATCGACCGCGGGACCTGCTACTTCGTCGACAAGATCCGGGCCGCCCAGAACGCCGGGGCCATCGGTGTCATCATGGTCAATCACCTCGGGGGTCCCCCGATCCCGATGGGGGCCGAGGGCAACACGGCAGATATCCGGATTCCAGCGGTGATGATCTCCAAGGCGGATGGTGACCGTCTCCGTCGTGAACTCGGACGCGGGCTGACCGCCACGCTCGGAGCCTCGGAGTCCGTGAGCGAGCCGACCCCTCCAGATCGGATCCACGAGACCTCTGCCCGGGGACCGGGCTTGGGCAACGAGTCCCTGAAGCCCGACGTCACCGCACCCGGCACAGCAATCACCTCGGCGCGGGCAGGGAGCGGATCGGGTTCCCGATCCCTCACGGGGACCTCCATGGCCGCCCCCCACGTGACCGGCGCCATCGCCCTGCTCCGTCAGGCCCGTCCCACCTGGACCGCGGAAACCCTGAAGGCCGTACTCCTCAATACATCCCGAACGGTCATCGACGAGTCCGGCCAACCCGGCATCCAGAGCCGGATCGGAAGCGGACGGATCCAGATCGATGACGCCCTGCGCACCCTGGTTGTCCTCCAGGCTGCGGATGCCCCGGGTGCGGTCTCCCTCTCGCTGGGTCATCTGGAGGGTACTGGACCGTTGACCACGAACCGGACCCTGGCCCTCCACAACCGGGGGGTGTTGCCCGTCACCGTCGACCTCACCGCGATCCACCGTCCGTTCCCCGGCCTCCGTCTCACGCTCCAGCCCTCAACCCTCACCATTCCCGGACGCTCATCGGCTCCGGTGCAGGTCCAATTCGACGTCGACCTCGCGGCCTTCGCATCGGCCAGCCCCTCTGGTGGTTCGCTGGGGACCCCGCAGTTTCCCCTCGAAGCCGGCGGGGTGATCGAGGTGACCGGAGGAGCCCAACCGCTCCACCTGCCCTGGCATCTCACGGCAGGTGCGCAGTCCACGCATCAGGCCACTGCATCGAGGGTGGGACTGCCCAAGGGAGGCTGGGTTGAGGTCCCGATTCCGACCCGCGGCCGGTCCGCCCATTCCCGCCCGCTGGTCGCTGTGTTCCAGCTCGATCATTTCAACCCCGGCGGTATTCCAGGATCCGGCAGTTCCCTCATGGCTGCGGGATTCGCCAGCGACCTTCCCAGCACCGGCACCCCCGACCGATCCCGCCTGTACTTCGGGGTCGCGATCACCGAGCCATGGACCACGCCCCAATACGAGAGCGTCGCGGTGGAGGTGCGGATCGACACGGATGGTGACGAGCAGGCGGATGTCCTCCTGATCAACTCGAACCGGGCGACGTTCAGCGCCGGCTGGTTTCTGCCCGACCTGGTGGACGACGAGTTCATGACGTTGGCGCTGAAGATGAGTCCGTTTGGCAACTCGTTCCTCGCGGCGGAACCCCTGAACTCCCTCGAGCCCCGTGTCGCGGACAGCAACCCATTGCACAACCGGATGCTGGTCCATTCGGTGTCCGTCCCAATGCTCGGTCTCGCAGTGGGCCAGACCCGGATTTCCTACCAGATCGCGGTGATCGGCAGCCCGGGGAGCCCTGTGAGTGAAAGCCGCTGGATCCCGGTGGACCTTGCCCAACCAGTGATCGATCCCACCACACGGGGCATCGCGGGGACGCCGTGGTTCGATGAGGGACAGGGACCACGGGTGCGGGTGGATCCCACCGCCGCCCGGGCCGCGGGATTCTCGGCGACGCGCCCATTGCGCCTCCTCCTGCTGCATGCCCACGGACGGGCGGACCTGCAGGTCGAGACGGTGACACTCGACCTCGACCGCGACGACGCCGATGGAGACGGATTGCCGGACGTCTGGGAGTTGGTCGGCATCGGCGACATGAAAAGTGGTGCTGCGGAGGATCCGGATCGGGACGGGCGCTCCAACGCCCAGGAATTCGCCGCAGGAACCTCTCCCTTGGATCTCCGGTTGTTGCCCCCGTCATCGGCGGCCGAAACCCTTCGCTGGCTGGGACCAGCCGACCGCACCTATGCCCTGGAACGGGCGACAGACCTCGCCGCGCCGTTCCTGCCCGTGATCAGCGGGATTCCTGGAAAGACCGGGACGAACTCAGTGGCAGATCCCACTCCCCCATCGCCGGGCTTTCCACGGTTCTATCGGATCCGCGCTGAGTGACCGGCGAGACGATCGGGATGTGTTCGACCTTTTCTCGTGCAAGCCGGAGACCCATCCTGAACCCACATGGCGGAGCGAATGGTGAGCGATGTCCTGACGAAGCCCGACACGGTGCTGGAGGCGGCGTTGCGTCCCGCCGCGTTCGCCGAGTTCACCGGACAGGCCCTGTCCCGGGAACGGTTGGAGATCGCGGTCGAGGCGGCGCGTCGACGCGGTGAACCCATCGACCACGTCCTGCTGAGTGGTCCCCCAGGCTTGGGCAAGACCACCCTCGCGAACATCCTCGCCAAGGCCATGGGGGCCAACCTCCGGGCGACCAGCGGTCCCACCATCGAGAAGGCGGGCGATCTCGCGGGCCTCCTGACCAACCTGGAGGAGGGCGACGTCCTGTTCATCGACGAGATCCATCGACTTCAGAAGACCATCGAGGAGTACCTCTATCCGGCGATGGAGGACTTCAAGTTGGACATCATCATCGACCAGGGCCCGAACGCCCGGAGCGTCCGGCTCAACCTGCCGCGGTTCACGCTGATCGGGGCCACGACCCGGGCCGGCCTCCTGAGCGCCCCCCTCCTCACCCGTTTCGGCATCCGGGAGCGTCTCGACTACTATCCGGCGGACCAGCTCCAGAAGATCATCCAGCGGGCCGCCGGACTCATCAAGGTGAGCCTCGATGAGCACGGGGCGATGGAGATCGCCCGGCGCAGCCGGGGCACGCCCCGGATCGCCAACAACCTCCTGCGCCGGGTCCGCGACTATGCCGAGGTCCGGAGCGATGGGCGGATCACCCGGGAACTCGCCGACAAGGCCCTCGCCATCCTCGAGATCGACCAGCACGGCCTCGACGAGATGGACAAGCGGATCCTGCAGGCGGTGATCACCAAGTTCCACGGCGGGCCTGTCGGGCTGAACTCCCTCGCGGTCGTCGTGGGAGAGGAAGCCGACACGCTCGAGGAGGTCTACGAACCGTATCTGATCATGGAGGGCTACCTCCATCGTACCCCTCAGGGACGGGTGGTCACGGAGCTGGCCTACAAACGTCTCGGGGCCGGGATCACACCCCGGCGGGACCAGGGTTCCCTGCTCTAGGAGCCATCGGAACCCCATCTCATCTCCCCGAGTCAGGCCGTCATCGACGTCTCCGGGACCGGGCGCCTCTGGTGGAGGCGACGGACCCCGTTCCATCCGGCAAGGATCAGAAGCCCCAACTGCAGGGGGCGACCCGCGCTGGTCTCGGGGGCGGTGCACAACTCCGAATAGGAGTAGCCAACGATCGAGAAGCTGTAGGTCCCCGCTGCCAGGGGCCCGTCCGAGGAGAGGGTCGTGGCCAATGAGAACAGGTTCACGGTCTCATTCACCGGAGACGCAGTTGTCACGGACATGGCAACGCCATCGACGGTCGTGCCTGCGATTTCCAACTGGACGAGCACCTCACCGAGAGCCTGCTCGGTTGTGATGTCCGAGAACCCGACGAGACGGAGAAGATGGTCGAAGGACAGGGTCACGGTATCGGTGGCCGCCAAGGTGAAGTCACCTGAGACCGTCCAGACCGAATAGCCGTAGTTGAAGCCCGTGGACAAGGATGCTGACGCCTCAGCCACCGTGTCGAAGGTCAGGCCAACCTGGCCCGGTGCCCCGAACAGCCCAGGCATCAGGGTGGGCTGGCCTTGGATCGTGAGCCCGCTGCCCTGGACATCGGCCCGCGCGAAGTCCGTCAGGCCGATATCCGACACCGAGATGAGTCCGGTCGTGCTACCCAGAGGGCCCAAGGGTGTAGGCGCATACTGTCCGAGGACCACCCCTTGCCCTGCAGGCACGAGCGGGTTGACCACCGTGAAGTTCTCGGGCGGAGGCACCGGGTTGGATGCAGGCCAGGGGATTGGAACGAGGGACTGCGCGGCATCGTAGGTACCCGATGTGGAAACGAAGGAAAACCCGGTCAGGCCCTGACTCTGTTGGGCCTCCGTGAAGGTCTCCACATAGACAGCACCACCAGTCAGGTTTCCCGGAATCGAACCGGTCAGCGTCAGATTCGATACCCGTTGCTGTGAGAAGAAATAGACCGTCTCTGGACCGGCCAATGCCCGCTCCAGAAAAAAGGTGGTCGCCAGGAGTGACAGGGCGCCCACGGGGGCACGTGGAATGTTGTTTCGTGGGTTCATGGGAAATGATCGATCAGTGGGGATCTCCAGAATGCCGACGGAGCAGGCAGGACCGTGATCACACCAGTCTCCATCAGGAACGGCTCGAATCTCGAACCACGTGGAGAACGCGAAGAGGGCCAAACACCTTACAGCTCCCCGGGCATGCGCCCCGTAACCCCTGGTGAAGCCGGCCATCCCACCGGTCGCCGGAGGTGAGGCGCCCCATGGACCCGGTCTTCCCCGACCAACCTGCTTGCGGGGCGCTTCTTGACGGTCAAAAGGCCGATCCGTAGCGTCTCGCCCCGGGTTGGTGGCCGTAGTTCAATGGTAGAGCCCCAGATTGTGATTCTGGTTGTTGCGGGTTCGAGTCCCGTCGGCCACCCCACCTCCTCTCCGGGGTTCCTTCACCCACCGCGGTGCATCCCCGCTCAGGGAGGGTGCTGAAGAACCCACCCTTCTCCGCCTCCCCGGAACCCACCACCTTCCAACCCTACTTCTCCCCGTCCTTCTTCCGGAAGAGATCGCCCACTGCCTTGGAGGCGTCGCGGATCGCACCTGAGGTCTTGTCGCGCAGCCAATGGGTCCCTTCCTGAGTCTCCTTGAGGAGCCAGGATTTTGATCCGAAGGCCGACAGCAGCTCGGTGTAGACCGCCTGCAGGATGTCCCGCCCGAGCTCGGCCAGCGTGATACCGGCTCCCTTGCTACCGAGTCCCGTCAATCGCACCTCCGGAAGCGTGAGACCCGCCGCAGGGGTCGTGACCCCGGCGATGTTCAACCGGGCACGGACGCGCATCCGGTGGATTACAAATTCGTCCACCCGAACCCGCCGTTCCGAGGTGGAGGTCCTGGAGGGCGACGATTTCCCAGAGTCCTGACTCGCCTTCTGGCTCAAGGTGTCCAGCAACTTTCGGATATTGCTGTGGTGGGGAACTCCCTCCACGGCCACCTCGGCATCCGTCACGATGATGGACGTCACGACCACGGTGTTGGATCGAAGCGAAGGGAGGTCCAAGCGGACGTGCACCTCCCCCAGACGCAGGGCATGAGGCTCCTTGAAGGGTGGCGGATTCCCGACAACCAGACCCCGGAGCGTTCCGGAACCCAGTCTTGGAGAGATGTCGACATCGTCGACTGTCACGGTCGTCCCCGTGATGTGGGGCCCCACGGTCTCGATGGCGGCCTTGACGATCCTTCCGAGGTAGAGCTCCAGCAGCAGGAGGACGACCACCAACCCGACGACCGCGATCGCGGCTGCACGAAACCACCTCTTCACCGGGTGAGTTTCAGACCCTCGACCGGAACCTTCAAGTCCCCACACCTCGCTCTGCGACGGTCCGGGGAACAGGCACGATCTACCGGCAAACCGGGGTGTCAGGCGGCCACCGCAGGCCGGGCTGGTTCGCCACCCATCGCCCGATGCATCTCATCGGTCCAGTTCTCGGTGATGTACCGGAACAACCAACCCCGGGAGGACCGGAGGCGCTGGTAGCACTTCTTCAGGTCCAGCACCATGGTGATCCGCCTGTTGGGACAGTTGAGCTCCCCGACGTCGTGGGTTGCCACCACCTCAAACCCGAGGACCCGGGAATGGAACTCGAATGGACTGTGGGCCTCGCCCTCAAAGACGTCGGTGATGTAGTGGGTGAAGGACTTTCGGACCGTTGCCGCCACCGCATCCCGCATGAGCGCGGCCGAGACCAGGAGGTTGCCACGCTGCGAGGGGACGACCGCAAACCGGCCAATTTCGGCGATCCGGTTGTTCCGGATGAAGGCGTCCAGATCGATGTCCTTGGCCACCAGCTTGAAGCCGTAGGCGGCGTAGAGGTCGAGGGGCGGCGCGTAGAGGACGCGGAGGACCCCGACCGGGGACCCGTCCTGCTCGGCCACAAACCAAGCCACGGAATCGTCCTGGAGCTCCTTCAGGCTGACCAGCTTGTCGTCGGAGGAGATCCAGTGCTTCTCGTCCCTGTAGGTCGAGCGCATCACCTCGAGCGCCTTCCGGCGCCCCCCTTCGTCGGTGATTCGACTCACCTGCAGTTCAGTCTTGGACAACGGCATATTTGGTCCGTCGGGCGGAAGGCTGCCACTCTTTGCCGGAGAGTGTCGAGATGGCGCGCATGATTTGTTCATGGAATGCCGCGACGGGATCCGACGAATGGGCTTCGGGATCCCTCGGTGGTGGCTGGAGAGCCGGCCCGAAATGCACGGACAGGGGTTCCAGATCGCCGATCGGATCGGTGCCCTGGTGCGACGGGAAGCGGATGCCGCCGGGGACCACCGGGATTCCCGACTCGAGGGCGAGCTTGGCGACTCCCACCTGTCCCCGTAGCAATTGGGATGGATGCCGATTGGTGGTCGCCTCGGGGAAGACCCCGATGGACTGGCCCCGGGACAGACGCTCCCGGGCCTGCTCGAAGGGGGAGAGTGGACTCTGGAACCGCTTCTTGAACCGGTTCAGGAACCTCGGCTTGGCGTCCTTGCGGACCACCACGATCGGATCGTGCAGGCGGATCACCCATGAGAGGACCGGAATCAGGAGGAAGTTCCAGTCGGCCATGAAGTGCACCATCCGACCGCCCCGGTGGAAGCAGAGCCACGTCGGGACCACCACCGCCTCGGGACGCTGGCTGTGATTGAGCGCCAGGATGAAGGGGTCGCGTTCCGGCGCCACGTGCTCGAGCCCGTGCATCTCCCGGACCTGCCACCTCGAGATCGAGGTCACCACCCGGCACACCCCGCGGATGGTCCGGTCCTTCCGCAGATGCGGCAGGGGACGACGCCAGAGTTCCATCGGGGACGGCACGCCCGGACGCATCCCGGCGGCGGGAGCTGCTGTGGTGGTTTCGGATCCCATGGAGCGGCCTCCTCATGCGGGTCCCGACCACCCCATCGCAAGCAGTTTCGCGGAGGATCAATGGATGCGTGGACCCGATGAGGTGCCTTTTGGATGTCAGGCGACCCCTGGAATGACGCGGCGACAGCTTGCACGCGCCGCATCGCCTCTCCTAGGTTCGGGGTCTGCGCTGCATGAAAGTGTACATCGACGGTGAGTTCTTCGACGAGGCCAACGCCAAGGTGAGCGTCTTCGACCATGGTCTGCTCTATGGCGACGGGGTCTTCGAGGGCATCCGGATGTACCACAACCGCATCTTCAAGCTCCGGGAGCACATCGAGCGCCTCTTCTGGTCGGCCAAGGCCATCCTCCTCGACATCCCGATGACCCCCGAGGAGCTGATGGCTGCAACCGTCGAGACCTGCCGACGCAACAATCTCCGCGAGGGCTACATCCGACTCCTCGTCACCCGGGGCAAGGGCACGCTTGGGCTCGACCCACGCCGCTGTCCCAAGGCGTCGGTCATCATCATCGCCGCCACGATCCAGCTCTATCCCGAGAAGTACTACGCCGAGGGCCTGACCATCGTCACGGTGCCCACCACCCGGATGTTGGCCAACTCGGTCAACCCGGCCATCAAGTCGCTCAACTACCTCAACAACATCCTGGCCCGCATCGAGGCCAACAACGCGGGCGTCGAGGAGGCCATCATGCTCAACGCCGAGGGGTTCGTGGCGGAATGCACGGGGGACAACATCTTCATCGTGCAGAAAGGCCGCCTGTACACACCACCCCTCAGCGCCGGCGCCCTCTATGGGATCACGCGGAACACGGTCCTGGACTGCGCCCGGGACCTTGGGATCCAGGCATCCGAGCCGAACCTGACCCGATACGACCTCTACATTGCGGACGAGATGTTCCTGACCGGCACGGCCGCGGAGATTGTCCCAGTCGTCAAGGTTGACGGCCGGGTGATCGGCTCTGGAAAACCCGGGCCGGTGACGGCCCGCCTGATCGCGGAGTTCCGGGAGCGGACCAAGACCGACGGCGAGGTCATCTTCGACTGATCCGGCCGACCGCTGGGGTCCTCACGGCGTCCGCGGGATCCCTTCCTTCCCCACCCCGCTTGACGCCGGGCTGGGTCGTGCGGACCTTCGGCAGTCCGCTATGCAATGCCAGTTCTGCAAAAAAGCCCCTGCCAAGGTCCACTACACCCAGATCGTCGCCAACGAGGTCAAGAAGGTGGATTTGTGCGAGTCGTGCGCGAAGGAGAAGGGTGTGGATGACCCGACCGGGTTCTCCATCGCCGACGTCCTGCTGGGACTGGGTGCCTCCCAGAAGATGGAGGAGGCGACGACCTCGACAGGCGCCTCGGTGACGTGTCCCGGATGCGGTTTCACCCAGTCGGATTTCAAGAAGACAGGACGGCTGGGATGCTCGCGATGTTACGATGTGTTCGCCGATGGGCTTGAGCAGCTTCTGAAGGGCATGCACCGGGGGACCCAGCACAAGGGCAAGTTCCCTCCCGCACTCCAGCGGGCTGCCGATTCCCAGAACCTTCTCGATCGGCTCGAGTCGGATCTGCAGTCGGCCATCGCCAAGGAGGATTTCGAGCTCGCAGCCACACTCCGGGACCAGATCAAGGAGGCCCGGAAGACCACCCCGAGCCCCTGAAACCCCGACGCGATGAAGATCCTCGAGTTCCTGTCCGCACCCCAGGAGTCCTGCCAGCGCGGCGGACCCAACGACCAGATCGTCCTGTCCTCCCGCGTCCGCCTGGCGCGGAACGTCGCCGACATCCCCTTCCCGGGCCACGCCAAGAAGGCCGACCGCGTCCGCTCCTACGAGCTCCTGATGCCCCTGGTCGCCGGGATGCCCCAGCTGGGGCCCGACCCATTCGCGAGCGGCCTCGACAAGCTCACTGCCCTCGACAAGCAGGTGCTGGTCGAACGGCACCTGATCAGCCGCGAGCTGGCAGCCAAGAGCGGTGGCAGCGGCTTTGTCCTCAACCGGGCTGAGAGCTTCTGCGTGATGGTGAACGAGGAGGACCACCTGCGGATGCAGGCGCTCCGTCCAGGACTCCAGCTGAAGCAGGCCTGGCTCGCACTCGACGCCCTCGACTCATCCCTCCAGGAGAAGGTGCCGTTCGCATTCACCGAGCAGTACGGCTACCTGACCGCGTGTCCGACCAACCTCGGGACCGGGATACGGGTGAGCGCGATGCTCCACCTGCCCGGCCTGGTCCTCGCCGAACACATCAACCAGATCATCCAGGCCGTGAACAAGCTGGGGCTCGCGGTCCGCGGTCTCTATGGCGAGGGCACCGAGGCCCTTGGCAACATCTTCCAGGTCTCCAACCAGCAGACGCTCGGGGAGTCGGAGAGTGAGATCGTGGAGCGGCTCAACAAGGTCGCCCTGCAGATCATCGAGGCCGAGCAGAATGCCCGGGCTGCGCAGCTCGAGAAGAAGCCCCGGCAGCTGTTCAACCAGATCGGACGCGCCTACGGAGCCCTCAGCCAGGCCCATGTGATCGCCTCGAAGGAGACGATGAACCAGCTGAGTCTCCTGAGGCTCGGTGTCGACCTCGGGATGTTCGAGGGGATCTCGAAGTCGTCCGTGGACGAGCTGTTCCTGATCAGCCAGCCTTGGCACCTCCAGATGACCCATCCGGAGAAGCTGGACGCCGAGCAGCGCGATGCACTCCGGGCGGAGATGCTCCGGGAGCGGATGAAACGGTTCCCCGTACCCGACCACACGCGGGCGACCGCCAAGCCAGCTTGAAGAACCCCGCCGAAGGGCACTGAGCCCTCCGATGGAGGCGCGCTGACCCGGCCGTGGCCCAAGATCTTTTGACCTGACTCGCCAAGATGCCCAGATTGAGGCTACTTTCCGGCCTGAAGAAGGACCGGAACCCCACACCCCCATGAGTGACGAGAACTTGAACAGCTTCACACCCCGGGCCCAGCAGGTGCTTGCACTGGCACGGAAGGAGGCGGATCGCTTCGGACACAACTTCGTCGGAACCGAACACCTCCTCCTCGGCCTGATCAAGCTGGGACAGGGCGTCGCCGTGAACGTCCTCCAACGCATGGGATTGGACCTCGAGAACGTCCGTCACGAGGTCGAGAAGGAGGTCCGGAGCAGCGGCGGCGAGACGAAGTCGGGGGGCAGCCCGAACTACACCCCCCGGGTGAAGAAGGTGTTGGCTCTGGCCGCCCGCGAAGCCAAGGCCCTCAACCACACCTATGTGGGCACCGAGCACATCCTGCTCGGCCTGCTGCGCGAGGGCGACGGTGTGGCGGCGAAGGTGCTCAAGAACCTCGATGTCGACATCGAGGCCTGCCGCCAGGAGGTCCTCAAGGAGCTCGATCCCGGTTTCCAGCAGAACGAGGGCGAGGAATCTGCGGGCGAACCCTCCGGGGAACCGCCCGTCAAGGCCGGCAAGTCCGAGGAAGGCAAGAAGGGCGTCAAGACCCCCGCCCTCAAGGCATTTGGACGGGATCTCACGGAACTGGCCAAGAAGGGGGAGATGGATCCGGTCATCGGCCGTCAGGGCGAGATCGAGCGCGTGATCCAGATCCTCTGCCGCCGGACCAAGAACAACCCCGTCCTCCTCGGCGAGGCCGGCGTCGGCAAGACCGCCATCGTCGAGGGCCTCGCCCAGGAGATCGCCAAGGGCAACGTGCCCGAGATCCTCGCCGCCAAGCGCGTCGTCACCCTCGACCTCGCACTCATGGTGGCCGGGACCAAATACCGCGGCCAGTTCGAGGAACGCATCAAGGCGGTCATGGACGAGATCAAGAAGTCCAAGAACATCATCCTCTTCATCGACGAGCTGCACACCATCGTCGGCGCCGGCTCGGCCGAGGGCACGATGGACGCCTCCAACATCTTCAAGCCCGCCCTGAGCCGAGGGGAGATGCAGATCGTCGGCGCCACCACCCTGAACGAGTACCGGAAGTACATCGAGAAGGACTCCGCCCTCGAGCGCCGGTTCCAGACCGTCAAGGTCGAGCCTCCGAACGTCGAAGACGCGATCACCATCCTCACCGGCCTCAAGCCGAAGTACGAGGAACACCACAAGGCGGAGTTCGATCCCGAGGCCATCCGCGCCTGCGTCCAGCTCTCCGACCGCTACATCACCGCCCGGTTCCTCCCCGACAAGGCCATCGACGTGATGGATGAGGCTGGCGCGAAGGCCCGGATCGGGGCCATGCAGCGGCCACCTGACGTCAAGGACATCGAGGCGGAGATCGAGCGTCTCCGGCAGCAGAAGGAGCAGGCCATCAAGGACCAGGATTTCGAGGGGGCGGCCCAGCTCCGCGACAAGGAGAAGGCCACGAAGGAGAACCTCGACCGCATCCTGGCCGAGTGGAAGACCCACAAGGAGGAGCGCCGGGTCCGTGTCACTGAGGACGACATCCTGCAGGTCGTCGCGAAGTGGACCGGCATCCCGCTCCAGCGCATGGGCCAGACCGAGACCCAGAAGCTCCTCAACGTCGAGATCGAGCTGGGCAAGGTGGTGATCGGCCAGAAGGACGCAGTGACCGCCCTGGCCAAATCCCTACGCAGGGCCCGGGCTGACCTCAAGGATCCCAAGCGTCCCATTGGCTGCTTCGCCCTCCTAGGGCCCACCGGCGTCGGCAAGACCCTCCTGGCCCGTACCCTCGCGGAGCAGATGTTCGGATCCGCCCAGAGCTTCATCCAGCTCGACATGAGCGAGTACATGGAGAAGTTCACGGTCAGCCGTCTGATCGGCTCCCCGCCCGGCTACGTCGGCTACGAGGAGGGTGGCCAGCTCACCGAGAAGGTCCGCCGCCAGCCGTATTCCGTGGTGCTGTTCGACGAGATCGAGAAGGCCCACCCGGACGTCATGAACATGCTCCTGCAGATCCTGGAGGAGGGTAAGCTGACCGATTCCCTGGGTCGCGCCGTGGACTTCCGGAACACCATCATCCTCCTGACCTCGAACGTCGGATCCGACGTCCTCCGCAAGAGCAACGTGATCGGGTTCGGCAAGTCTAGCGACGTGGCCGACTACGACACCATGCGGAGCAAGACGCTGGACGAGGCGAAGAAGTTCTTCCGTCCGGAGTTCCTGAACCGGCTCGACGACATCATCGTGTTCCGGACCCTCGGCAAGCCCGAGCTGGTCGAGATCCTCGAGCTCGAGATCAAGAAGGTCCTCGAGCGCATCTCGCGCCGGAACGTGAACGTGGTCCTGGACGCTCCCGCGAAGGACTTCCTCATCGGCAAGGGCTTCGACCCGCAATACGGCGCCCGACCGATGCGCCGCGCCGTCGAGCGCGAGCTGGAGGACCCCCTGGCCGAGGAGATCCTGCGGGGGACCCTCGTGGAGGGCGAACCCGTCCAGGTCACCTCGGACGGGAAGAAGCTGATCTTCTCTCAGGGCAAGTCCGATTCGGCCGGTGCCGCCGAGGGTGCCCTCGCCTCCTAGTTCACCGCCGGGAAACGTCTTGGAAACGGGGCCATCCGGGGCTTGCCACGAAACAGGCCCTGTCCCAACCATTTCATGGACCAACGAGGAAGCCCCATGACGGACCTCAATCCTGCAACAGAGGGATCGGACCGGATCGAACTCGGCTCGCGCATGCTGGCCCGGGCCACCGCCGGCATCCCCTACCGCCTCCGCCTCGCCTCGTCGACCGAGGACCTCCGCGCGGCCCAGACCCTGAGGTTCCTGGTGTTCAACCTGGAGCTCAACGAGGGCCTCGAGAGTTCGTTCTCCACCCTGCGCGACGAGGACCCCTTCGATGCGATCTGCGACCACCTGCTGGTCGAAAACAAGGACACCGGCGAGGTCGTTGGGACCTACCGGCTCCAGACCGGTCGCGTCGCCGCCAAGAACCGTGGGTTCTACTCGGAACAGGAATTCGACTTCACCCCGTTCCGGCCCATCCAGGACGAGATCGTCGAACTGGGCCGGGCCTGCGTCCATGTCGACCACCGCAGTCTCCCGGTCATCGGACTCCTCTGGCAGGGCATCTCGGACTATGCCCGCAACGCCGGAGCACGGTATCTGGTGGGCTGCAGTTCGCTGACCAGCCAGGACCCCACCGTCGGTGCCGCGGCCTTCCAGGACCTTTCCAGGGATCATCTCGTGGAACCGGCCTTCCGGACTTCCCCGCGACCCGAATACGTCTGCCCGCTCGACGTGGTCGCCCCAAACCCGCCCAAGATCCCCAAGCTGCTCCGCGCCTACCTGTCCTTCGGTGCCAAGATCTGCGGGGCTCCGGCCATCGACCGTGAGTTCAAGACCATCGACTTCCTCACCCTGATCGACCTCAACCAGTTGCCGCTCGCCACCCGGCGGATCCTCGGTCGATCCTAGCCCTCCGGTCTCCGGACATCCGCATCAGTGTCACTGGTGCAAGAGGGGGCCATCCGAAGACATGTCCGCCTCCTCCCTACCCCCTACCCCCTCCCTCTCGAAGGGACAGGTCTTCTTGCGACGGCTGGGGAGCACCATGGTGCTCTGGGCAATCGTCCTGACCGCCATCTTCTCGACGAATCCGATCGTGGCCAATGCGGTCTTCCTGCTGCTGATGCTGATCCTGGCAGGGGCCGGCCTGTGGGAGTTCTATGGCCTGATCGAGAAACGAGGACTCAAGTGCTTCAAATGGTGGGGACTCGTCGCCGGCATCGCTCTGATGTCGAGCACCCACTACTACGTCACCCACGCCAAGGACTACCAACTCCTCGCCGCCAAACCCAACGACTTCGAGACCGGTGTCCTCGTCCTGTTCGTCCTGGGCCTGTGCCTCCGCCAGTTGTTCGACGCCCACAATCCGCAGGGCTTCGCGGGCATCGCCACCACCCTCATGGGACTGATGTACGTGCCTTGGCTGCTCAACTTCATCCAGAAGATCAACTACCTGACCGGCATCGACGGACGCTTCTATGTTCTGTACCTCCTGATCGTCACGAAGTTCAGCGACGTGGGCGCCTACTGCATCGGTTCCCTGTGCGGTCGCCACAAGATGATCCCCAGGATCAGCCCCGGGAAGACCTGGGAGGGTTTCGCCGGAGCGGTGATGGTCTCGACGGGAGCGTCGGTCGGACTGGCACTCCTCGCCGGGAGTCGACTCAAGGGGTTGACCATTGGACACGCCCTGGTTCTCGGCATGATTCTCAGCGTCGGGGCGGTGGTCGGCGACCTGATCGAGTCGACCTTCAAGCGTGAGGCCGGGGTGAAGGATTCGGGACGACTCTTCCCGGGGATCGGCGGGATCCTCGACCTGATCGACAGTCCCCTGTTCAACGCGCCCCTGCTCTACCTCTACCTCCGCCACGTGCTCGCGGTCTGACCCTCCCGGGCTTCACCCGCTTCCCACCGGCCGCTAGCCTGACCGCCCATGCGCGTCCTCCATGTCCATGCCCACTACGACGACTTCGAGTTCGTCGCCGCCGGGACCTTCGAGCTGTGGCGTCGAACCCTTGGCGACCAGTTCCAGGGCCGCATCGTGGTCTGTACCGATGGACGCTCCGGTCACCAGTTCAGGACACGGGAGGAGACCGCCCGGATCCGCCGCGCGGAGCAGGAGCGCAGCGCCGCGCTCGGGGGCTACGAGTTCCGTCAGCTTCTCGGACCCGATGGGAGCCCCTTCGGCGAGGCCCGCACCCTCACCACCGACCTCCTCGCATCGCTCTGGCAGGCCATCCGGGAATTCGAGCCCGACTACCTGCTCTGCCCTCCACTTCCAAACGATTCCCTCGCCGGAGTCCACCCGGACCACATCACCGTCGCCGAGGCCATCCGACGGGTGGCCTACATGATCAATGTCCCACACGCCTTCCTCGACGAGTTTCCGGTCGAGGATGAGACGCAGTCCCGCTCGGTCCGGACCCCGGTGATCCTGAACACCTACGACGGCTACATGGCCGGGGCCAACTCGTTCGACCTCGCGGTGGATGTCGAACCGTGTTTCGACCTGATCGCCGAGGAGTCGTGGTGTCACCAGAGCCAGATCAACGAATGGCTCCCCTGGGTGGCTCGGCATCACATCGAACCCACCGCCGATCTCTCCGCCTGGAAGATGAAGCTGCGCCAGCGTTTCGA
>JBDLQQ010000028.1:0-8027 GCA_039800465.1 Verrucomicrobiota bacterium
GACTCCCGCTCCCGCCAGGCGAACCAGCGCAGATGCGCCTGGGCCGGCTCAGGCCAACGGGAGGCCTCGGCGTCCGAGAACCGCTGGTCGAATCCGGGCTCGAACCGCCAGAACGGGGTTCCAGCCCGCAGGGGCATGACAGGGAAAAGCCCCAGTCCATGGATGGAACTGGGGCCGACCCGGACCGGGATGAGCACCATGGGATGTCGAACCGACCGGATGCCGGGGCTACTGCACCGGCGAGAAGTCGGTCGCCTTCAGGAAGAGCGACTTCACCCCACCCGGCGCGGTCAGGGAACCGCCGGCTCCCTTCTCGCTCGCCTCACGGGCGGCCTTCCATGCGGGGTCCTGTCCGAACGCCGCGAACGACTTCTTGGAGGCGTCCACCGAGGCGTGGGTCACGAAGTAGTCGAGCGTGATGTCGGCGCCCGGCTGATCCGCCATCTTGTGCCAGTAGGCGTAGTTGTTGATGCCGTGCTTGGCGAAGAGGGCCATGGTGTGGTCGCGGAAACGGGCATCGAGCGCCCCGAGCCGTCCGGTGTTGGCGGTGTAGGTGCGCCATTCCCAGACCCCGCCCTTGGACACGTTGCCGGTGCGCGGCTTCGGCGACCAGTCGGTCAGGACGTAGAAGGGATTCTCGGCCTTGCTCACCAGCGGTCCATTGGCCTCGCTGGCCTTGTAGGCCGCCTGCCAGTCGGGATCCGCCACGAACGCCTTCCAGGACGCCTCCCGGGCCTCGCGGCTCGGGTAGGACAGCAGGAAGTGGAGGCGCTGGTCGGCCGGGTCGATCGGCATCCAGTAGCCCACGCTGGTGATGCCATGACGGGCGAAGAGCTTGAGGGTGTGGTTGCGGAACCGGTTCATCAGCGCCTCCTGCTTGCCGGGGGCGATGTGGTAGATCCGCATCTCGTAGCATCCGGCAGCGACCCCCTTGGAGGAACCACCCGAGGTGGCGCATCCAGAAAGGACGGCGGCAGAGCCGAGGACGGTGGAGACGAGGAATTCCCTGCGGGCGAGTGACGAGGACATGGGCCTATTGCACGCCGGCGACACCGGGGGCGTCAAGGAGTTGAACCGCCGCGATGGAAAAAGCCGCTGGGGCGAGGGGGACACCGATCCACCGGTCCCCCTGCCCCAGCCTGTCACTTGGGCCACTTCAGGTGCCGCTGCAGGAAATCGAAGGTCCCCTTCCCGTTGATGGTGTGGGGGCCGTCGAAGAATTCGATCTCGGTCCGGTCCCCGATCCCCAGCTTCACGTACTGCCGACGCGTCTTGGCGAACTCGTAGGCCACCCACTCGTCGGGCGCGACCCCGTCGTCATGCCCCCGCTCCACCATGAAGGGACGCGGGATCATGAACCAGCTGAGCTCGGCGTAGTTGAACGTGTTGCCGAGGTTGAACTCCGGCATGTCGTACTCGCCCCAGTAGAGGTAGCAGTAGCCGTGGCGGACCGAGACGTTCTTCCAGATCCACTCGTTGTAGTCCGCGGAGCAGATGCTCAGGCAATAGCGGTCGACCAGCGGCGGGATGCGCACCGCGGTCTTGCCGCCATAGCTGAGCCCGTAGAAGGCCATGCGGGACGGGTCGACGAAGTCCTGCGACGCCAGCCAGTCGAGGATCACCTCGTGCTGGCGCTGGATGAACGACCACAGCGTCAGCTTCAGCGGCTGGGCCTTGCGGAGGACCTGACGGAACCGGTTCTCGCCGATGTAGGCGTTCTGCGGCGCGAACACCACGTAGCCGCGCTCGGCCAGCCGGCAGCCGTAGGTGTGGTAGGCCGGGTTGTCGATCTTCGGATCCGCCACGTCCGAGGGACGCCCCTCGAGCCCATGCTGGCACACGACCACCGGACGCCGTTCACCGGCGGGAATGCCCTTCGGGACCAGCAGGATGCCGTAGGCGACGACATCGGGGTGGACGTCGAGCACCACCTCGTAGCCCGTGAAGGCGTCGGTCTCCGACACCTTCCGCGACCGCGGGTTGGCCGGCAGGGAGGCCGGCGGGAGGAACCCGACGATCTCGTTCTGCAGGATGTCCCGGAGTCCCTTCCGGGTCTGGACGAACGTGTCGACCGACTTGCGGTCCACGCCCTTCCAGAAGTTCTGCCGGGTGAATTCCGACTCCCGCATCAGCCACTGGGTGTCCTCGAGGATCCCCTGGTACTGGCGCAGCTGACGCGCCGCGGGGTCGACTCCAGGGCCGACCTTCATGACGGCCGACGACGAAGAGGCGGGCGTCACGCCGAGACGATCCATCGCCGCACCGAGGGCCTCGTCGCCCCAGACGGTGTCGGATCCAGCCTGCGAAAGCTTCCAGGTGTCCACGCCGGGCACGCCCTGGAGCCATTCAAGGGCCTGACGAGCCCGGTCCTCGGCACCCTCGGGATCCGGCGAACCGATCCTTCCCGGGGCCGCGCCATCGCTCCCCTGGCCTGCGGCCGGATAACCCGTGTTGGGGTAACGCCCCACCTCATAGACGAAGCCCCGGGGTGCCACGAGGCTGGCGATCTCGGGACCGCCGAACTGGTCGGTGATCGACCACACGTTGCGGTAGATGGGCTCGTCGTGGAGCCGGGGGTTCTGGAAGAAGCCCGACACGCCCGTGAGATCGATCCGGGAATCCAGGGCACCCGCATAGAAGGCGATCATCCCGCCCTCGCCCCAGCCCACGACACCGAGCGGGCGGGCCGCTCCGTTCGTCGGCGCCGAGGCCCGCATCCAGTCCACCCCGGCGAGGACCTTCTGGACTTCGTACCCCTGCATCGTGCGTCCCATCTCATAGGCCGCGCGCCACAGGACCTCGCGCTGGGACTGCCGGAGCTTCCGGACCCCGGGGAGACCCGAGAACGTGTCGCTCCGGTCCACCAGGGCCGGGACCAGCACCCGACAACCCGCCGCGGCGAGTCGACGTGGGAACTGATCGGAATCCGCCACGCCCGGGGCGAGGCCGACCGCCTGTTCCGGGGTCCAGTCACAGTCGGGCACCGCGACGACATCGGCCCGGACGGTGTCGGGCACGAGGAGAAGCCCCTCGCCTTTCACGCCGCGGAGGACGTCCCAGTCGACCGCATAGATCCGGAATCCCGGACCGGTGCCGACGAGGGCGGGATGGGTGGCAAGGTCCGCTGGAGCCGGACCCGTCATGCGGAGCCGGGGCGGATCCCGTCGCTCGACGACCCCGAGGATCTCGGCGAAGCGCTGTCGGTTGGTGGCGATGGAGCCGACGTAGGCCTCGGGAGAGGAGAGGTCGCGTTTCCAGTGCCGCGCCCGTTTCTCAGGCGCTGCCTGCAGGACGCGGTCGAGGTACCGGTCGATCCCGGACACGAGTTCCGCGGAGAGATCGCCCTTCGATTCGAGGGCGGTGGTCCCTCGGAAAGGTTGGGCGGAAAGCAGAGGGAGGGATGCCAGCAGGGCGAGGCACACGGCGGGGAGTCGCATCCCCGGACTCTCCCGGACGGGTGGAGGGAGTAAAGGCGCCAGTGCGGGACCGACGCGCCTCACGACGGTGGAAACTCCCGGCTCAGTGGCTGACGGGAATCGTGAGGACCGGCTTCACGTCGGCTCCAGTGGTGACCGGGAGATCGAACAGGTCTCGGACCAGGGAGAAGACCTGGACGCTGGTCCGGTCCTCCGGGTCGATCCAGAAGTAGCCGTCGTGGAACTGGACCATGAGCTCGTCGTGCTTCGGACGTCTCCGGGTCCAGTGGATCCGGAACACCGCCCGGACCTTCTCCTGGAGGCCCCGGACATCGCTTTCATCCTTGAGCGCCTGCCAGGCCTCGGGTGGGGAATCCAGCCGGGGATTCGGAGCGGTGGCGTCGATCACCGGATCGACCCCAAAGCTGAGGAGTCGCAGGACGGCCGCGAGCGATCGGGTCCTGATGTTGATGCTGCGGCTCTCCGAACCATCGTTGGCCGCCACCAGCGGTTAGTTCGTGGCGGCCAGCGAAAGACCGAGGAGATCGGCGAAGGCGCGAGCCTGCTCATCCACGAGCGCATTGGGGTAGACGGCCATCACGGGGATGGTCTCCAGGACCACGTAGTCGTAGGTGCCGTCCGGGCGCAACCGGAGCTTCCCACCCTCCCTGCGTGCATCGACGACCGCCCTGAAGTCCACCTGATTCGACGCGATGGGACTGGGGTTCCAATCGACCAGGACTGGCGTGCGGCTGAACGAGATCATCTGTTGTTTCTTGAGCTCGTCGGTCAGCAGCAGGAGGGTTCCGAACCGTGGGTCCCGGGCCATCGTGCGGGAGCCCTTGTTCACGTCGAAGGACGGGATGCCCTGGATGCGCTCACAGGTCATGAACAGCAGCCAGCTCAGGGGCCATCCCGCCGAGGCCAAGCCCTCGACGTTCCGGAGCGGTATGGGTGCCATCAGCTCCTGGCTGAGCTGCTCTCCCTGACGGGGCACGAAGGTGATGTTCGGGGTGTAGGAGAAGTTGACCGATCCACCCGCTGCCCCGTCGTCGTTGCCGCTCTGGCGGAAGGTCCCGCCCGAATTGGCGCTGCCCCCGACACTGGCGTTCACGTTGATGCTGGCGACCGTCATCCACTGGGTGGGGAGGTCGAAGCTGAGTCGCACCAGATTGAGGATCATCTGCCGATCCACGGCCTGGGACACCGACGTGTTGAACGCCACATGGCTCGCCTCGAGCACCCGGCCGCCCCATCGGGCGCATCCGGCGACGGCAAGGGTGAGGAGCCCGAGTGAAACCATCGCCGTGGTCCGCCAGTGGGACCGGACGGAGTTGCGTGAGGGAGCCAATGTCGGGAGAGGATCCATGGGACGACCTTTCGAGGGTGTCGGAGAATCGTCCAGCCGACGAGACCTCTGGCGACGGAGTCCCTGGCCGCCCGGGACCCGCGATTGATTTTCCGTCCGGAGTCGGCTGATCTCTGTCCCGGATGAGCACGCACACGAACCCGGCGCCGGAAGTGGTGGTCTTCGACCTCGGCAAGGTCCTCCTCGAGTTCGACTTCGGACGGGCCGCGCGGGCCCTCAGCCCGCTGAGCTCGACCGATCCCGCCGGATTCCGGGCCGCCATCGACCAGTCCACCCTGCTGCTCCAATACGAGTCCGGTCGACTGACCGACGCGCAGTTCTACAGCGAGATCCAGAGGCTGACCGGGTATCGGGGGTCCTTCGAGGCGTTCGCCGCGGGGTTCAGCGACATCTTCGGGGAGATCGCCCCCATGATCGCGCTGCAGCAGTCACTCCGCTCACGGGGCATCCCGACCTGGATCTTCTCGAACACCAACGACCTGGCGGTCTCCTTCATCCGGAGCCGCTTCCCCTTCTTCAGCGGGTTCGACGGCCATGTGCTCAGCTACAAGATCGGCTCCATGAAACCCGAACCCGCCAGCTACGAGGCGGTGGAACGGGCGACGGGAAGGCGGGGGGCCGCCATCCTCTTCCTCGACGACCGTGAGGAGAACGTGATGGGGGGACAGGCCCGGGGGTGGCAGATCATCCATCACAGGGACCCCGCGGAGACGATGCCCCGGGTGCACCGGCTGCTCGGGATCCCCGCCTGACTCCCGGGACGGTGCCCACGCGCGGTGGAGCACTGGAGAGCAGCCGTGGGATTCCACCTCTCCGTCCCGCTACTTCAGCCGGGTCGGATCAATGGCGACGTGTTTGATCTTCTCGCGCCGCCAGGTGTACGAGACATGGAC
Organism: Verrucomicrobiota bacterium; assembly: GCA_039800465.1. Classification (GTDB taxonomy): domain Bacteria; phylum Verrucomicrobiota; class Verrucomicrobiia; order Limisphaerales; family UBA9464; genus UBA9464. Next base: position 5,679 of record JBDLQQ010000028.1, read on the forward strand.
CGTGCCGCTGGCATCCTGGATGACGGCCGGGTAGCTGTACTCGCCCTTCGAATCGTTCTCGAGCATCAGCACGGGCTCCCAGTCGGTCCCGGTCTTTGAGATGGCCACGGCGAGCTGGTGCCGGTTCTCCGTTCCGGGGTTGTAGACCAGCAGCCCGCGACCGTCGGCGAGCATCACCGCGTCGATGGCACTGTTGGGGTTGGGGAGACTGGAACGACGGAGGTTCGACCACCGACGGAGATCCCCGTCACACCACGAGCTCAGGATGGCCTGCTGCTTGGAGCGACAGAGGATCTGAAGTCCGCGATGCGGCCAGAGGAGCAGCGTGGGCTGGATGGCGCCCCATTCCATGGCGCTGTTGAGAGGTTCGCCAACGGTCCACGGACCCTCGGGGGTCTTGCACCATTCCATGTGGACCCGCCATCCGGAATCCTCGGTGCTCGCACCACACAGGATCGTCCCGTCCGGGAGTTCGATCGGCTTGTTCCGCACCGGACCGATTGCCCGCCCGGGGAGCCGCCGCGACTTCGACCACGTCAGTCCGCCATCCCGGGAGACCTTGTAGCGCCCCCACCAGGTCGAGGGGCTGGGGCCGACCTTGTAGAACAGGTACAGCTCGTCGGCCCCCTTCTTCTGGAAGAGCACGGGGTTCCAACACGCCCACGGATCCCGGCTGTCCTCGTTGCCAGCCGCGACCTCGACCGGCTCGGTCCATTTCCCGCCGTCATGCTGGGAGAGCCAGATGACGCAGTCGCGGGCGCGCTCCCGGCTTCCTCCGAACCAGGATGCCAGCAGCTTCCCGGAGGCCGTGCCGAGGGTGGAGGCGTGGGAGCTGATGGTCGGTGGCTTGTCGGCGATGAACTCGCTGACGAGCACCTGGGCCGTCGCGGGCAGGGCCAACAGCATCCCGAGGCAGAGGAGGCGCTTCATGGGTATGGTGGAGAACGGGGATCTTCGGGAAGCGGTTCAGCGTCCCTGGGTGCTGACCGGCCACGAATCCGTGCGGAAGGGCGTCGCCGGCAGACCGTCGCTGTTGACGAGGTTCAGGACGGGGTGGTCGTTCCAGCCGTAGCGCACCGCCACCGGACGCGTCACCGAGGAGCTCTCGAGAACCAGCGTGTGGGCATCCCGGATCTGGACCCGCGCCGGATGCCAGCGTCGGTCTGAACCGGCGACCAGGAAGCCGTGGACGTCGGCGCCATTGGAGGTCGAAAGCCCCGCACCGGCATCCTTGAAGGTGAGACGCACCTCCGAATCGTTGAACTCAGCGGACTGGAGACGTGGGCCGTGGGCGAGGATGTCCTGATGGTACACCTGCGCCCGGGCCAGACGGGCGAGGCGCTCGCCGACGGGCCCCTTGAGGCCCGGGTGGATGTCGTCCTTGTCACCCACGTCGGTGATCACCGCGACATCGACGTTCGAAAGCGTCTCGGCGACGTGGTTCTGGGCCTCGCGGAGTTCCGCCCAGTCGCTCTCACCGATCTCGGAGGCGATGACCGCGAGATCCCGCTTCCGGTTCTTGTCCCAGGGCGCCAGCTGGACGGCATAGAACGGGAAGCTCCCCTGCCCCCAGTCGCGGCGCCAGTTGCGGATCATGTCGGCGAAGAGGCTTCGATACTGCCAGGCGCGGCCGGCGTTGGACTCGCCCTGGTACCAGATGGCGCCCCGGATGCCGTACGGGATGAGGTTGGCGATCATGCCGCCGTAGAGTTCTCCGGGGTTCCAGGGCTGTCCGGGACGCCCCTCCTTGAACTCAGTCCCCTTCGCGGCGGCGTCGGCCTTGCGCTTCTCCCACGCGCTGACGGATTCGGACCAGGCGTTCTGCGACTTCACCGCCGGGGCGATGATCTTCGCCGCGTACTCGGCGTCGTCCTCCAGCACCGCCCGACGCATCCAGACCTCGGCCGGCGACCCACCCCAGCTGGTGTGGATCATGCCGATCGGCACGCCCGGGAGGGCCTTCGCGAGGTCCCGTCCGAAATAATAGCCCACGGCGGAGAACCGGCGGGTGGTCTCGGGACCAGCCGACACCCAGGAATGCGGGGCGTAGTCGAGATCGGTCTTCGCCTCGACGGACCGGCGCTTGGTGACCGTGAAGAACCGGAGCTGGGTGCTGGCGCTGGCGGCGATGTCGGCATCGGGCTTGTGGCTCTGGGCCATGGACCACTCCATGTTGGACTGTCCGGAGCAGATCCAGACCTCGCCGACCACGACGTCCTGGACGTCCACGTGGTTGTGCGGGCCCTTGACCCGGAGGGTCTGTCCCTGGGCGCTGGCCTTCATCGGAGGCAGCTTGACCATCCAGCGTCCGTCCTTGGCCACGGTGCGGACCCGGTGCTTGCCGTATTC